>JBEPWT010000110.1:0-9814 GCA_041642275.1 Desulfopila sp. | reverse complement strand
TCACCAGGTCGGCGCCGGCATCGAAGAGAATAGCCCACTCGGTATTGGCACAGACATGAACGCCGGCCACGGCGCCTTCGCTCTGGACGGCCTCGAAAACCTCGGCGAAGCATGATTTTATCTCCTCTGCGGAGATGGTGATATAGGCCGAAGAGCCGAATCCGGCCATGGCCGGTTCGTCGAAGATCATGATGGTCTGCGGGCAGATTTCCTTCATCTTGCCGATCTGCCATTTGGCCTTGAGGGCCAGCAGCTTGACTGCCGCATCCTTGAGCTGGTCGTTGTAGAAAATGGCCTTGTTGTTCTGGTCGACGACGCCGGTGGCGAAGGTAAACGGCCCCGTAGTCTGGGCCTTGAGGGCGACGAGATCATCACGCACTTCGCTGGTTTGCTGGAGAAAGTCGAAAAAACCCTTGGCCGTTTCACTGGTGAGAATGAAGCGGCTGCCGTCGAGGTCGCCTTCGCCTTCGGTGATCGCCAGATATTCTTCGTAGAAAGCGAGAAAATCACCATCGAATGCCTCGCTTTCGGTGTTGACGAAAAGGGTGGAATCACATTCGTCGATACCCGGCAGACCGGGGATGAACTGGGGGATCATGCCTTCCTCTTTAAATGCCGGCAGTTGGGGCCAGAGTGGGATTTCGGGGGTGTACTTCAGTATCAGCTCCATTGCCTTGGCGTGGCTGTCGATGGGGAGACTGCCGATGAGAAGCGGCAGGCAATTCGTTTTGAAGGTGCGCATGGTTTCCTTGCAATGATGTTATGGGTGTCGTTTAATCTTTTTTTTGTCTTTTTTATGGTAGAGGTCAAAAAATATCACACTGTTGTCAGGAATGGCATGGCAGTGCTGTTTGCTGTTTTCCTTGTGGCACAGGGCGCACCAGTAATAGATGATGCGGTAGGCCCGCCGGCCGACATACTTTTTCAGTTTACCGTGGTAGATACCCACCATTCTGCCGTCGGCGTCGTCGGGTTGGACGAGGAGCCGGCCGATCATTTTTCGCACACGCCTGTAGCCGTCGGGATCGGCTTTTTTCAGGTGATGCAGTTTCTTGATGAAATGATCGGTTGGCTGGTAATGGTGGTTCATGAAAACAAAAACATACCTTAAGTGATTTTTTCGTTTTGTCCAGCGTTCGCCGCGCCGGCATACGGGTCACCGGCGGCGAAGCTGAGTGATGCCGATGATGATCAGCAGCACTGGCCACCACTGCTTCAGCAGGGCCTTGAGTTCGCCCAGCGGCAGTATATCGAGGTTGGAAAGCAGCAGCACAACCCCGACGATAATGAGAAGAATGGGTCCTGTGTTTTTTTTCAGCATTGTTTTTTCCGGGAATAATGATGGTAATCGTCGCAGCGGGTTCTTTTCTTGGCTGACGGAATTTAGTGATGATACCGAATTGAGGGGTGATTGTCCACAGACTCGCAAGAAAAATGAAGCTGAGGACCTTCGAAACCGATCCGCTCCAGTTATCCGGAGACCAAAGATGGTCAATTCCTGGCCGCCTGTCGCCTTGTGCTTTGCGGCAGGTCAGTTATCATACACCTTTCTCGGTCTGGTGATGGCATAGGAGGATGGTGTTGTGTAATACTTTGATGTCAAGGCTGGAGGGCGCTTTTTTTCAGGTGGTGATCTGGGCGAGCAAGGGGCCCAAGGGACGGTGTATGACCAGTTCAGCAATCTCATCCAGTGGTGTTGTCGACAGGGTGATGATCACCAGCCGGGCCTTGTGCCGCTTGGCAAGCAGGGGGAAGGAGGCTGCCGGCTGAACGACCAGTGTCGAGCCGGCGGCGATGAGCAAATCGCAGTCGGTGGCAAGGCGCTCGGCCCGAAGCAGGTCGTCGTGCCGCAGACTCTGGCCGAAGGAGATGGTGTTGGGTTTGAGCAAGCCGTTGCATCTGCGGCACACCGGCAGGGTTCTGTCGAGCTCAAGGGTCTCCATGAAGCCCTCGGCAGGAAAACTATCGCCGCAGCCGAGGCAGAGTATTTCCAAACTGGTGCCGTGAAGATTGACAATCCTGTCGGCGGGCAGGCCGCTTTTTTCGTGGAGGCCGTCGATATTCTGGGTGATCAGCCCCCGGAGTTTGCCGCACCTGTGCAGTGCGGTGAAGAAGGCGTGGGCAGGCCCGGGATGGGCATCACGCAAGGACGGCCACATCTGCAGTTTTCGCTGCCAGTAGAGCTTGCGCTTGCCGGCATCGGTGATGAATTCATCTAGGGTTACCGGCGTGAAGCTTTGCCAGATGCCGCCCTGGCTGCGGTAGTCGGCGATACCGGACTCCGTGCTTACCCCGGCGCCGGTGAAGCCGGTTATGGCCTTGCTGTCGTCAATGAAGTCTTGCAGCAGTTCCAGCTCCTTCATTGCAGTCTGGCAAGAGCCGCTCTCAGAGCAGCGCCGACCTCCTCGCTGAAACTGGTGAAGATGACCTTCTCGGGATACTCATGCTTGGCCAGAAAGGAACTCGCCTCGGCGACGGCGATGGCGCAGGCCCGATCAATGGGAAAACCGTAGGCGCCGCAGCTGATGGCGGGAAAGGCTATTTGCCGAAACTTTTCCTGGCAGGCGATGGCCAGCGAATTGTGGTAGCAGGAACCCAGCAGCAACTCCTCGTTATTGCCGCCGCCCTGCCAGATGGGACCGACGGTGTGAATAACCCACTTGGCGGGCAGGCGGTATCCGCCAGTCAGCCTGGCCTCGCCCGTCGGACAGCCGCCAATTTGACGACATTCGACCAGCAGCTCGGGGCCGGCGGCGGCATGAATGGCGCCGTCGACACCGCCGCCGCCCAGCAGAGAGTTGTTGGCGGCATTGACTATGGCATCCACCTCGAGGGTGGTGATGTCTTTGTCGATGATTTCGATGTTTTCCATGACTTCCTCCGTTTGAAAGGATGCACTTGGCCAGTGTCGGCGCAGTCTGCGCCTTCGCCTGCTGCCGGCGGCGGCAGGTACGGCAGACACGGTATGAGTACTTACATAGATCACCTGCCTGTTCAGTCAAGGGGTCAGGAGGCAATTCGGTGATCGGGGGCGAGTCCTTGGAAGCCGTCGCATCGCCCTGTCAAGGCAGCGGTTCTTGGGCAAGAAGCTGCGGCGGAGGGGACAGCGGCGGAGTCAGGGCCCTGATGAGCCTGTCTGCGTCGGCTTCTTCAGCCAGCATATGCCTGTTTTCCACAAGCACCGGCAGCGCCTTGGCCGCCAGACGTGCCGCCGGACCCGGATAGCCGGCCTCGTCTTTCATATAACAGCCCGCCGCCCGGATCATGGCCTGCAGGAAAAGCTTGTAGTCCCCTTCGGCCTTGAGCCAGAGCGGTTCGAGAATTTCGTGGACCTCGAAAAAGAGCTGTTCATCCCAAGCCATCAGCGCGAGACGGAAGTCGTCGGCCGGAGCAGCCCGCACGCGGTCGAGGATGCGGCCGTACCGTTCGAGGCGGTCGTCAATATAGTCGCGGTAGCAGAGATCGGGGGCGCCGGCAAGGAATTTCTCGGCCACCTTGCTGAAGGCTGCCGGAGTGCCTTCGGCAAGCGAGCGGACGAAGGCCTTTGACAGTTCGTTGCGGATATCCCTGCTCAGTCTGTCGGCGAAGGGCTGAAAAGCGCGGGGCCGGCTGTGGCTGTCATCGCCGGCAGAAAAATGGCCGCTGAGAAGCTGGGGATAATCGGTGATGATTTTTTCGACCCCGAGATTGAGATAGTGCTGCATCTGGGCGAAATGGTTAACGGTGTAAAGATTGACCCGGCGACCGCGACGCCAGGCTTCTTCCAGCTGAAGCATGTCGATGAGATCGACGTTGGCATTGTATACGGCGAATTCATAGTCTCCCCAGTCCTGAGGTTTGGCGAGATTTTCGCCGATGAGGGCATTGACCTCGATGTCGCCGCGTAACTTTTTTACCCTGCGCAGATAGGGGTGGTGAAAGGAGGAAATGGAGAACAGCCTGGTGTTGAGACCGGTTTTTTCCACCTGTTCGATGAGTTTTGCAGCCACGTCGAAACCGGCCAAGACCTTGGGCAGGGGCTTGATCTCGATATTGAAAAAGAGATCGTGGTCTCGGACAAAGACGAGCGCCTCCTCCAGCAGCGGAATTGCGGCACCGCAAAAGGCGGCGGCCTCGGCGGTGTTGACATCGCCGCTGGCGATGGTGGCGAAGGGGTCGCGTTCGCCAAACCAGGCACCGGCATCGAGCCTTGTAATCTCCTGCCAGTCGAAGGTATGCACTGGCTGCGCCCTTCGCTTTGGAAACGCCCGGGCGACATCGGTGGTGCGCTCGAAGGTCGAATCGTGGTGCAGTATCAGCCGGCCGTCGGCGCTGACCCTTACATCGGATTCGATGCCGTGGGCGCCTGCTTCCAGGGCCTTGAGGAAGGCGGCCATGGTGTTTTCAGGGGCCAGGCTGCGAGCCCCCCGGTGGGCAATATTGAAGGGTGCGATTGCAAAGGCCATCAGGGTCCTTGAGCAGAGGGGGAAAGAGTGGCAAAGACGATGGTGAGCGCGCCTACTATACCAGACGAGCGGGAGGTTCTGAAGAGAAATATACCTGCGGCCGAAGCAGACCTTCTTTTCCGGGAAAAAGCTGAACATCGGTCCAGGAGAGTGTTGTAAAAGCAGCATAACGCTGTAAGTATGGCCTCAGGGGAAGGGTGAGGATAACACGGGTAGGAAAACATACAAGGAGGAGGGAGCTCATGGAACTGAGAGAGGTGATCAGAACGCGGCGAAGCATGCGAAAATTCAAAAACGAGGCGGTACCGCAGGAAATGGTCCAGTTGATCCTGGAAGCTGCCATGCTCGCACCTTCCGCCGGCAATCAGCAGCCCTGGCACTTCCTGGTCGTCACCGACCGTCAGAAGCTCGACGCCATCCCCGCCTTCCATCCCTATGCCAAGATGCTGCATGAGGCCCAGGTGGCCATCGTCGTCTGCGGCGCACCCGAGGGCACCAAATGGCCCGATTTCTGGGTTCAGGACTGCAGCGCCGCGGTGCAGAACATGCTGCTTGCCGCCCGCGATCTCGGTCTGGGAAGCGTCTGGACGGGTATTTATCCGCTTGAGGACAGGGTCAGCAACATGCGAGAACTGTTTGCCATTCCCGAAAACGTCTACCCCTTCGCCGTTGTACCGGTTGGCTGGCCGGACGGCGAGTTCAGCACCAAGGATCGTTATCGGGCAACGGCCGTTCACCGCAACCGGTGGTAGCAGGACATGCAGGTTTCTCAGCCTCGTCGGCGGTGAATTTTTCTGCGGTGCAAAAGGCGCCTGGCCAGAAGAACGGCGAGTAAAAGAAGAATGCAGGTGTAGGGGATGAACCAGACCAGGGCCCTGGTAAAGGCTATGTTTTCAACGACGGTTTCACCCATCTGCGGGGAGGCGGCGGCGGTGGCGCGGCGCAGCTGGTTGACGAGCATGGCGAAAGCCACGCCTATAAGACCGTAGGCCAGGTTGAAGGCCATTCCCTTGAAGCTCAAAACGGTGGCGCGCCGGCCTGAATCGGTGATCCTGTTGAGATAATGACTGGTGAAAAAGGATGTCAGCAGCAGTCCGGCCGGTACCAGCGCCATGAAGATAAGCCCCCAGTAGGGTATGGCCGCGGCCAGGCCGCAGAGCGCTGCCAGGGTGAGAGCAGAAAGCCACAGCATGTTCTGAACCGGTGTGTAGCGCCTGGCCATGATTTCGGCGACTTTGGGGATAAAGAGCCCCATCAGGGCCATGGCCGAGCCGATGAAGCCGAAACTCGCCTCGGGCAATTCGATTATGCGGAAATATTTACTGTTCATGGTGATAATCATTCGCAAAACATGATCGTAGATCATGGCAAAGAAAATGACGGCCAGGGCAAAGGGGGTCTTCATTATCCAGCCGCCGGTCTCGATGGTCAGCCGCAGGGCTCTGGCTGCTTCCCGCAGATAGCTGCCGGAGTTTGCCGGCGCACCTTTCTTGCCGGTTTCCTTCATTTTCAGCACGGTGATCAGGGAGAAAACAGCGAGAATGAAGGTGAGATAGATGGGAAAGCGCATGGTGACCTGCTGGTCGAGCCGCACATGCCGGCCAAGAACGTCGAGCAAGGCGTTGACCGTGGCGGGGTCGTAAAGCAGGGCGCCGATGCTCATGGTTAAGACCGAGCCCGCGGCCTGGATGCGCATCATGACGCTGAGGACTCGCGGCCAGTGATCCTTGTCCCCTTCCTCCAGAAGAGAATCGTAGGCCAGGGCCTCGTCGGCGCCGGAGGCCATCGCCTCCGCCAGGCCGCTGAAGATCCTGTTGAGCAGAAAGGCCCAGAAGATCAGGTCGATATTGCCCAGGGGAACGAAGCTGAGCAGGGCCATCTCCAGAATCATCAGTATCGAAGTGGCTATCAGCAGGCGTTTTCTGCCGATGAGATCGGCCAGCGCTCCGGAAGGGACTTCGGCGAGGAAGATGGAGGCGGCCCACACCGAATTGAGCAGGGCGAACTGTTCGATGGTAAGACCGTAGTCGAGAAAGAGGATGGTGAAGACCGGATAATAAAACCTGCAGTTGAACAATACCCGAAAACCGATAAAGTAGCGGATATTGGCAATGGCGAAGGGCGAGTGTTTTTTCATATCCGCTCCTGGCGGGATCGACAGGCTAATATCCGCTCCGCCCCAGCTTGTATTCCAGCCGTTCCACCAGCATGGAAAGACAGAGACAGAGAACGAGGTACATGAGCGTGATCGTCAGCCATACCTCGATGGTCACCTGGGTCGAGGCCATGACCTGCATCCCCTGGAAAGTCAGCTCCTGGATGGAGATGACCGAAACAATGGACGAGTATTTGATGGTATTGATGAATTCGTTCGCCAGCGGCGGCAGCATATTGCGGATTGCCTGGGGGAGAATGACCAGCCGCATCTGCCGCCACCGGTTCAAACCGATGGCGGAAGACGCCTCCCACTGGCCGCGGTCGATGGACTGGATGCCGCCGCGGACTATTTCGGAGATATAGGCCCCCTGGAAGAGACCGAGGGTGATGACCCCGGAAATGAACTGGGTGATGGTGGCGGGGTCGGCGAAGAAAAGGGTAAAAAGCGTTGTGCCCTCGGCAGTCAGCGACCTGGTGAAAGAGGAGATGTGCAGATGCGGCAATATCTGGTCGCTAACGAAGAAATAGAAAATGAAAACAATGACGAGAGCGGGAATATTGCGAATGAGCTCGACATAGGCTTTGGCGCTGAGCCTGAGAAAGAGACGCCGCGAGATGGACATCAGTCCGCTGGCGACACCGAGAAGAGATGCCAGCAGCGTACCCCAGATACTGAGTTTCACCGTGGTGAAAAATCCCTGCAGCAGGACACCGCTCTGCCAGGACTGCTTCTCTTCGTTGTAGTAGAGAAGATAGTCGGGAATGACGGACCAGTTCCATTTGTAATTGAGGCTGAAACTCAGGCGATAGGTGATATAGCCGATGAGGCACAGTCCGGCAAGGATGATCAGGCCGTCAATGAGGGTGAGTGGTTTCTTCAATGCTTAGGGACGGAGGATACTGGTGGCGGTTACCGGCAAAAAGGGCTTCTTCGTTGCCGGTGACCGCAGTGATTGTCAAGGAATTGCCTGCAGGCGGCCGGTCTATTCTATCTTGTCTGCCCAGTCGCGGGTCTCAAACCAGTACTGGTGACGTTCCTCGAGCCAGCCTTCGAGATTGACGTTGCGTATCCAGCTGTTGAAGAAGGCGAGCATGTCCGGGTCTCCCTTGCGGATGGCAAAACCGATGGGTTCTTTGGCAAATGTTTCGGTAACCGGCAGAAACAGTGTGTCGCTGTACTTGATGGCCTCAAAGGCCGGCCGCGGGGCCGAGGCGACGACGGCGTGGACCTTGCCGTTGCGGAGCTCCTGGTAGGTCTGGGCCTCGTCGTCATAGAGGCGGATGGTGGCTTTGGGCAGGTACCTTTTGGCGGCGGCGGCGGCGGTGGTTCCGAGTTTGCTGGCTATCTCGACATCTTCTTTGTTGAAGTCGGCCAGTGAAGTGAAGCCGGCCGCTTTTTCCCTGTGGGCAACGATGGACATGCCGGAATAGTCATAGGGGATGGTAAAGTTGACCTTGAGGGCGCGCTGGGGGGTGATGCCCATGCCGCCGATGATCACGTCGAACTTGGAGGTCAAAAGCGCCGGAATGATGCCGGCCCACTTGGTGGGAACGAACTCCACCTCAACGCCCATGTCCTCGGCCAGCCTGGTGGCCACATCAATTTCAAAACCGATGTAGTCGCCCTTCTTGTCCTTCATGGCCCAGGGCAGAAAGGTGTCCATTCCCACCTTCAGCACACCGCGCCTGACAACGTCCTCGAGGGTGCTTTCCTGGGCCAGCTGCTGTTTGATGGATTGCCCGTAACCGGGTCCTGCCAGGCAGAAGGTCAGAGCAAGAAGGGCCAGCATCGTGATGGTGTGCGGTATTCTTTTCATATATTCCTCCAGGTAAAGTGTGGGTTGCTTCCCTTTCAGTAGCGGCCGAAAGCCTGCTGGCGTCTCTCCATGAAATAGACGGCGAAAGAAAGGGAGATGTTGATCAACAGATACATCAAGGCTATGGTAAACCAGATCTCAAAGGTCAGGAAGGTTTCGGCGATTATCCGCTGGGCCTGCATGGTCAGATCATAGATGGCGATGGTGCTTACCAGCGCCGAATCCTTGATCAGCGAGATGGCCTGATTGGTCAGGGGCGGCAGGGTATTGCGCATGGCCTGCGGCAGGATGATCAGGCGGTAGGTGAGCGAGGTTTTAAGGCCCAGGCTGAAGCCTGCCTCGCGCTGGCCGGAACTGACCGAGAGGATTCCCGAGCGGATGATCTCCGAGACGTAGGCTCCTTCGAACAGGCTCAGGGCCAGTATGGCCGAAGGGAAACGGTCGAGTCCGAGAACGGGGCCAAGAACAAAGTAGATAAAAAATATCTGGATGAGCAGAGGGGTGTTGCGGGTCGCTTCCAGATAGAGTCTGGCGAAAAGCCGCGCCACCGGAGCATTTGACAAGCGCATAAAGGCGGTGAGCATGCCGATGATCAGGGCGAAAAACATGCTGACAGCGGATATCCACAGGGTGACCCGCAGCCCCTCCAGCAGGGGACCGGCCTGGAATCCCTGTTCGTTGAAAAAGTAGAGGTATTTTCCCACCTGATACCATTGCCAGTTATAGCCAAGATCCGTTGCGCTGCGGTAGAAGAGATAGATGAGCACCGCCATCAGCAGAAGAAACTGGACGATATCCGGCAGGGCCGAGGGTTTTATGACCGCCGGTCTGGATACTGCCTGTGATGAGTAGGCCTGCTTTGTGGTCATGTCTGGCTCAAAATTCCGGCTTTTTGGTGATGTGATCGGAATAACAGCTAAATATCACTGTAACCTAATCACGTGCCGGCGAAAATAAAGAAGGGAAAGCAGAATATTTCGCATCGGGGTTCCGGGCCGGGCGTCTGTCAAGCCCGAATGCTGCAGTGCCCGAAAAGCTGCGGCAACATCAGCGCACCCGCCGGGCATTGCCGGCGCATCCGGCTGGGCAGCTCTGCCCATGGGCGATTGGCAGGTATATGGTCGTGGTGTCGCCAGTGGCGCTGCGGCTATCCGTTGCCCGCCGCTGGCAACGCTGCCGGCACTCTCAGGAGTTTTTTCCGGCCAGCTGGTCCCGTGCCATTTCCGTAATGCTGCGAAAATCTATCTTGCCTGATCCCATCTTCGGCAGCTCCTCCATGACCAGGAAAATTTTGGGAATGGCAATTTTCGGCAGCTGTTCGGCAAGCTTTTTCTGCGTGGCTTTTTCGTCCACCTTGGTGGTCACCACGGCGACAATCTTGGCGCCTTTGATGGA
>JBEPWT010000109.1:0-9953 GCA_041642275.1 Desulfopila sp. | reverse complement strand
TTGCTGCCGGCGCAGAATAACCCCGAGCTGTTCTGGATCACAGCCGGCAGGAACACCGACGACAATGCCTAGGACTCCTAGCCGCAGAATTCTCAGACGTTTTTCCCCGGCGGAAGCAACGGGCGCCACCGCCCTGGCTTCCGCGGCGGCACTCGCTGCAGCCTGTCCCCTGTGGGCGCTGATTCCCCTGGGCCTTTTCTTGACACTCTGCGGCACCGCTCCGTTTGTGCCCCGCTGGGGGTTCTTTCTGCCAGTCATAAGCAGAGGCCCTCGAAACAGCGGCAGCATCGCCCTCAGCTTCGACGACGGTCCGTCGCCGGCAACTACGCCGCTGCTCCTCGATCTGCTTGAGAGATATTCCCTGCCGGCCACCTTCTTCGTCAACGGGGTCAAGGCAGAGCGCCACCCGCAGCTGATCGACGAGATTGTGCGAAGAGGCCACACCATAGGCAATCATTCCTGGGACCATGATTATTTTCTTATGCTCAGAAGCATCGAGACCCTGCACCGGGATATCAGCGCAACCCAGAGGGTCCTTGAAAAACATGGCATCAGCCCCCGCTACTTTCGCCCGCCGGTGGGTATAACCGGTCCACGCCTGGCTCCGGTGCTGGCCGCCCTGGACATGACCACCGTCACCTACAGCCGGCGGGCCCTCGACCGCGGCAATCGCCATACCGCCAATCTGGCCGACAGGATTCTCAGCCGGCTGCGGCCAGGCGACATCATCATGCTCCACGACCTGCCGGTCTATCACCCCGAAGAAGAACAAGGCTTTCAAAAAAAGTTGAACACCCTTTTTGCCGCACTGGCCAAAAACCACAAGGTCGTTCCCCTGGAGGAGCTCATCGGTGCCTTGCCTTTGCAAGGGGTCCGGGAAAAAGGCGGGTCAAACAGGTAAAATTATTTTAAGAAAAATTCCTCTGCAGGGTTTTCGACAACCAAAAGAGCATGACGGACATGAGATACCCGCATTCGACATGCCTGGCATTGCCCCACTCCGCGGCAATGCTCCTTGCAAAAAATACCCGGACTGCAGTATAGTGACCAGTCTGGATTGCGCAGCCGCAGGCCTTGTCGAAAGAGGGTTGCGGCAGCGGGGTCCTTCGCTTTTCAACTTCAGGGTAATCATGACGAATATGGCGAGACGCACAATCCTGGCACGGGTCATTCTGCCGATGATACTGGCAATAGTGCCGATTCTTTTGCAGTCAACGGCCCATGGCGCCAGACTCAATATCTTCGACACCGCCGAAGACCGCCGGGCGGTGCTGGCAGGCTACGGCCAGAGTTTCCCCGGCTGGGGAGATACCAGCGAGCGGGTAAAAACCGTCGATATCATCGGACGCTACAGCCACCTCGTCGTCGACGATGTCGGATCCGGCTGGTACGAGGGCTTTCACTCCCTGTTTCTGGAGGTGCCGATCTCCGTCGTTGTCAGCCCCGAGCTTTCGTCCATGGTGGGAATAAACTTTCTGGCGGCCTATACCTTCACCGCCGGCAGCCGGTGGCAGCCTTACCTCTTCGTCGGCGGCGGGCCCGTCTACAGCTTCGCCGACATTCCCGGCATGGGGGCGGAATTCAACGGCAACTATCAATTCGGAATCGGCTTCAGATGCGACTGGAACAGCGAAAACCAGGTGCTCGCCGAGCTGCGCTATCACCACATCTCCAACGGCGGCAGCGAAGAACCCAACGATCCTCTCAATTCCCTCAAGGTGCTGCTGGGCATTTCCTTCTGATCGGTCTATGAATACAGAACAGAATTCCTCCGATCCCCGAATCGACAACGATCTGAAAACTGTCAGCTATGTAGCCAACAACAATGGCCTGCAGGAACTGACCCCCGGTTCCATATGGGATCCGGTCCACACCGTCAATGAGCAGGCCTGGAGAGAAATTGAAAAACAGATCGCATCATCCCGGCGCAAAATCACCGCCGGCAAGCGCAGTCCGCTCCACTACTATATGACAGCCAACCAGATGAGCGCCGATCTTCTGGCCCGGTATACGCACCAGAGCCGCTGGCGTGTACGTCTCCACCTTCTGCCGTTTTTTTTCAAGATGATGGGCGGTAAGACACTGAAAAATTACGCCGATTTCTTTAAGATCTCCGTCGAGGATCTGCAAAACGGCAGACTCAAGCCGCCCCTGTACGCACACCATGAAGGATAATCCAGACACGGTGCATGATTTTCCCCACACCCAGTCCGCCCACTGCGAAAGCGGCGTCGCCGCTAATCTGCTCAGTCACAGGGGCCTGCATTTTTCCGAAGCCATGGCCTTCGGCATCGGCGCCGGCCTGTTTTTCGGCTACCTGCCGTTCATACGGGTAAACGGCCTGCCGCTGGTAACGTACCGCTCCGCGGCCGGCACTATTCTCAAACGACTCGGCCGCCTTCCCGGCGTCGTCATAGAGCAGAAACGTTTCCGCGACCGCAAGCGGGCCATGGACGAACTCGATGGCCTGCTGGCAAAGGGAGTGCCGGTGGGACTGCAGACCGGGGTTTTCTGGCTGCCCTATTTTCCCGCAGCCCTGCGCTTCCACTTCAATGCCCACAACCTGGTGGTTTACGGCAAGGAGGGCGGCGACTACCTGATCAGCGACCCGGTTTTCGCCGGGCCGGTGCGCTGTGCCGCTGAAGATCTGGCCAGGGCCCGCTTCGCCTCCGGCGCCCTCGCCCCCAGAGGAAAAATGTACACGCTAACCAGGGTGCCTCAACATCTGGACCGCGGACCGCATATCATCAAGGCCATCGATTCCGTCTGCCGGACGATGGTGGCTTCCCGATTCCCGCTGATAGGCATCAGAGGCATACGGCTGCTGGCCAACAGGGTGGAGCGGTGGCCGAAGCGGCTGGGAGAGGATCGGGCGGCCCTGCATCTCGGTCATGTTGTACGCATGCAGGAGGAGATCGGCACCGGCGGCGGCGGTTTCCGCTTCATGTATGCCGCTTTTCTCCAGGAAAGCGCCGAGGTGCTTGGTGATGATTTTCTCAGGGATTGCTCGGCGACCCTGACCGAAGCCGGAGACAGGTGGCGCCATTTTGCCGTCATGGCAGCCCGGGTCTGCAAGAAAAGGCCCCGACCCGACGACACCTATACAGCCATGGCCACGCAGATACGGCAATGCGCCTCTCTCGAGGAAAATGTTTTCCGGCAGCTTGGAAATTGGCTGAGAGACTGAGCATGATCACCTCCCCGTCACAGCAAACACCACCGTCCCCCTCCTATGCCCTGGTCGCCGACAGGCTGGTCAAGCGTTATGACCGGGGCGCGGTCACCGCCCTCGACGGATTCAGCCTTACCATCGCCCCCGGCGACTTTTTCGGCCTGCTCGGCCCCAACGGCGCCGGCAAGACCACCGCTCTGTCTCTTTTCAGCACCCTTTTTGCCGCCGACAGCGGCAGCATACGGATACTGGGTGCAGATCTCAAAACCGAGGCGGCGGCGATTCGTCCCCTCATCGGCCTGGTTCCCCAGGAACTGGCGCTTTACGAAAAATTCAGCGGTCGGGAGAATCTGGCCTTTTTCGGCAGACTTTACGGCCTTGGCGGCACGAAACTCAGGCAAAGAATCGACTACTGTTTGCAGGTGGCAGGGCTGCACGATCACCACTCCCGCCCTGTTTCAGGATATTCGGGGGGGATGAAGCGGCGCCTCAATCTCGCCGTCGGTCTTCTGCATATGCCGGACCTCCTCCTCCTTGACGAGCCGACGGTGGGCATCGACGCCCAGTCGCGTCACCTGATTCATGAGCAGCTGCTGTCCCTGAACAGGAAAGGCATGACCATCGTCTATTCCACCCACTATATGGAAGAGGCCCAGGATCTCTGCAGCCGTATCGCCATCGTCGATCGCGGCAGGGTAGTCGAGGAAGGCATTCCCTCGAAATTGCTTGCAGAACACGGGAGCCGCAATCTGGAACATCTCTTCCTGGGCTTGACAGGCAGACAGCTTCGTGATACCTGATGCCGGTTGCGTCGCGACTCTTTCCAAGAGACGCAGCCTGTGCAGCGTCGATGCCCCCTGAAAGCGGAAAATCTCCGCCCGGGGAAACAACTACAACAAAAACTCCAACCATTGGCTTTTTTCCAGCCGGACTGCAATGTTGAAAATACTCACCGCCGTAGGCAAGGAAATCGTGCTGCTGGGCCGTGACAGAACCGGACTGCTGGTGCTGTTTTTGATGCCGGCCCTGCTAGTGGTCATCATCACCCTGGTCCAGGTCAACGTTATGGAACTCACCGGCCAGAAAAAAACGCGGGTTGTATTTCTCGATCTCGACGGCGGCCGTCTCGGCACCCTGCTCGGCGAGCAGCTGCGTACAGCCCATTTCGAGATTATCGCCGTCGATCCGGCCACCGGTGCAGCCACGGAAGTGGAAAAGCAGATAAAGGCCGGCCGATACCGGCTGGGCCTGATCATCCCCCAGGGCTCTTCCGAAGCCCTGGCCAAAAAGGCGGCATCGCTGCTGGACACAGAGCCGAGCCCTGGCGATGAACCGACGGCCATCGCCCCCGAGTCGGTGCGGGTCTTTTTCGACCCCGGCATCATGCCCGGTTTTCGTTCCGGCCTGAACGCTCAGCTGCAGATGGCTCTGGCAGCAGCGGCCATGAAGATAAAACTCGCGGCTCTTGGTCAGGAACTGGAGACGCTCTTCGCCTCTTTCGGTCTTCGCCCCGAAGCGGCGCCGCTGTCGCTGGAAACCCTTTCCAGCCGTCTTGAACAACCGCTGCTGAAAAGCGATATCAGCCCGGGCGGCGAAGATCACCCCCGCATGGCGCCCTATAACCCCGTTCAGCAAAATGTTGCCGCCTGGGCCCTTTTCGGCATGTTCTTCACCGCCCTGCCCATTGCCGGTTCCCTTCTCGAGGAACGAAAATCGGGCATCTGGCATCGCCTCAAGAGCATGCCTGTTTCCCAGCTCCAGCTTTTTATCGGCAAAATGCTGGCCTATATCGGCGTCTGTTTCTGCCAGTTCCTGCTCATCTGGCTCATCGGCGCCCACCTCTTTCCGCTGCTGGACCTGCCGGCCTTTTCCGTCTCGCCCCGGACAGTGGAAACGGTTGTTACCATTTTCGCCGCCAGCCTGGCCGTCTGCGGCTACGGCCTGTTCCTGGGACTGGCCTGCAGCACCTACGAGCAGGCCTTCATGATAGGAGCAACCTCGGTCGTCGCCGCCGCCGCCGTCGGCGGCGTCATGGTGCCGGTCTACGCCATGCCGCATCTGATGCAGCAGCTGAGCATCATCTCCCCCATCAACTGGGGGCTCAACGCTCTCGAGGAGCTGCTCATCCGCAACAGCCCGGCGCCGGCGGTCATCGCCGATCTCTTCAGGCTGTCGGTCTTCGCTCTTATCGCCCTTCTCTGCGCCTGGAGACTGTCGAGGTCGCGGTTATGAACCTTCTTCACCTTTTCAGGCAGCACATACAAAGACTATGACATCATTTGAACGAGAATTACTGGAACTTATCTGCACAACCTGCAACCTCCAGGATGTGGAAATGGACAGCGTCGACAGCAACGACCCGCTCATCGGGCCGGAATCTCCTTTGGGAACGGACTCCCTCGACGCCCTGGAGATTGCCGTCACCATCCAAAAAGAGTACGGTGTCCGTATGGACTCGGAAGAGACCAGCCGCGTGGTTCTGCAATCACTGGCGACTCTTGCCGCCTTCATAGAAAAACAGAGATAAACGCCGGCGGCGGCTCCATCGTCGCCTGCAGGCCGTCTTATCCAAACCGGGCACCAGACATCTCAGACATCACTACAGCACAATGAACATTCTTCTGGTCAATCCTCCGAATTGCGGCCGCAGCATCCCCGAGGAACGCTACGGCATTGATTCGCTCAAGCAGATTTTTCGCGGCGAACCCCTCGCCCTTGAGGAACTGGCGGGCAACCTGGTCGATCACCAGGTATGTATCGTCGACCTCAAGGCCGACCCCGAGGGCCTGGGCGAAACATTGCGGTGCTTCAAACCGGATCTCATCGGCATAACCGGGGTCACCTGCGAGGCCAACACCATGCTGCTGCTGGCCGAGGAACTGCGCCAGAGCTGCCGGGCACCGGTGGTGGTCGGCGGCATTCACGCCAGCAACGATCCCGCGTTTTTCAACCATCCTTTCATCGACTATATCGTCGTCGGCCTCGGCAAAAGGGTTTTCGCCGAACTGGCAGCAGCCCTCGAGGAGAAGAGGCAGGATATCCGCCTGCCCGGCGTCATCGCCACCAATCCCGGAGGGCGTCTCGTAAGACCGGTTTGGCGCAACGGCAAGCGGGATCTGGTTGAAGAGCGGCCGCCCGCCTATGGACTGGTGCGCCGCTACCGCAGCCACTACATACTTGAAAGACTCAACCTGACCATGGGCTTCGTCGCTTCGGCCTACGGCTGTCCCCATCGCTGCAGCTTCTGCTGCATCGAGGGCCAGACCGGCGGCCAGTATCTGAGTAAATCCATCGATGCCGTTATCGGCGACATCGAACGGCTCGGCGCGGAAATTCCCGTTGTCCGGCTCGTCGACGCCAACACCTTCGGCGATTTGGACCGGGCCAGAAGGCTCGGCGAGGCGCTGGCCGCATTGTCACCGCAGAAACACTATCTTGCCGATATCCGTTCCGATACCGTCGTCCGTCACCCCGAACTCCTGCGGCTGTGGAAGAAGGCCGGGCTGCGGGCCGTAGTCATCGGCTTTGAAGAGATCGGCGATGACCGTCTGCGAGCCATGAACAAGGCCAATAGTGTTGCCGTCAACACCCTGGCCATAACCATACTCAACGATCTGGGGATCAAGATAGTGGGTGATTTTATACTCTCAGCCGATTATGATGAGCGCGATTTCGAACGCCTTGGCCTTTACCTGGAAAACAGCGGCATAGACCTGCCGATGATAACGGTGATGACCCCCCTGCCGGGAACCGCTCTGTATGCACGGGAAAAAAAACGTATCATCAACCACAACCTGGATTATTATACACTGACCAATGCCGTCACCAGCACCAGACTCGAGGAAAAGACCTTTTATGCACTGTATGCCTCCCTCATTGCCCAAAGTCACAAATCGGTACATATCTGAACCATGAATGCATTTATCACGGCAGTCTCGGCCTTTCTTCCCGGCAAACCAATCAGCAACGACCAACTTGACGCCTGTCTCGGCAGCGTCGACAATGTTTCGGCAAAAACCCGGAGGATAATCCTGGCCAACAACGGCATCGTCAACCGCTACTACGCCATCGACCCCGACACCGGCCGGGCCACCCATACCAACGCCCAGCTGACCGCCGAAGCGGTCCGGCGGCTGCCCCAGGGCAGCGCTCTCGACTGTCTGTGCTGCGGCACTTCCACCCCGGACCAGACCATGCCCGGACACGCCTCCATGGTCCAGGGCGAGCTCGCCGTCGGCCCCTGCGAGATTGTCTCCACCGCCGGAGTCTGCCTTACCGGCGTCACCGCCCTCAAGTATGCTGCCATGACCGTGGCCCTGGATTCATCCTCCATCGCCGTGGCCACCGGCTCGGAACTGACCTCCGCCTCCCTTCGAAATGACTTTTTCCAGACGATGACCGATCAGAGCAGCCCGGAGCAGGACGAACCGAGTCACCCGGCCTTCTCCTTCGAAGCCGAATTTCTGCGCTGGATGCTCTCCGACGGTGCCGGTGCGGCACGTATTGAAGGCGCCCCCGCCGCTGAAGATCTGAGCCTCCGCCTCGACTGGATCGAAATACTCTCCCATGCCCACCGCCTGGAGGCCTGCATGTACGCCGGCGCGGTCAAGGAGAAAGACGGACGGCTCAGAGGCTGGCGCCAATGCATTGCCGACGGTGATTTCAGTCGCGGCGGCATCATGACCATTAAACAGGATGCCCGCCTGCTCAACCGGGAGATTCTCGAAGCCTCGGTGACCCAAAGCCTGCCGGCGATCATTGCCGCCCACGGCCTCGATGCCCGGGAGATCGACTGGTTTCTGCCCCATTACTCTTCCGAATATTTCCGCAGGCCCCTGCAGGAAAAGATGGATGAGACCGGATTTGCCATAGACCAAAACCGCTGGTTCACCAATCTTGCCGCCAAGGGCAACACCGGTGCGGCTTCCTTTTATATCATGCTGGAAGAACTGCTCTATTCGGGGAAACTGCGCAAAGGCCAGCGCCTGCTGGCAATGGTGCCGGAGAGCGGGCGCTTCAGCGTCGGCTGGATCTGCATGACGGCCGTGTGAGCCGGCGCCGCCGCCATTCCAAAATCACAGAGTATCTTTGATCATCAGATAATCCAGGGTATGAAGCGCCTGGTCCGCCGCATATAGCGCCGGTAGGACGAGCCGAAAAAGCCGATATTCTCTCTCTCCTCGATCAGGGCAGCGACAACGGCGGACAGCGTCGCCGCCAGCACCAGCAGTGTCGTTGCCGGTGTCATCCCTTTGCAATAGATTCCCCAGGCGAGCAAAAGCAGGGATGTGTACATGGGGTGACGGATGTAGGCGTATATGCCCTCGTCAACGACCCGGACGGTGTTCTCGAAGGGCAGATTCTCGGGCATCTCCTCACGGCCGCCGTGCCCGCCCCGTTTCCGCAGCAGGGCAACCGCCAGGAAGACGATGAAAAGCGAAGAAAAGAGCAGCAGCCACGAGAGCAGCTGCGGCGGCGACAGGGCCGCCTCGTACCAGCGGCGGTAGTTGAGGACAAAGAGCAGCAGGATGCTTTCAAAAACAAAAAACCGGTAGAACCCGTGACTGGCGGGATTATGCAGCGCCCTCCAGGAAATGCGCAGGAAGAAAAGGCTGCCGGCGACAAACAGTATGACTGCAATCATGCCGTTCATCTCAGAAGCGCACCCTCCGCTCGAATTCCCTGCGTCCCAGCAGGAGCTTGACCGTGGCAAACGAGCCCATGAAGGTGCCGACAATACCGGGGGCGAGCACGCTCTGTCCGGCAAGATACAGCCCCTTTACCGCCGTGCGGTTGAGAAGAGCGGTGGCCAGCATCTGCGAGCAGGAACGCTTGACGCCGTAGGCGCTGCCTCCCGGGCTGCCCACCCAGTCGCGCAGCGTCAGCGGCGTATAGGAATCGAGAAGACTCCACTCGCCCAGGGGGCCCAGCAGTTCTTCGGCTTCGGCGGCCAGCTTCGCCGCATGCCCGCGCTTGGCATTCTCGTAGCCCTGGCCGCGACGGCCGCTGAAAGTCTGCTGCCACGGCTCCCAGATTGCCTCGCCGCCGGAGGTGAGAATGGAAAGCAGATTGACGCCCTGCTGTTCGCTGGCGCCGATCTGGTAGTATTTCATGTCCTCCACAAGGCCGTCGGCATCGGTGTCGACCTTGAAGATATTATGATCTCGTGCCCGGCAGGCCCCTGAATCCACCAGAAGATGAGCGGAAAAAATTCCATGGGTATCGACGATGCCCGATATTCTCTGTCTGTAGGAAGGTTTGGTATCCGCTGGGTTCAACATGTTCAGAACCACTTTCGGGTGCACGGCGGCGATGACGGTGTCGGCCTCCAGCCGTTCGCCGCCGGCAAGCTGCACTCCGACCGCCACCCTGGATTCAACCAGTATCTTGGTTATTTCCTCGCCGGTCACCAGCTTTCCTCCCAGGCTCTTCAGTCTGGCGGCAAGGGCGTCGGCCATGGCCGCCCCGCCGTGGTCCAGCCGCCATGAGGAGGAGAGATAGGAGGCCAGGGCCATGTGGTGATAGTAGGCCGGACAATCATCGAAGGGTACGCCGATCCAGCAGGAGGGGATGGCGAGAACGCTTTTCAGACCCGGCGAGCAATTGAGTTCGGCGACGATCTCGCCCATGGGCCTGAAGTGGTCGAGCAGGGAAAAGTCATTGTCGCCGGCAAAGAGAAAATCGAGGCCATGCAGCTGGGCGGAAGCCTCGCGGATTTGCCGGGCGATGATTTCTATCGCCCGCCCTTCTTCGGCAAAGGCCAGGGTCAGGTTATGCGCAT
>JBEPWT010000108.1:0-10060 GCA_041642275.1 Desulfopila sp. | reverse complement strand
ACCGGTATTGCCAACAGGAATATTTCCGTGGGCGAGCAGGTCAACCTGCTCAGCAGGAAGCTGAAGAATCTTTAGCCCGAACATTTCATGAAAAAATCCCGCTGAGCATCTCTGTCTCGGAACCCGAAGGGGTGCTGAAGATAAGGGATAATCAGAAAGCGATGAGTCGCGGTTCAGCGAAATGCTGCCTGGCAGAGAATATCATTTCTCAGCAGCGGATATTTCCGGTAAAATCGATTTCTGCGAAAGGCCCGCCAGTTGATGGTGCCATGCCTGCACATGCGGATCTCCTCGATGTCGAGTCCGGCACCGACAGCGCATTTGGCCAGCGTATAAGGCGAGAACCAGAACCGGTGGTCGCTGTTGATCACCTCCCGTCCCTTTTTTGCCAGCAGGTAGTTGTCGCGGGAGAGGCCGTTGGGTACCGTCAGTACCAGCTTGGCGAAATATTTTCGATATTTCTCCACAATCCTGCCAAGAAAAACGACAGGCGCGTCGATATGTTCGAGGACCTCCGGGATGAAGAGAGCGTCCCAGTCATCGCTCTTGGCCACCGTCTCGAACTCCTCGCTGAAGATATCCATGCAGGCGCTGTCGGTGTATCCAAGTCTGTTTTGCATATAGCCAATACCCTCTTCCTCGATATCGATGCCGAAACAGCGGCGGGCGCTTTCGCAGAGTCGGGCGTGGAGCCATTTCCCGCGTTTCATCTTATGTTTGACCGTGTCGATGTTGTGGTCGACGCAGCCGAGATGGATGATCTTTTTGCCGGCGGCAATCTCGCAGAGTAGCTCTATCTGGGTGCGAAAGCGGCTGTCTTCATCATCGTAGATGAAGGAGATGGGCAGGGCATTGGTGTATTTCTCACCCCTGAGATAGGGCAGGGTTTCCTCGGGTAAGTACATGGTGGCTCCAGCGTGCGGCAGAGAGTGAAGAGGGCCGGACGCCTCATCTTTTTTTTCTCCGGCGATAAAAAAACACTGAGGCGGCGGCCGTCGGTGTGTTCCTAGAAATAGACCCCTTTTACCTCGGTTCTTTGCCGCCCGCTCTCCTCACCCAGGCGTATGGCCTCGGCGGCGCGGACGCCGTGTTTCATCATATCGTTGAGACCTATGCCTTCCCAGCCGAAACCGCAGATGTGCAGGCCGGGAAATTTGGCCGGCAGTCCGTCGCGCCAGCTGAGCAGCTGCGGGTAGTCCTTCTCCAGTTGCGGAATGGCGCCCCAGGGACGCAAAACCTTGGTATAGACGGGCTCGCCCTGAATAGGCAGGACATCTTTGACATCCTCCAAGGCATGATGGATAAGTTCTTCGTCGCTCAGCAGCAGGCGTTCGGGATGGCGCCTGCCGCCCACCAGCGTTTCGAAAAGAATATGCTCCGCCGGCGCCCTGCCGGGAAACATGTTCGAGGAAAACAGGGTTCCCAGGGAGAAGCGCTGTTCTTTTTCGGGAATGAGATACCCAAAACCCGGCGGCAGACTCGAACCCGGGCCGAAACCGAAGACAACGGTCACTATTTCAGCCTCGGGCATGGCCGACAGAGGCGGACGGTCCAGGTTCTTGAGAAGCTGCAGCGCCGTATTGGTGGGTACCGCCAGCACCAGGTTTTCGGCGCTGAAGTCGCCGCGCTCCGTCTCCACCTGCCAGATCCCGTCTCTATGGTCGATTGCACTGACGCCACAGTTGAGAAAAAGGTTGCTGTCTTCCTGCAGATAGCTGGTAAGCTTTTGCGGCAGCCTCTCCATGCCCTGCGGAAAACTGGTCATCGAGGGCATGGTGAATTTTGCGGCGGCGCCCGCCGGTTTTTTCCGCTTCCGGGCCTTGGCCAGCAGACCGCGGATGACCGACCCATGCTCACGCTCCAGGGCCCGCAGGCCCGGCATAACCGAATCGATGGTGAGCCGGTCGGGATCGCCGGCGTAGGTGCCGGTGAAGACTGCGTCGGCGAAGGGCAGCAGGGCTTCGCCGAAGCGGTGGCTCACCCACTTGGCAACTGTTGGCTGGCCTGCAAGCGGTTCTTTCCAGAGATCCGCCAGCACCCGTAATTTGGCGCCGACGGGAATGAGCGGCGCCATCAGTATCTTCAGAGGTGTCTGCGGAATCATCTTCAGTTCGCCGTCCAAAAGAACGTAGCGGACAAAATTGATGAGCGGGGATTTTATCGTCTCCGTTTCCAGTCCGCACTCTGCGAGGATTACCCTGCTTTCGGCACAGTTGTCGAGAAAACCGTGAGGGCCGTTTTCGGCAATGAAGCCCTGTTCCCTGTGGCTGCGGATGACTCCGCCGGTGCTGTCGCTTTTTTCGAGGACGACAAAGCGGTGGCCGTAGCAGCTGGTTCGCAGTTTATGGGCTACGGTGAGGCCGGAAAGGCCCCCTCCTATTATTAGAGTGTTGGTGGATGATGTCATCGTAGGCTATAGATAGAGTCGTTGTTGCGTAATGTGATTCTCGCCAGGCCGCCGCGCCTCGTCGGCTGGGCGCTTGGGCTGCTTTTTGCTGAGTTGCCGGATCGTTTTCAAGGGTGTGGGACTAAAGGCTCCGGCCCCCTTGACCCCCACCCGCCCGCCGGCCATAGGTGTCTGGCCGTGCAGATTCATGCCTGATTCATCAAGGTAATCGTTTACACGGCTGTTGTCCATATCGCCGGCCCGACAGAGCGGCTTTCGCTTGCCGCCCAGGATGCTGATGAGCAGCTTCCCGGTCTCGTCGCCGCTGCCGTAGCTGGTGATGTCGCCGCTGACGGGGAGCAGCTCCGACCGGCAGCGCCCCTGGATACGCGAGAGCATGACGACTGACATGGGTGTATCGGCAAAAGCAATTATATTCATCATGTTAACGGTTTCTTATCGACTGCGAACCGGCAGTTCCAAGCATACTTGACATAGGGTGATATATGCTTACCATTTTCGCCGACTTGATACAAAAATTCAACGGCAAGGCATTTTTAGCCAGACAATGATCTTGAGTAATACGCTGAGGTGAACAGATGACAACAACAACACATGAATTTCAAGCAGAAACCAAAAAACTCCTTGATATTGTCATAAACTCGCTCTACACCGAGCGGGATGTCTTTATCCGCGAGCTGATCTCCAACAGCGCCGACGCCCTGGAGAAAATGCGCCATGAAAGTCTCACCAGAGAGGAGGTTTTCGATTCCCACGTCCCGCTGGAAATTTCCATTGATCTCGATGAAAAAGCCCACACCTTGACCATCACCGATACCGGTATCGGCATGACCCGTGAGGAACTCGAATCCAATCTGGGCACCATCGCCCATTCCGGCTCCAATGCCTATCTGGTGGAGCTTGCCGAAGCGGTAAAAAAAGATGTGAGCCTGATCGGCCAGTTCGGGGTGGGCTTTTACGCCTCCTTCATGGCCGGAGCCGAGGTGCGGGTGCAGAGCCGCTCCTGGGACGGCAGTCAGGGCCATGAATGGAAATCGGACGGATCGGGGTCCTTCACCATTACCGAGATGGACGGGCTGCACAGGGGCACCAGGGTTATCATCGAGTTGAAGGAAGATGCCCACCAGTATGCCCAGAAATGGAAGGTGGAGTCGGTCATCAAGCAGTATTCGGCCTTCGTCTCCTTTCCCATCAAGCTCGATGGGGAAAAGGTCAACACCGTTCAGGCGCTGTGGACCCGCAACAAGTCCGAGATCAGCGAAGAGGAGTATACAGAATTCTACAAGTTCATCGCCAACGCCTTCGATGAGCCCACCTATCGCCTGCATTTCAGCGCCGATGCGCCCCTGGCCATCAATGCCCTGCTCTTCGTGCCCAAGGAAAACTTCGAGGTCATGGGATTCGGCCGGGTCGATCCGGGGGTCAATCTCTACTGTCAGCGCATTCTCATCGACCAGCATTCCGAAAACATCCTGCCGGAATGGCTGCGTTTCCTCAAGGGAGTGGTCGACAGCGAGGACCTGCCGCTCAACATTTCCCGGCAGGCCCTGCAGGACAACGCCCTGGTGGCCAAGTTGCGGAAGGTCATCACCAAGCGTTTCCTCAAGTATATGGACGAACAGGCGACCAAGGAGCCGGAGAAATATCTGGAGTTCTGGAAAACCTTCGGTATTTATTTCAAGGAGGGGGCTACCAGCGATTATGAATTCCAGAAGGAACTGGCCAAACTGATACGTTTTGAGTCCTCGAAATCGGAGAAGGGCAAGCCCATCGGTCTGGCCGACTACCTCGCCCGCATGAACCCGGATCAGGAGGAGATCTATTATATCAACGGTCCGTCGCGCACCGCCATCGAATCGGGTCCCTATGTCGAGATGTTCAGGAAAAATGATATAGAAATCATCTACACCTATGAACCCATAGACGACTTCGTCCTCAGTCATCTCGGCGAATATGAAGGCAAGAAGCTGGTATCCGCCGATCGTGCCGATCTCTCTTTGCCGAAAGGGGCGGAGGAGGAAAAGCCCGAGAAGGATGAACAGGCCCTCGATGAAAAACAGCAGGAGTCGCTGGTCGATTGGCTCAAAAAGGCCCTGGAGAACAAAGCAGCCGATGTGATCGTCTCCAAACGCCTGGTAGACTCGCCGGCGATGATCGTCAACCCCGACGGCTATATGAGTTCCTCCATGGAGCGGGTTATCGCCATGAGCAGGCAGGAGAAAGGGATGGCCGCCGAAGAAAGCAAGAAGAACCTGGAAATCAACATGGCCAACCCGTTGATCAAAAGTCTGGCGAACCTGGTGCGGGAGGATGAGGATTTTGCCCGGGAAATGGCCATGCAGATATATGACAACGCCATGATTCAGGCCGGTCTGCTGGTTAATCACCTGGAGATGGTGGAGAGAAATTACCGGATTCTCGGACGTGCGGCGCAGAGATAAGCCGCAAGTGAGTTCTGCGCTTGGCAGTCCAAACCCTCGAATATAAGATAACAATGGGAGTATAAGCCTCAAAGCCTGCTCCCATTGTCTTTTTTTATGAGTTGAAAAAAGAAGAACTTCAGTTTATAGACCTGAGGGACTGCGTGGAGCTTTTTTCTAATTTGTCGTGGAGTGTATACTATGCCCAGTGTTTTTCGTTGGCCGACTATCGCCCTGCTGCTGTTGCTGCTGCTGAGTGCCGGCTGCTATAATAAACCGGTGCGGCATCTTGCTTCCGATGCCAGCCTCATCGAGGTTGGCAGGTCGACGCGCAATGATGTCATCACCTATCTCGGCGAACCCGACGGCCGGCGGCAGCTGCCCGGCGGCGTCGAGGAGTGGGTCTATGTGGAAGAGCGCCCTACCGATCTGCAGCGTCTGCCGGTTGCCGGCAGATATTTCGATGGTAAGGGTCAGGAGAAGGTTTTTATACAATTGCAAAATGATATCGTTCAGTCCTGCGAATTCAGAGAGTTTGGAGAAGGGGAATTCGACTGGGCCGACGATTACGATTGGCAAGAGAAAGAAGAGTGATCGATACTAGTTACCAGACCAGTCGCCAGCGCATGGTCGAAGAGCAGCTGGTTGCCCGCGGCATCCATGACAGGGCGACCCTGGAGGCCATGCTGACGGTACCCCGCCATCTCTTTGTCGACGACGCCCTGCGGACCAGGGCCTACGGCGACTATCCTCTGCCGATAGCCGCCGGCCAGACCATTTCTCAGCCGTATATAGTGGCGTTGATGACCCAGGCCTTGGCACTTACAGGCGATGAGCGGGTTCTGGAGGTAGGTACCGGTTCGGGATACCAGGCGGCGGTACTGTCGCGGATGTGCCAGCGGGTCTACACGGTCGAGCGTATCAACCAGCTGCTGGCCGCCGCCCGGAAGATTTTCGATAAACTCTGTTATTACAACATCATCGCCAAACTCGACGACGGCACCACGGGCTGGCGGCAGGAGGCGCCGTATGATGCCATCATCATCACCGCCGGCGGTCCGGAGATACCGCCGCCGCTGGTGGACCAGCTTGCCGACGGCGGCAGGTTGATCATCCCCGTCGGCGGCCAGGAACTCCAGGAACTGCAGCTGATAACCAAAACCACGGAAGGCATCGTCATCGACAGACTCGAGAAAGTCCGCTTTGTCGATCTCATTGGAAAACATGGCTGGGCCAACTGAAGTCCCCGACAGGGGCGGAATACTGCGGCGTCTCTATGATGTCTGCATGGAGTGGCTCGAAAGGCCCTGGGGTATTTACGTCCTCTTCGCCATCGCTTTTGTCGAGTCGTCGTTTTTTCCCATTCCTCCGGATGTCTTCCTGGTTGCCCTGGCAATCGCCCTGCCCAAAAAATCATTCAAGTACGCCGCTGTCTGCGCCGTGGGCTCCGTTCTCGGCGGCGCTTTCGGCTACGGGCTGGGTCTCTGGGCCATGGAAAGCGTCGGCATGCCCATCGTCGCTCTCTATGGCTTGACGGACAAATACGAGCAGGTCCAGCATCTCTATCAGCAATATGACGGTCTGGCCATTTTCGCCGCCGGCTTTACGCCTCTGCCCTACAAGCTGTTTACCATCACCGCCGGCGCCTTTCATATCAATTTCTTCACCTTTATGGTGGTGTCGCTGTTGTCGAGGTCGGCAAGGTTTTTTCTGGTTGCGGCCTTCATCTATTATTTCGGAGCATCGGTAAAAAGCTATATCGACCGTTATTTCAACGTCCTCTCCATCGTTTTCATGATTCTGCTGGTCGGCGGATTCGTGGCCATCAAGTATCTGTTCTAACGCCAAGAGTGCCCAGTCGGCCCGGCTTGGTGGACAGAGCCCTGGGCCGTGCCGGCATAACGGCGGTTTTCGCCCAGGTAAAAACAGGGCTATTCCAGCTCATCCCGGATGTAGAGAAGTTCCGTATCGCTTGAGAGCTGCTCGTCGAAACAATACCCCTGGTAGTGGAAATCACCAAGAGCGGAGCTGCTCTCAAGCCGGTTGCTGATGATATGATTGCAGAGCGCGCCGCGTGCTTTTTTGGCATGAATGGCGATGGTCTTCAGTTGTGCTTTCCTTCGCTGTTGAAAAAAGACGTCGACGATTGGCACGGGAATGGCAGTCCGGTCGATAACCTTGAAGTATTCGGCCGAAGCCAGATTGAGGATTTGAGAATGCTTTTCCTCGGCCAGCGCCGCCTTGAGCGCCGCGGTGACATCGTCACGCCAGTATTGATAGAGGGATGCGCCCTCGGCCGTTCTGAATCTGCCCGCCATCTCCAGTCGGTAGGGCTGGATCAGGTCGAGCGGGCGGAGGATGCCGTAGAGGCCCGAGAGGATGCGAAGATGGCGCTGGGCGAAGTCAAAGTCCCGGTCACTGTAGCTGTCGGCATCAATCTCGGAGAAGACATCGCCGCGAAAAGCCAGCAGGGCCGGGCTGCAGTCCTGGATCCGGGGAGGAAAGCGGAACCGGCGATATCTCTGCGTTGCGGACTGGGCAAGTTTTTCACTTACCGCCATCAATCTGCCGATCTCCCCGCTGTCAAGCCGGCGCAGTCTCGCAACCAGCTCTTCTGTTTTTCCAAGCATCTGCGGCATCGTCGAGGCCCGCTGCCCATGGCCTGTTTCCTGCGTTTTGGAAGGGGAGAGCAGTATCAGCATGGTCAATCCCTGCAAACGTCTAGCCTGGTCAGGGCTTTCGTCTCGAATTGATATGGCCTGCCATCCTTCGTCGCTTCTGTAATCGGCATACTCCAGTATACCAACCACAGCTCTGCTTAATGAGCAGACCATCTCAATTCGTCAAATATTCGGGCTAATTCTTGAAACTGTGCACCGGCGCGGGAATCCGGCCGCCCCAGGCGACGAAGCGGGACGATTTGCCGACGTTGCGCACCGGCATGATGGGACTGGCGCCGAAAAGCCCGCCGAAACTGACATGGTCGCCGGCCTCCTTGCCCGGCACGGGAATGATGCGGGCGGCGGTTGTTTTGTTGTTGACCATGCCGATGGCCATCTCATCGGCGATGATGGCGGAGATGGTGGCGGCATCGACGGAGCCGGGAATGGCGATCATATCGAGACCGACGGAGCAGACGCAGGTCATCGCCTCGAGCTTTTCCAGGCAGAGTTCGCCTCTGCCCACGGCTTCTGCCAGCACCGCGTCCTCCATTACCGGGATGAAGGCGCCGCTGAGCCCGCCCACCGCCTTCGAGGCGAAGATGCCACCCTTTTTCACCGCATCGTTGAGCATGGCGACTATGGCCGTCGATCCCGGCGCGCCTATGGCGTCAACACCGACTATGTGCAGTATCTCGCCGACACTGTCGCCGACGGTCGGCGTCGGCGCCAGGCTGAGATCGACCACGCCGAACTCGATGCCCAGCTCACGCGATACCTGCCTGCCCACCAGTTCACCGCAGCGGGTCACCCGGAAGGTCGTTTGCTTGATTTCTTCGGCGATGTCGTCGATGAGCAGATTGGCGGCGCCATTGGTGGCAATGAGCCTCTCCAGTGATCTGGCGATGACCCCCGGACCGCTGACGCCGACATTGAGCACGGCATCGGCTTCGCCTGTACCGTGGATAGCGCCTGCCATGAAGGGATTGTCGCCGGGCTGGTTGCAGAAGGCGACGAATTTGGCAGCTCCGAATCCACCGGAATCACGGGTGTTTTCGGCAAGATCCTTGACCGTCTGGCCGACCATGGCCAAAGCGTCCATATTGATGCCTTTCTGGCTGCTGGCGATATTGATGGAGGCGCAGACCTTGTTGGTGACCGCCAGTGCCTCGGGTATGGCAAGGATATACTCGCGGTCGGATTCGCTCAGTCCTTTTTCCACCTGGGCGGAGAATCCGCCGAGGATATCGACACCGGCGATGTCCGCAGACTTTTCCAGACATCTGGCCAGCCGCACAAACTGGGCGCGGTTGTAGCCGGCGCCGACCAGGGCGATCGGTGTGACCGAAATCCGCTTGTTGACCACGGGAATGCCGAGTTTGCGGCCGATTCTGTCACAGGTGGGCACGAAATTTTCAGCAAGCGACTGGATTTTTCGCTCTATATTGTAACAGGTGGTCTCCACGTCATCACTGCGGCAGTCCAGCAGGTTGATGCCCATGGTGACGGTACGTACGTCGAGGTTTTCTTTCTGGATCATTTCGACGGTGGCCAGGATTTGATCCGAGCGTAGCATGATTGATTCCTCCTGAAGGATGACCGGGTGACCGCGGCGATGGCTATTTCATCGTCACTTCATTGGTGACCCTGAAGATTTCGTAGTGCTGCATCATCACGTGCATCTGGGCCTCCTGCGCATAGCGGTCAAGGTCGTCCCTGAGATCCTTGATCGATTCGACATGGCTGAGATCAATCTGCAGGATCATGGTGTAGCGGCCGTCGGTGAGAGTGGTCGACAGATCAAGGATATTGATATTGCGCTGGTAGCAGAACGAGCTAATGCCATAGACCAGCCCGCTCCTGTTGACTCCCTGGGCTGTGACGATATAGGTTTTGGCCGGCAGTGTTACCGCCCCGGTCTCCAGGGTAGACTGCATGGGCTTGACGATGATATCGAATTCATTGTTGCTGTCGGCTGCCGATATGTTGGCGAAGACTTCATCGACACTCACCTCGGCATCAAAGCTGGCAATGAGTATCATGGTCAGATAGCCGCGCAGGATCGACTGATTGAGATCGGCAAGATCGCCGTTGAGTTCAAAAATAGCGCCTGTAACCGCGGCAATGATGCCGGGCCGGTCCTTGGCCATCACAGAGATGATCATCTGTCGCTGCATGCTGTAGGCTCCGTGCTGAATTGGTAAGAAATAGAGGTGTGGTGGAGAAAAGCCACCATTATAGCCTGGAAAAAGCAGACTTGTAAACAATTATGGCAGCAGAGATCAGCAAAGCGGGCGGGTGCGGCTGCTGTCTGCTTCGGCAGGGAAAATTCGAGAAAAGGTGCAGCTCGGATGGGCTATCTGTAGCCAAATCTCTTATCCCTCGGTGCTGCCTGGGCCTTCCTGCCTTCAAGCATGTTCCTGAGTACCTTCAATTCGGCCCGGGTCTGCCTGAGCTGGTCCTGCAGCTGGGGGGCCGTGTCTTGGCCGGCTTCGGCGAGCCGGTCTTCCAGGGCATGGACCCTGGCCTGGCATTTGTAGAGTTCCTGGGCAATGGCTTTAATAGACATCTGT
>JBEPWT010000107.1:0-10152 GCA_041642275.1 Desulfopila sp. | reverse complement strand
CACCGACCCTGGCGGTGACAAGAGCCTCTATCTGTTGATGATTGATGGTGTCGGATTCATAGAATACCGGCTCGAGAAGATTTGTCGCCGCCGAGATTTTCTCTTCTTTAAGGGCGATGTCGTAGAGGCCTGTCTGCGGATAAATCCTGATGCCGAAGAAAAAGAAGAGCACGGTTCTGGTCAATTTTTCGATATTGTCGAGAGTCTGGTTGACCGTTGCCGGCGACTCCCCCGGTCCCCCCAGCAGAAAATAGTGGGCCACGTGCAGCCCGGCGTCACCGGCCTGACGGTGCGCCCTGAAAACATCGTCAACGGTGAAGGGTTTTCTGTAACTCCTCAGCATCGACTGGGCCAGGGATTCACTGCCGAACTCGACGTGTTTGCAACCGGCTTCGGCCATAACGGTGAAGTAGTCGGGCGGCAGCTTTACCGGGGCAAAAAATCCGCCCCAGGGAATGGAAAGCCCCCTGGCCCTGAAGCTTTCGGCCACCGCCAGGCTGTGGTCAATATCGGAGTTGAAGGCGGAATCGGTTATGAAGAGGTATCTGGCGCCGGCCGCCTCCAGGGCCAGGGCTGTTTCGGCCACCGTCTCCGGTTCAATCAGGCGGTGCTTCCGGCCTTCTATGGCCGGATAGGGGCAGTAAACGCAGTTGAAGGAGCAGCCGCGTTTGCTCTGGAGGTTGAGCATTCCGCCCTTGTCGAGATAAAAGCGTCTGTGGGCCGCTTCGCTTTGCATATCGAGCACTCTCCCACCCTGCCACGGCTCCGGCGGTTCAACCTCGCCGACGGCGGACGGGGAAATAACCCCCGGAACCAGCCCGGGATCCTCTCCCTGCTCGATGGCGCGGACCAGCAGGGCAAAGCGCTCGCCCTCGCCGACGATGCCCCAGTCAGCTCCCAGTGCCTGGAGAATCATCGCCGGCATGATGGTGAAGCCGCTGCCGCCGCAGACAATGACGGCATCGCTTTGCGATTTGAGCCAGCCCACCAGTTGCCGGTACTCGTCGATGAAGAAGCGGGGGTCGCCCACCTCCGTATTGTCGATATTCCTGCAGGAGAGTCCGATGATCTGCGGCCGGAAATTTTGCAGCAGTTCCTGCAGTTCCAGCCGGGAAAGAATGTTGAGATCGACAATTTTGACCTCATGCTCGGCGGCGACGGACCCGGCCACATAGTCGAGACCAAGGGGATAGACCGGATAAGGCACCGTCAAGGTATTGGGGGATATCAACACTATTCTCATGATCCGGCAAGCTCCATGGCAGCGATAGTGGAACCTAAAGACAGGACGAGGATCGTATCACTGTCCGGATCAAGAGGCAGCACCTCGAGTTCCGTCAGGGCCGGCGGTACGATGCCGTCTTCCAGGAGTCGGACGCCGAGGACGACGCTGACGGCCGCGGCTGTTGCAAACTCGCCTGTGTACCGGCGGCAGTCGACAACCGGAACCGAGAGTGCCGAGGCCGCAAGAAACTGTTTGAGCTGCCGCTCCCCCTGCCGCCGCATGGCCGCGGGAATTCCCGCCAGAACCAGAACGCAGCTTCGCTGCCGGTTTCGCAGGCAGTCGAGGGAGCCTATGAGCTCGTCGATGGCGCCGTCGTCGGCGCCGCTGCCGTAATAGGCCAGACGAATGCGGGATGAAGCCCCGGCCGCCGACCGGCTGACCAGCAGGGCGCCACCGCCGTCGGCCAGTGGGGATTGGCCGTCCACCGAGGGGTCAAGAAGCGGCGAAAAGATGGTGTGGGCTTCATCGGCGCCGACGACAAGTGCCGGCGGCTCTGCATCTTCGATGAGCAGCTCGGCCGCCAGCAGCGACTGCTCGAAGGAGTAATCACCCCCGGCGGCGGTTATGTTGGCGCCGGTGGCGCCGTACCTGATGGCCAGCTGGCCGGCAGGGGCGTTATGTACCGAACCGACAAAATCCGTGGGGCTTGGAAACTGTTCGCCGGAGTCGGCAAGGCGGCTGAGAAAATCGTAGGTCTCCGAGAGCGCCCCCCAGCCGGTCCCGACAAAGACCGATCCCAGGCTCTGCTCCGGTGATCCTTCGCCAAAGGCATCGGCCGCCAGGGACAGAGCCATCTGCGGCAGCCTTTTCAACCGGCGGATCAGTCGCGGCGGCAATGCCTGGGCGATGAGTTCAAGTGCGGCTGTGCCGGCAACGTCCCGCCCCCGCTTCAGCCTCTCGACGGTGGCCTCCGTCAATCCGGCGCCGCTGAGACAGGAGCAGCCATGAATGAACAGCGGCGGCCGCACCTGCCGGCGGGCATCCAGCGGCACAGCCCTGTTTTTTTGGCCGACAACCAGGGAACCGTTGTTGCCGCCAAAGCCGAAGGAATTGGTGAGCACCGTCTTCAGCGCCTGCTGCCGCGGTGTGGTCAACGGTGCAAGACCAAGGGCAGGATCGACTGTCGCCAGACCGGTATTGGCCGGCAGCAGCGAGGAGGAGATGCTCAAAGCGGCGATCACGGCCTCGATGGCGCCGGCGGCGGCCAGGCTGTGGCCGGTGGCCCCCTTGATCGACGACAGCGGCGGCGGCTTGGCGAAAAGGCGGCGTACGGCCTTGGACTCCGCCAGATCGTTGTCGGCTGTGCCGGTGCCGTGCAAATTGATATAGTCGATATCCGTCGATTCGACTCCCGCATCGGCGAGGGCCAGGCTCATGGCCCGATGAGCGCCCTCTCCTTCGGGGTGGGGTGCGGCGGCATGGTAGGCATCGCAGGAAAGACCCGCCCCGAGAAGGACGGCGAGCGGCGTGCCCATCTCATCGCCGGTGAGCAGCAGCATGCCGGCGCCCTCGGCCACCGCCATTCCGCGCCGGTCGATATCGAGCGGCCTGCAGCCTGCGGCATCGACAAGCTGGAGGGAGTGAAAGCCGAAATAGGTAAGCCGGCAGAGCGAATCGACGCCGCCGGCCAGTACGGCCCGCGCCCGGCCGCTGCGCAGCAGTCTCATTGCCAGAGCAATCGCCGCCACGCCGGAGGAGCAGGCGGTGGAGACCGACAGCGCCGGGCCGCTGCAGTTGAAGAGGCCAGCGATATATTCGGCGACGGTGTGCAGACCGTGATAGCGAAAGCTGCGGCGATCGCGGCATCCCTGCCGCAGCAGTTCTTCGCTGGTGAGAATGCCGCCGGTGGTGGTGCCGAGGACGACGGCGTCGATGCCGTGCGTCCATCCCTGCATGGCCTGTTCGGCGGCAATGCGCGCCAGGGCGTGGGTGCGCGGCAGCGAGGAATCCCTGGCCACCCCCTCCACCTGGCCCACCGGCAGAGGCGCAGCCTGCAGCAGGCTGAACAGCGACAGGGGCCGGATGCCGCTGATATTTTCCCGCAGCGCCTTTTCCGTGGAAGACAGTCCGCTGCCGAGCGAACTGATGATGCCCGCGCCGCTGATATAGACCGGTGCGTTCTTCAAGAAAACGTCTGCGCTGAATTTACTCTGATATACTCTGCCAGATCGGCAAGCGAGGCAAAGACCTTTTCGCCCACCTCCTTGTTGTCGATGGCGACGCCGTAGTCTCTTTCGACCATGACCACCATTTCCAGGACATCGATGGAATCGATGCCGAGTTCTCCGCCCACCAGCTGGGCATCTTCATCAAAATCCTCGGGGGTGAGATCCGTGAGATTGAGGATGGTTATCAGTTTGACCTTGAGCTCTTCGATTAATGACATAATTTCCCGTTACTCTACCAGCAATCGCCGGCGCCGCCGAACGGCGTCACGGCAATGAACCCTTCTGATGATAAGAGGCAACCGATATCCTGAGAAAATGGCGATCTTCCCGCCGCATCTCCTGCAGTATTGCCCGTAAACCCTGTCATCATATAAATCCGGCGGGCATTTGTCACCTAAAATTTATTGGCGATTTTCTCAATAATGCGGTATCTGTTTCAATGTAATTATGAAGAACCCAATCCCTTCCGATTTCACTCTCGAGGACATCCTCCCCCACCGCGGCGTCATGTTGCTCGTCAGCAGGATCGTCGAAGTCGACAGCAGGCATGCCACCGCCCTCTGCCGCACCGACCGGAGCTGGCCGCTGGCCGGAGCGCAGGGTGTCGAGTCCCTGATACTGGTTGAGGTGGCAGCGCAAACCGCGGGCATTTGCAACGGCTGGGACAGGATTCAGCGCCGGGGGCTCGACTCGGAGAAAATGGGTTGGCTGGTGGGCATCAAGAAGGCGGCGCTGTTCATCGACCGGCTGCCCTACGACGCCGAAATAGTAGCCAGAGCTGAAAACACGCACAATTACGGAAATCTCCGGGAGGTTGACTGCCAGCAGCACCTCGGGGACAGACTGCTGGGCAGTTTTACCCTTCAGCTCTTTCAGGAGTGGGAAAAATGACGGACATCATAGACGGCGGCAATCAAGGCCGTATTGCCATAGTAACCGGCGCCAGCAAGGGAATCGGCCGGGCCATCGCCAGAGAGCTGGCAGCCGGCGGCTGTCACCTGGTCATCAACTATATGAGCGACAAAGCCGGCGCCGAACAGACCCTGGCCGAGATCGAAGAAGAGGGAGGCCGCGGCGAGATCTATCAGTTCGACGTCCGCGACGCCGAGGCGGCGGCAGCTGCCATCGACGACGTCCACCACCGCCTGGGCGCCATCGATATTCTCATCAACAACGCCGGCATCATAGCCGACGGCCTGTTCATGATGATGCCGGCCGAAAACTGGCAGAAGGTCATCGACACCAGCCTTTCGGGTTTCTATAACATGACCCGGCCGGTAATCGAGAAAATGGTGCGCCGCCGCCGGGGCGCCATCGTTTCCATCTCCTCGGCCAGCTCCCTGATGGCCAACCGCGGCCAGGCAAACTATGCCGCCGCCAAGGCCGGCCTGAATGGCGCCAGCAGGTCGGTGGCCGCCGAGGTCGCCCGGCTGGGTATCCGTCTCAACGTCGTCGCTCCCGGCCTGATCGCCACCGACATGATCGAAAACGCCCCCCGGGACCGGATCAAGGAGATGATCCCCATGGCCCGCATCGGCCGTCCTGAAGAGGTGGCCAAGGTCGTCGGTTTTCTCTGTTCCGACGATGCCAGCTATGTCACCGGCCAGATCATCTCCGTCAACGGGGGCATGTTCTGATGAAGCGTATCGTCTTCCTGCTCGTTCTCTGCTGCCTGTGCAGCCTGTTTGTCGAAGCTTTTGCCGGCAACGATGCCCAGCCGTTCCGGCTGCATTCGATCCAGGCCCGTTTCGTCCAGGAGAAAAACATGGAAATCCTCGCCCGGCCGCTGGTATCCACGGGCAGCTTCATTTTTAAAGCTCCCCGGTCACTGCGCTGGCAGTACCATCAGCCGGTGCCCTCCCTGCTGTTGATGCACGAGGGCAAAGTCCGTAAATTCGTCGGCCGAAACGGCAGGCTGGTCGAGGAGAAAGGGGCGCAGCTCGACGGCATGCAGATGGTGCTGGCGCAGCTCAGCGACTGGCTCGACGGACGCTTCAGCGATACTGAAATGTTCAAAGTGGTCTCTGGTGATGCCCATCGCCTCATTCTCGAACCGCAGCAGCAGGGGATGGCCCGGCTTATTGCCTCGATCGAAATCACTTTCGGCGAGAACCGGGCCCTCATCGATTCCATAACCCTGCGCGAGGGTCCCGAGGCCACCACCACCATTACCTTCAGCGACCGGATCCTCAACGAGGACATAGCCGACGAGGTCTTCACCAGCAAATGAGAAACATTGGCGCCATTGTCATAGCAGCCGTGCTCCTCTTCGGCTGCGCCGAACGGGGAAGTGACCTTCCCCGTCTGCCTGCGCTCGCCGGCGAATTTCCAGCCGAAGAGTGCAGCGGCCTGTTTGGTGCCGGCGGCCGGCAATTCGTCCACTCCATTGATTTTTCCATGGACAGGGGCTACGGCACCACCGTCGTCGGCATCACCACCCTGGAGCCTGCGGGCATACGCTGCGCCCTGCTCAGCGTTGAGGGATTCACCCTCTTCGAGGCAGCCTTCGACCGGGACCAGGGCCTGAGCGTTCTCCGGGCCGTTCCCCCCTTCGACGCCCCCCACTTCGCCAAAGGCCTGATAGCCGATATCCAAGCGATTTTCCTTGCTCCCCCGGGCGAGATGCGGCCTGGTCTTGCCGAAAACGGCGAGCGGATCTGCCGCTTCACCGCCGCCGACGGCGAGATAAGCGACGTCATCCTGGCCGATGAAGGATGCCCGCAGATACGGACCTATACACGGGACGGTCTGCTGCAGCGCGTGATCACCGGCCGCGACTGCCGGTGGAGCGACGCCGGCCTCATCCCCCGTTATCTGGAGCTGCGCAGCTACGGCAGATCCGGCTATACCCTGAAAATGACTCTCCTCCGCGCAGACGAAACGACATGAAGTTCAAACTCATCTATCCCCAATGGGCCAAGCTCGACAGGCAGACGGAATTCCACCTCCCTCCCCACGGTCCGGTGGTATTCGCCGCCGCCCTTCCCGAATATGTCGATATCGATTTTGTCGACGAGAATCTCGAGGAGATCGACTTCGACGACGATGTCGACATGGTAGGGATCTCCATGATGCTGACCGTGCAGGTCAAGCGCGGCTGGGAAATCGCCGACAGATATCGCCGTAAAGGCGTCACGGTGATTTTCGGCGGCATTGCCACCATGCTCCATGCCGAGGAAACCATGGAGCATGCAGACTCGGTTTTTCTCGGCGAGGCCGAAGGCCGCATGGAGCAGGTGCTTGAAGATTTTCGGAAAAAGAGGCTCAAGCGCCGCTACGACTACATCAACGACAGACCGGACATCTCCCTGGTGGGGCCGGCGCGCAGGGACATCCTCAACCGGCGGCTCTACAACTACAAAGGCGTGCAGATGGTCGATTTGGTGCATGCCTCGCGCGGCTGCCGCTTCAACTGTTACCCCTGCGCCGTCTCCTATCTGGGCGGCAGGGTTTTTCGTCCGCGGCCGGTGGACACGGCGGTGGCCGAGATGGCCGCCATAGACAACAACAGGCTCTTCATCGTCGACAATTCGCTGGCGCAGGACACGGCCTGGGAAAAAGATCTTTTCCGGGAGATGATCCCTTTGAGGAAAAGCTGGTGCTCCCATCCCATCGAGGACAAGCCGGAGGTGCTGGATCTGGCCGCTCAGGCAGGCGCCTGGTACGTCTACCAGGCTGTTTTCGATACCTCGGACTACATCAAGGAGCGCATCAGGCGCTACCATGACCACAACATTATGGTGGAAGGCACCATTCTCCTCGGACTCGACGAGCATACCGAAGACTTCATCAAGGAACTTGTTGATTTTCTGCTGGAAATCGAGCTTGACCTGGCCGAGTTCACCGTCCTCACGCCTTTCCCGCACACCAAGGCCTATGCCGAGCTCGCGGCGCAGAAGCGCATACTCTCCCGCGACTGGAACGACTATTCAGCCGACAAGGTTGTCTTCCAGCCGAAACAGATGAGCCCCGAGAGGCTTCAGGAACTGCTTGACTATGCCTGGAATACCTTTTACCAACGTGAGCCCCAGTCCATCAAAATGGCCAAATTGTTCAAAGAGGTGGTAAAGAGGGAAATGGACAACCATACCTATAAGGGGCGCGACAGAAGCCTCGCCGGCCACGGCTTCGGCAAACCGCTGGGCGAATGCGATGAACGACGATAGGGCCATCGATCTCCCAAAAGCCGTCGCCGGACTGCTCCGGGGGCCGCAGCAGCCGGACAAGGCCTTTATCTCCGGCGGCGCCACCTTCGGCGAGGTCTATGCAATGGCAGCCGGCCTGCGCCGCAGCCTCGACGAACTCGATGAGGCGCCTGCTGTTCTCTGTCTGGCTGCAGAGAGAAAGGATATTATGGCAGCAGCCCTGCTCTGCTCGCTGGCGGGCGGTCCGTCTCTTCTTCTGCCCTACGCCCTGACGCCCCGGGTCCTGAGGGCCTTGCAGCAGTCCACCTCCTACCTGTTTGCCCTCACCGACGGCGACAAAGCAGCGGAGTTCCTGCCGGCAGGCGTGAAGGAGATACGGCCGCGGTCGACGGACGGCGCCAGACTCGAACTCGACTGCCGCCTGCAGTCGGAACTGTTGAAAATGTATACGGGAGGCTCCACCGGAAGCCCGCAGCTCTGGAGCAAAACCTGTGCCAACATTTTTGCCGAGGCCCTCTTTCATGCCCACAGCAACGCGGTAAGCGCCGAAGACACCATTGTCGCCACGGTCTCCCCCTACCATATTTACGGCCTGCTTTTTTCCGTGGCCCTGCCGCTTGTTTCCCAGGCCACCGTTATCGACACGACACCATGCTTTCCCGCGGAAATAGAACACTCCTGCACTGAGGCGCGGGCCTCCATCCTGGTAAGCGTACCGGCCCATTACCGGACGCTTGGCAACCGCAGACTCGGTCTGCGGCTGGCTTTTTCGTCTGCCGGCATGCTGGCCGAAGAAGACAACAGGCGTTTTTGCAGCAGCAATGCAATCGGCGTCACGGAGGTTTTCGGCTCCACCGAGACCGGCGGCATCGCCACCCGGAACAGAGGCCGCGGTCAGGAACACTTCAGCCCTTTGGCAACGGTGGACTGGAAAATCAAAGACCGGCGGCTGGCCGTCAGCTCCCCCTATATTTCGCCCGGTCTCGATGTCGACGACGAGGGCTACTTTCTCACCAGCGACCGGGTCGAGGAGCAGCCGCAATCGACCTTTGCCTTCATGGGCCGCATCGACAGCATTGTCAAGATAGGCGGCAAGCGGGTGGATCTCGAGGAGCTTCGCCAGCTCATGGCCGCAGAAAAGGGAGTGACCGACTGCGTCGTTTTGACGCTGGACGAAGCCGGAGGCCGTGAAAAACGCATTTGCGCCCTTTTGCAAGGCGCCGATATCGACATCAGAGGCATTCAGAGAAAGCTGGCCCAGTCGCTCCAGCCCTATGCCCTGCCCCGGGGCCTGAAGACCGTTGAACGTTTGCCCGTCAAGGACAACGGCAAATATGACTGGGATGCCATCAGGAGTCTGATGGCCCAATGAACAATTTTCGTCCACATTTCTCCGCGGCCTATAGCCGTCTGACAGCCTGGTCGGACCTGCTGGACCGCATCAACGTCTTTCCCGTGGCCGACGGCGACACCGGCGCCAACCTGCGCATCAGCCTCTCGCCGCTGCGCCGGGATGAGGAGGCGGCGACCACCGCCGCCCGTCTGGCCCGCTGCGCCACCGGCAATTCCGGCAACATAGCCGCCGCCTTCTTCCGGCAATTCTGCCGGGTGCAGGGTTTTGCCGATCTTGCCGGCCGGGCCGCCGCCGGCAGGCACGAGGCCTGGAGGGCGGTGGCCGATCCCTGCGAGGGCACCATGCTCTCGGTCTTCGACACCCTCGCCGCCTCTCTGGCAGCATGCCGCCGGGAAGAAGAAATCCATGCGCAGCTCATGCCGGCCCTGGCTGCAACCGTGACCCGCTCCGCCGAACTCGTCCCCAGCCTCAAAAGCGCCGGCGTCGTCGACGCCGGCGCCCTGGCCATGTATATATTCTTCGAAGGCTTTTTCAGACCGGCCGACACAGGGCTGCACTCTTCGGTATCCATCGTCGACAGCTTCGCCGGCCTGCTCTCCCTGCGCCAAAGCTTCATCCCGGAGACCAGCGGCGATCACTGCGTCGACGTGGTCCTGCGGCATGGGCAGCGGCAGACCCCCATGCACCGGAGTCTTTCAGGCCACGGCGACAGCCTGGTGGTGCTAGAGGACGACGACACCCTCAAGATTCACATTCATACCGGCGATCCCCAGGGGCTGCGAGACCACCTCGACAGCCTGGGAGAGGTTGTTGCCTGGACGGACAGGTCCATGGAGACGACCGCCTTTAAACAGCAGCCGGTCCGGCCGACCGCCATGGCCTATCATCTCATCACCGACGCCGCCGGCTCCATCAGCAGGGAGATGGCCTGCAGGCTCGGCGTAACCCTGCTTGACAGCTATATTGTCTGCGGCGAGACATCGAAGCCGGAGAGTTTGTGCCTGCCGGAGGAAATCTACGCCATGATGCGCCAGGGCCGCAGGGTCACCACCGCCCAGGCCTCGACCTTCGAACGTCATCAGCACTACGAAAGCGCCTGCCAGCTTTACGGCAACTGCCTCTATCTCTGTGTCGGCAGCGTCTACACCGGTAATTACGACACGGCCGTCTCCTGGAAAAACAACCACGCCCAGGGCGATC
>JBEPWT010000106.1:0-10177 GCA_041642275.1 Desulfopila sp. | reverse complement strand
ACAAAGGTGGCCGGATGGATGGCTTCGCCGATGATCAGATATAAAAAGAGCAGGGAGAGAAAGGGCGAGATGTAGATCATGTTCCCCACCCTGGCGGCGCTGCTGCTGAGCTGCAGAGCGGTAAGCCAGATGACGAAGGTTATGCCCATCTCGAAGAGGCCTATATAGATCAGCGGCAGGATGGCCTGGGACGGCGGGAGCAAAAGGCCGCCGAAAAAAGGACTGGCCAGTATCGTATACCCGAGTCCGAAACAGAAACCGAGAAACAGGCCGATAACCGGGTCGACCCGGTTTCTGGCGTTCAGCAGCCAGAATATCGCCCAGATGACGGTGGAACCGAAGGCCAGTGCCACCCCGACCATGCTGACGCCGCCAAAGGCGGTGATCGTGCCTTTGGTGGCGATGATTATGGCGCCGGCAAAGCTCACAACAATCGCCATCAGCTGGGTGCGGCTGAGGCTTTGGCCGAGGATGGGAACGGACAGCAGGGTGAGGGCAAAGGGCCAGCCGTAGTTGAGCGACATGGCGATTTGTCCCGGCAGCAGCGAGTAGGCCTTGAACAAAACGATGTAATAGCAAAAGGGGTTGATCAGCCCCAGCAGGGCGGCCATACCCCAGGTGTGCAGCGGCAGCATTTTCAGAGCCGACAGCTTACCCTGCAGGACGAGGATGGCAAACAGGGCGATTGTCGATACAAGCGATGAGTACAGCAGCAGGGTAAAAGGCGAAACGTGGTTAAGGGCGATCTTGAAGGCGGTGGCGGCGGTGGACCAGAATATGACGGCCAGGGCCGTAAGAGTGTAGGCCGTTGCTTGCTTCCGCATTGATTCCTTTGCAGATGGCTGGTATGTGGTTGTTCGGCCGAAAGGCTCAGAGGGCCAGAGTGGTCCCCAGTTTTTTATCTTTCCCCCTGGTGATTACCAGATCGGCACAGACGAGGTCCTGGACGGCAACCCCGGTGGATTTAAAAAAGGTTATTTCCTCGTCGTTTTCGCGTGAAGCGATTTTGCCTGTGACAACATCGCCCAGCTCGCCGTGGATATGATCTTTGGTGATCACTCCCCGCTCTATAGCCTGCACCAGATCTCCGGCCTCAGTCAGACAGCTTTCCAGCCGGTCGACAACGACCTTGGACCTGGCTGTCGTTTCAGCCGGAATTTCCAGCAGATCGGCTTTGTAGGAACCGACGCCGTTGATATGCACGCCTTTTTTCAGATGCCTGTCAACAAAGACAGGAGTCGTTGAGGGGGTGGCGGTGCAGATGACATCAGCTTCCGCCAGGACCGCCGGCGACTCGGCGACGAGCACTTCTATTTGCAGCTTCTTTCCCATGTTCTCCGCGAAAGACCGGGCTTTGTCGGCGTTGAGGTCGAAGACGTAGGCCTTGGTGATCGGCCGGGCTGCGCAAACTGCTTCGAGCTGGGTCTCTCCCTGAGTTCCGGTCCCGATTATTGCCGCTATGCGGGCGTCTTTCCGGGCCAAAAGGGAGGTCGCCAAACCGGATACGGCCCCGGTCCTCATGGCGGTGATGACCTCGCCGTTCATGACCGCCAGCGGCACCCCGGTCGCTGAGTCGAATACCATCATCATCGCATGGACGATGGGCAGGTTTTTCGACATGTTGTCGATATTGTTGGTGACCGTCTTCACGCCGACTCTTCTGCTCTCGGGCAGATAGACCGGCATGAACAGGGCGTTGGCGTTATCGGCCTCCATGTTCAGGCGCATGCGGGGCGGCATAACCGCTTTGCCTTGGCTTAGAGCGCCGAAGGCCTCACGCATGGCCTCGATGCATTCTTCCATGGTAAGAAGAGCATGTATGTCGCTACCGGAGAAAAAGAGTATGGTTCCGTCGTTCATTACAACCTCGATAATTTTTAAAAATGTGTTGCTTCAGGCTAAAACGGGTCCGGCCAGCCTTTTTTCTCCGCGGTTCGCGACAGCATGCCGCAGAGCATGGCGACCAAAAAGGCGAAGGGCAGCTTGGTCGTTATGGCGGTGAGAAAAAAAGCGAAACATAATACTGCGAAAAGATTACGATAAAATTTCATTTCATCCTACCACGGTGTTCCCATGATATAATGGGGGAGAAAAAGAGAGAGTTTGGGGAAGAATACCGTCACCGCCAATACCGGCACCCAGCAGAGTACGATGAACCACAGGCATGGTTTCATCATCTCATCAATCGGCGCCGAGCCCAAACGTCCAGACAGATAAAGAACCGGTGCTGCCGGCGGAGTGATGCAGCCGAGACCGGTATTGACGCCGACGATCGCCGCGTAGTGGATCGGACTGAAACCGATTTCCATGATGATCGGCATGAGTATCGGCGTCGTCAGCACGACGACACTGATGTCATCCATGAGCATGCCCATAAGGACCAGGAATATGTTGATCATGAACATGATCATCAGCGGGTCGGTGGATATGGCGTGGAACACTCCCAGCAGGACCCCGGGCAGATCTTCGAGGATGTAGAGGCGGCTGAGCATGGCGACCGAGTAGAGCATGACCATGATGACACCGGTGGTCACCGAGGTTTCGACAATCACCTCGTAGGTTTTTTTCAAATTGAGCCCTTTGTAGACGAACATGCCCACCGGAATGGCATAGAGTACCGCCATCGCCGATGCTTCCGTGGTGGTCATTATGCCGCCGTATATACCGCCGAGAACGATCACCGGCAGCATCAGGGCCGGCAGGGCGATGCGTCCCCTGGACCGGAAAAGCTGAATTTTGTCGGAAGCGGTGCGGTTTTTCTTTTCACCGATCATGATGGTGGTGTTTTTCCGGAGAAGCCACCAGTTTACCGCGCACAACAGTATTATGGTGATAAAACCGGGGATTACGGTTGCCAGAAAACAGGCGAGTACGGATTGGCCGCTGATCCAGGCAAAGATGATCAGGGTGGCATTGGGGGGAATCAGCAGACCGAGAAGGGAGGCGTTTGCCAGGAGTGCGGCGGAGACACCGCGGGGATAGCCCTCCCGGTGAAACCTCGGAAAGATGATGGAGCCGACGCAGGACAAGGTGGCACAGGCAGCGCCGCAGATGGAACCGACAATGGCGCAGGAGATGACGGCGACGATGCCGAGTCCGCCTTTGAGATGGCCGACAAAAACATCGACGAAGTCTATCAGTTTCTCACCGATCCGGCCGCGCTCCATGATGCCGCCGGCGCCAATGAACAGGGCGATGGCAATCAGGGAAACGGAGTTCATCTGGGCGTAGCCGTAGGGCAGCAGCTGGGTCGCCTGGTAGCCTTCGCCGGCCGGTCCGCCGAAAAAGATCAGCCAGCCTGCAGAAGCCATGAAACTGACCGGCACCGGTACGCCGATCATCAAGCAGATTACGAGAATTATGAGCGCAATGAAAATCATCTCTTTTTCCTCCCGAACAGTTCACGCAGACTGATGACCAGGTCTCTGGCGAAGTAGTAGACCATGAAAACCAGGCCCATAAAGACGGATAAGTAACCGACCCACAGGCTAATTCTCCAGACGCTGGTCTTGGGGATGGCTATGCCTGTGCCCAGGGGGCCCATGAATCCAAACATGAAGAAAACGTAGCCATAATAGGCAAAGAGCGCGGCAACGCAGACGGTGATAAGGTTTTTCACAACCGTCAAAGAGTCTTTGACTTTGCCGTCGGGCAGATAGGCGTTGACGAGGTCTGCGGTAACATGGGTACGGTTGTAGGCTCCGATGGCCGCACCGATGAAGTAAAGCCAGAAAGCCAGCAGTTTGACATACTCCTCGTAGCCGTACAGGTTGCCTTCGAGAATATAGCGGAAGAAGGTGGCGACGCAGATGATAAGCGTGAGGGTGACGGTGCAGAAGAAACAGATGATGGAAAAAGCGTTGATGACTATGCGGTCGAAGAGATTGCTTGGTGCGTTCAGGTCGCTTGGGCATTCCGGCGAAGAGACACACGCATTATCAGGAGCAAGCTTGATATCTGACACGAATATACTCCATAGCATAATATTGGAGGTCCGGGAAGATCGCTTCCTCCCGGACCTCGTCTAATAGTCTACGACACCTGTGATGGCAAAGAGGCTATCACTTGGGTGCAAGGTGTTTTCTGAATTCGTCCATGAGTTCCTTGCCCATGTTCTTTTCCAGCTTGGGCCAGGTGGAAGCGCAGGCCTTCATCAGGGGCATGAGTTCTTCCTTGTTATAGGTGTGGACCTTAATGCCCTTTTCGCGCATCATATCCATATAGCGCTTGTCAACCTGCTCGGCGTTTTCGATACTGGCGGTGGTGGCCTTGGCGAGGATGTCCTCGATGATGGCCTTATCGTTTTCGCTGATTTTATCCCAGGTCTTGCCGCTGATCATGAAGTTGAGGACCTCGATGGAGTAGTTGGTCATGTACCAGTTTTCGAGGACATCGCCAAGAGCGGTGTAGGCGGCGGCGACGGGGTAGCCGTTGACACCGTCAACAACGCCGGTCTGAATGGCCTGGTAAACATCGGCATAGGGAACGGTCTGGGTGTTGTAGCCCATGGCCTGGGCGGCGAGGTTGTAGACATCCATGTCGGGAACGCGGATAAGCACACCCTTCTCTACCTCGGGGTTGAGGGGCTCATTGGCGGGCTTGGTGGTGCCGGTGCCGATCATGCCTTCAACGTAGAAGCCGAGAAGCTTGACGCCGAGCCTTTCGTTGAACTCATCCATCTTTTTGAAGAGCCAGCCATCCTGGGCGAAAACTGTTTTGGCATCCTCGTAGTCGCTGACGTAGCCGTTGATGTAGATCAGTTCCATGCGCGGATCGAACTGGCTGGGAACGGAAATGCATGACATGTCGATGGTTCCGCGAATCTGCTCTTCATAGACGAGGCTGTAGTCGCCAAGCTGGTTGGCGGGATAGACCTTCACCTCGATGCGGCCATCGGTTTGTTCGCCGATATCCTTGGCGATTTCATTCATTATCTCGGTTGCCGGATGATCGGTTGCATTCTGGCCGGCGAACTTGAGGGTTATCTCCGGCTCGGCTAAGGCCGCGTTTGCGCCGAAGGTCAGAAGCAGACCCGCCATGGTGACACACGTAATAGATCTCAATGTATTGAACATTCTACACTCTCCTATGGTTGAAGTTTTGAGTACTACTGGGTAGCTGGAACCAAGATATGATTGTGCTGTTTATCCCCTCCTTTTCGCGTGTTGATTGACTCTTAATGGGTCGCTGTCATGTCTGTTTCCCATAACTGACACCTGGAATGTATATACTTATTGTATGCAATAACTCCATACATTCCTTTATCTCACAAACGTATACACTATTTCGTCCGCAGCGGCAACACCGTGATGCGATTTCCTTTGCCGCATATTTGCATGTCTACAAAAAACAAACGAATTCAAGAATGAGATCATTTTAATTCACTTTTATATAATATGCCAGTTGATTACCGGCGTTGACCTGTCGGGGCTCCTGTGTATGCTCTTGTTTTTGGCGGCAGGGGTACCTGATTTTTGCCAATATCCGTAAATGGTTCAGGAGATATTGGGCCGATAATCTTGAGCCTTGCATATCAACTCAGGCTTGTCAATTAATTTATCCGCTCACATCCGAGGTGCCTATGCATTCGACTGTGCGGCATTGTCTCTACCCTTCCCGGCTTTTTGCTGTTCACAAAGGCTGAGCAACATCTGGTGAAGAGTTCGAAAAAACCGGGAATAGTCTCGGCAGCGGCAGAGACCGAGCTCAGGCAAAGCCTGGGAAGAGACTGCTCTACGGAGCTTATTGTTTGTCAGGTAAAAGTGGACCTTTCTCTGGTGTTAAGCGGCAGAGCTTCGTCCGTGTAAAAACACGCCGGCAATGGAAAACGAATTGTTATTGTTTCGAGGATGTCATATCCTTAACTCATTACGTAGAAACCTCAGCCTATCACCTATTGGTGGCCTGGAGGTGCTTGTCTCAATGGTCTCTGCAGCCTGGACGGCTGCGGGGAATCCCCCAGGGATGGGTTTATGGCGTCCCGTGAGATAAGCGCCTCCAGGGCAATGAACAGGAAGCTGAGCTTTATGGGTGATCAAGTATCCTTAAGCCATGGCGGCTTTCTAGTGATTAAGAGAAATTCATCCCGTGGGGACCAATGGACAGCCTTTTCGAGAGAGCAAAGCAGAACCGTATTTATCAGGATGTGGTGGAACAGATTCAGGCGGCAATTGTCGAGGGCAGGATGTGTCCCGGTGAAAAACTGCCAGGGGATCAGGAGCTCTGTGAAATGTTTCAGACAGACAGAAACACCATGCATGAGGCTCTGCGCGCTCTCGAACAGAAGGGACTTGTCGAGATCCGGCCGGGAGAAGACGGCGGTGCTTTCATCAAGGATGCCAATGCCGAACTGATGGCTGAAAACCTGGCCATGCTCATCCGCTCCTATAATATATCCCTGGAGCATCTCACCGAGTTCCGGGAGGCGGTGGAAGAAACCGTCGCCGGTCTGGCCGCCAGACGGACAACGGCCTCCGACAACCAGAAGATGGCCAAGCTGATCGAAGAGGCTGCTCTCTGCATGGAAAAAGGACTGGAGGGCTGGAACAGCCTTGTCCAGATTGACGAAAAGATCCACACGGAAATAGCCACTATAGCCGGCAATCCTCTTTTTACCTTCGTGCTGCGCTCCATCCATGACAGTATCCACCGCTATTACGATAAATTCCTGATTGTCGGTGAAACCGAAATGGATGAGAATTTCCAGGACCTCCATCTTATCGTCGAGGCTATTGCCGACCGCGACCCCGAACGGGCCAGTCGGTATGCCGCCGAACATGTGCGGCGCTTCAGCAGATACATGGAAAAGAAAAAGAGATCAACCCCCGATATGTAGCATCTCTCAAGCCCGATCCATTACCGGCCGCTTTCTGCCCGGCCTTTCCTGCTTTTTCCATCGTGCAGGCTCGGGCGAAAAAAGAGTATCTGATTTCCCCTGAAACTCAGTTTGTCCAATTCCTAAGAGACAGGGCACCCTGTCTCAAAATATGTTGCCGAACATTAGGGCTAATCTGGAAAGAGTATTCTTTCCAGATTAGCTGCGCCTCCTGCCGCGCACATGACGACCTGTCGGTGATAACGACCGAGGAGGCCGACAGCTGCCCATGTTTTTGCTTGACAGGGAAAAGTGGTTTACGGTACACCTATGAATAGAGAGTAACATTGTTACTTTTATAGGAGAAAAATTTCCAGAAGTGTGTGAAAAAGAACGTTATGACGACATCTTAATGCAAAAACATCTTAAGAACAGTATTTGCCCCTGGAGGCATGTGCTGGTTCTGCTGACACGAGTAGATTTGTTTAACAATATGATATTGTGTGTAAATAAAAAATTTGTTGCCCAAAGGACGCAGGACGAAAGAACCTTTTTGTAACAAGATTAATCCACGGTATACGGAGAAGAGAAAACACCGGCTGGACAGCGAAGAACGCGAACGTTTCTCAGATTATCCCATAACTGGAGGGAGCGTGAAATATGTCTGTTGAAAAGCGAGAACTGTTGCGAAGCAAAAAAGAGAAGATATCTCTGGGAGGCGGCCTTGAGCGCATTGAGAAACAGCATGCCAAGGGCAAGCTGACGGCGCGGGAGAGGCTTGACTACTTCTTCGACGAAGGTTCCTTCGTCGAGCTCGATGCCTTCATTAAGAACAGATGCACGCGCTTCGGCATGGACAAAATGGACTTTGAAGGGGAGTCCGTAGTCACCGGTTACGGATCCGTCGATGGCCGTCTGGTCTATGCCTTTTCTCAGGATTTTACCGTCACAGGCGGTGCTTTGGGAGAAATGCACGCCAGGAAAATCGTCAAGGCCATGGACAGTGCCGTCAAGGTCGGCGCTCCCGTCGTCGGGCTCAACGACTCCGGCGGCGCCCGCATCCAGGAGGCGGTCGACGCCCTCTCCGGCTACGGCGATCTTTTTTTCCGCAATGCCATATACTCAGGCGTCATTCCTCAGATTTCCGCCATCATGGGCCCCTGTGCCGGCGGCGCCGTCTACTCCCCGGCGCTTACCGACTTTATCTTTATGGTGGATAAGACCTCGCAGATGTTCATCACCGGGCCCCAGGTAATCAAGACGGTGACCGGCGAGGTGGTCACCGCCGAAGACCTTGGCGGGGCCATGACCCACAACAGCACCAGCGGCAATGTCCATTTTCTCGCCGATTCGGACCGGGATTGCCTCGACATGATCAGGAAACTGCTCGGTTTTCTGCCTTCCAATAATATGGAGAACCCCAGGCGACTCGGCCAGGCCGATGATCTCAACCGCCAGATCGAGGAACTCAACGATCTCATCCCCGAGAGCCTCGGCAAGGCCTATGACATACACGATGTCTTCCGGCCGGTTATCGACGGCGGCGACTTTTTCGAATACCAGCCCTATTTCGCCAAGAACCTGGTCGCCGGGTTCGCCCGCATCAATGGCAGATCGGTGGGCATTGTCGCCAATCAGCCGCAGGTCATGTCCGGCTGCCTGGACATGAACGCCGGCGACAAGGCCGCCCGTTTCATCAGGACCTGCAATGCCTTCAATATCCCGCTGCTGACCATCGTCGACGTTCCCGGTTTTCTGCCGGGAACCACCCAGGAGTACAGCGGCATTATCCGCCACGGCGCCAAGATACTGTATGCCTACAGCGAGGCCACGGTGCCCAAGGTGACGCTTATCACCAGGAAAGCCTACGGCGGCGCCTATGTTGCCATGTGTTCGAAGTCGCTGGGGGCGGATATGGTCTTTGCCTGGCCAACGGCGGAGATTGCGGTGATGGGATCAGAGGGGGCGGTCAATATCATCTTCAAAAAAGAGATAGACAAGGCCGAGGACAAGGTGGCCACCAGGCAGGAGATACTCGAAGACTATGCAGCCGAATTCGCCACGCCCTACAAGGCTGCTGAACGCGGCTTTGTCGATGATGTCATAGAACCTCAGGCGACGCGCCAGCGGATCATCGACGCCTTCAATGTCCTCGAGGGAAAGCGGGAGAAAAGGCCTGCCAAGAAAAACGGGAACATGCCGCTGTGATCGAGGAGGAGTAAGCATGGAAACCATAGAACTGTTGCGACGCTTTGCTGATCCGGAAATCATGAAGACCCTTACTTTGATGCAACGGGTGACGGCCGGTCTCATCACCACCGTTCTCGGCATGGGCATCACCTTTGTTTCACTGGTGGCGCTGCAGCTGGTCATCGGTTTGATGGCCAGGCTGTCCTCGGCTCAACCGGTAAAAACCGCTGATCTGCAGCGGCAGGCGGATGCCGGCGGTAGGCCAGCGAATAACGGTAAAGAGTTGTTGGACGACGAGGAGATCGTCGCCGCCATAACCACGGCTCTGGCCCTGCAGTTGAAAACATCGGTGAGCAATATCGTCATCAGAAATATCGAAAGAGTAGAGGACCCGTCGCCGGTCTGGCAGCGGGCAGGCATTGCCGAACATATGAATAATTCACTGTAGCTCCTTGGAGGTTTGCGCTATGAGACAATTTCGAGTTCTTGTAAACGGAAATGAATACAAAGTAGCCATCGAGGAGCTGCAGGAAGAGGGCAGCCGCCCGGCCGCACCCGTCAGTCCGCCGCCGCGGCCGGCGGTGGCGCAGGCAGCCCCGGCCCAGCCCCAGGCTGTCGTCAGCAAACCGGCGGCCGGCAGCACCGCACCGGGCAATATCGTTGCCGCCATGCCCGGCACCATCCTCGATGTCCATGTAAGCGAGGGCGATACGGTGACCCGGGGACAGTCTTTGCTGGTGCTTGAAGCCATGAAAATGGAAAATGACATCATGGCGCCCAGCGACGGAGTGGTCAAGGCCATCAATGTTACCAAAGGCGCCTCCGTCAACTCCGGCGATCTGCTTATGGTTATATCCTAAACCGACGGGAGAAAGACTATGCTGGAAGCCTTATTGCAATTTTTAAAGAATTCAGGTTTTTACGGTCTGACCCCCGGGGCAGTGCTGATGATGGCGATTTCCTTCCTGTTGCTCTATCTGGCCATTGTCAAAAAATTTGAGCCTCTGCTTCTGGTGCCCATTGCCTTTGGCGTACTCCTCACCAACCTGCCTTTCGCCGGACTGATGGCACCGCCGGTGCTTGAGATCACGGAAAAAGTTTTCCACACCGTCGAACCGGGTGGTCTGCTCTACTACCTTTTCCAGGGTGATCACCTGGGTATTTTCCCGCCGC
>JBEPWT010000105.1:0-10233 GCA_041642275.1 Desulfopila sp. | reverse complement strand
CGGCAAGGATTTGAGTGATTTCAAGGATCCCAAGGGCAACAGACTGTTCAACGACATGGTCAGGGTAGCCACCAGCAAAAATGAGGGATTCGTCGAATACTACTGGCCGAAGCCCGGCGAGGACCAGGCGGTGCCGAAACTCTCCTTCGTCAAGCTCTTCGAGCAGTGGGGGTGGATTGTCGGCACGGGGATTTACGTCGATGATATCGAAAAAGCCATGGCCGGCCAGCAGCGATCCGTTGCCGAAACCATCTCCAGCCAGCGGCTGTGGATTGTCGCCGTCAGCATAGCCATGATTCTGCTGGCCGCCGCCGTACTCGCCTTTCTTTCCAGAAAACTGTCCCTGCCCATCGTTGCCGCGGCGAGGATGCTGCAGGATATCGCCGAGGGAGAGGGTGATCTGACCAAAAGGCTGGAGGTGCAGACCAAAGACGAACTCGCCGAACTGGCCAAATGGTTCAACATCTTCGTTGAAAAGCTCCAGGGAATCATGCGGACAATGGCAACGGATTCCGAGGAGATTCAGCGCTCGGCCAAAACATTGAGCGAGGTATCCTCGGAGATGACCAAAGGCTCCGGACAGACCTCGGAGATGGCCAACAGTGTCGCCGCCGCCATGGAGCAGATGTCGACGAACATGGTCAATGTCGCCAATTCCATGGGGGAGAACGCCGCAGGCGTCGATGTCGTCGCCGCCGCCGTCGAGGAGATGACCTCAACCATCAACGAAATTGCCGAAACATCGGAGAAGGCGAGGCTGGTCACCGACAGGGCTGTCGAGCAGGCGGCCGAGTCGTCGCAGCGAGTAGATGAACTCGGCACGTCGGCCCAGGAAATCAGCAAGGTTCTCGACACCATAGCCGATATTTCCGATCAGGTCGATCTGCTGGCGCTCAATGCCACCATCGAGGCGGCCCGGGCCGGAGATGCCGGTAAGGGTTTCGCCGTGGTCGCCAGCGAGATCAAGGAACTGGCGAAACAGACGGCCGAGGCCACGGATCAGATCAAATCCAGAATTGAAGGCATCCAGAAGAGCACCGAGGCCGCCGTGCTCCAGATTCGCTCCATAAGCGAGGTGGTCGGCGAAAACAGCGAAATAGTCAACACCATAGCCACGGCGGTTGAAGAACAGTCGACCACCGCCAATGAGATATCACAGAGCGTTGCCACCATCTCTCAGGGAATGCAGGAGGTCAACGTCAACGTTACCGAAACCTCGGAGGTATCCAGAAACGTGGTCAAAGAAATCGCCGGGGTCAATCAGGCCGCATCCGAGATGCGTGAAAATTCATCGGAAGTAGACAGCAACGCCTCCAGGCTGAGCCAGCTGGCCGACGGTTTTGCCAGGCTGGTCGGCACTTTCCGGACATAGGGGCGCTTCTGTCGCCGGCAGGCGGTTTCGCCCTTGATGCCTCGGCGGGCGGTATTATAATGACTGAGTAAGCCGCGAAAATACTTCGCAGGTCTTTGAAAGAGGGTGACTGGCGTAGATTGATACACGGCGAGAGCATATTCATCATATCAATTGCCGGGCATCTATGCTACCCTGCCGCAAAAATCTTTCCGGCAATGGCACTCCGGTGCCGTTCCTGGCCGCTCGCGCCCTCTGTTCACGGGTGCTGGCTAACAGCGTGTTGCAAAAACAGGCGAGCCGATCTGCCGCTAATCTGTTGTTCTTGCCGGAGAGATGCCAGGGAGGAAAAAAGCGACCGGTCGGTCTGCGAATCCGTAAACATCATCGCCGTCAGGCGAAAGGAGTATTTGATGACTGTTGCAAAGGAAGGAAACACGGTAAAGATTCATTACAAGGGAACCCTGGAAAACGGTTCCGTTTTTGATACCTCCGAGGGCCGCGAGCCTCTGGAATTCACCCTGGGTAGCGGCCAGGTGATAGCAGGCTTCGATGAAGCGGTATCGGGGATGAGCGTCGGGGAGAAGAAAAGCGTGACTATTCCCGTTGAGAAGGCTTACGGGCCGCGCAACGAGGAGTTGGTGATTGCCGCTCCCAAAGAGCATGTTCCGGAAGATATCAACCCGGAAATCGGCCAGAAACTGCAGATGGGCGGGCCCAATGGCGAGATAGTGCTTGTCACCGTTGTCGACATTACCGATGATCACATAAAACTCGATGCCAATCCGCCGCTTGCCGGTGAGGATTTGAATTTCGACATCGAACTGGTGGAAGTGGCCTGATCCGGTTTGTTCCATGGGCGCGTGGGCGGCGAAGGCATGCCGGCCATGCGCCGAACAGGAAGTGTGCCTGCGCCTTCTTTACCGAGGAACAATTCCGCCTCGTCCTTTTTTTTCTGATTGCCAGGCCTCCGGCAGGGTCCATTGGCCAGACCCAGTATTTCACTTCTCTGCCTCGATTCTCAATCGAGGTACCAGGCGCACAGCCGTAGCGGCCAACTGTCACCCTTTGAATCAAAGGCTATGACCAGCGCAGTGGCTCGCCCTTTTCCCTTTACGAACAGGGTTTCGTCCCGTAAGATACGGCAATTGATGTACATACTTTCCATTGACCGATGCGGTCACAGGCGCAAAAAAAAAGAGGCGTTGGCAACCATCGGTGCTGTTCTGAAGAGTTGCAGGGTATCCGTCCATGGAGGACGAGGACGCCTGCAGGCAAGCGCTGCACAATAACAATCTGATCGGCAAGAGGCATCCTATGAACGAGGCGGTGGCCGAGTATATTTCCGCCAATACCGGCAGGCATATCGACGAGCTTATCAGCTGGCTCAAAATTCCCAGTATCAGCACCTTGCCGGAACACGCCGGCGATGTGCGCCAGGCGGCGCTGTGGGCGCGGAGCAAGCTGGAGGATATCGGTTTCGAGGAGGCCAGGCTGATCGAGGGTAAAGGCCATCCGCTGGTATATGCGGCCTGGCGGGGACGGGAAAATCAGCCGACCCTGCTCATTTACGGCCATTACGACGTCCAGCCCGTCGATCCTCTTGACGAATGGCGGAGTCCTCCCTTTGAGCCCAGGCTGGAAGGAGAATATATCCATGCCCGCGGCGCCACCGACGACAAGGGGCAGGTCATGATCGTGCTGGCGGCGCTGGAGGCATGGATGAAAACGGCCGGGGCTCTGCCGATAAACGTCAAGGTTCTGCTCGAAGGCGAGGAGGAGGCCGGCGGTGCCTTCGTGGAAGAGTATGTGCGAGGCCACGGCGGCGATCTCGAAGCCGATGCCGCCCTTATCTGCGATACCCACATGAATTCCATAACCGAACCTTCGATCATCATCGGCCTCAGGGGTATCCTCTATACCGAAATTGTCGTCCGCGGCGCCAAAAGTGATCTTCATTCCGGCAGTTACGGCGGGGTCGCGCCTAACCCCCTGCACGCCCTCTGCCTGCTCGTCGCCAGACTCAAAGGCGAGGACGGCCGGATACATGTTCAGGGCCTCTATGGTGGCGGCGCCGAGGTCTCCGAAGAGGAGAAGGCTTTCTGGAAAGGGCATCGGCCGGAGCTGGAGAAGAGGCTGCTGGCGGAGATGGGAGTGTCGCAGCTGGTGGGGGAAAATGATGTGCCCTTGCAGGAGCGGCTGGGAGTCAGGCCGACCCTGGAGGTCCACGGCATTCGCGGCGGTTTCACCGGAGACGGCGCCAAAACGGTGATTCCCGCCGAAGCCCTGGCCAAGGTGAGTATGCGGCTGCCGGCAGCCATTAGCCCGGAGGATGTTTTCCCAGGCTTCGCCGAAGCGGTGAGGCAGAATATCCCCAGGGGCTACGAGGTGGATATCATCAATCTCCACGGAGGAAAGGGACTCTGCCTTTCTCCCGAGAATGAATATATGAAGGCCGCGACGGCGGCCATTGCCCGCTCCTACGGGGTCCGGCCGATGCATATGCGGGAGGGCGGTTCCATTCCCATCGCCGCTCTTTTCGATGAAGTGCTCGGCATGCCCGTGGTGCTCATGGGATTCGGTCTTCCAGACGACGGTCCCCATGGCCCCAACGAGAAATTCAGTCTACGGCAACTGGAGAAAGGAAGCCGCACGGTCGCCGACTTCTTCGGCAGGCTGTGCAGAAGCTAAGGCATTTTCCATTGCCTGCAGGCGGTCAAGAGAAAAAAGAATACCCTCAGGGCGAACGTATATGGATGAGATAACATGGCGCGATTTCGAAAAGGTTGAACTCCGTGTAGGCCGGGTTGTGGAGGCCAGGATTTTTCCCGAGGCCCGTAAGCCGGCCTATGTGCTCCTGGTTGATTTCGGCGAAGACATTGGAGTGAAAAAGTCGAGTGCCCGGATAACGGAACTCTATTCTCCGGAGGAACTGGTGGGCAAGCAGGTCGTCGGGGTGGTGAACTTTCCCAAAAAGCAGATAGGTCCGCTGAGGTCGGAGTGCCTGGTTACCGGCTTTGCCAATGACAACGGCGAGATCGTCCTCTGCATCCCCGAGCGGGAGGTGCCGCTTGGGGCCAAACTCTGCTGAGAGGCGGTTGTGGCTGCCACCAGGAGAATGAGAGAGCGCTCTTACCGGCTGTACCGTATATGGCGGTGGGCGAAAGGAACCGGGCAACTCCGTGTTTTTTTCCTGCAACTGATTCTGGCAGGCATGGTTCTCGGCAGCGGCTGTTCGGCAAAACCGCCGGCGCAAAAAGGCGAGCGCGACGGCCTTTTGCCGCCCTGTCCCTCCTCGCCCAATTGCGTCTCCAGCATGGGCGGCAAGCCCGGCCGAACGGTTTCCCCGCTCGATTACGGCGGCAGCAGGGCCCAGGCCATGGATGATCTGCTGGCGGTGCTGGCGGCAATGGATGGAGCCTCGGTTCGAAAACAGCAGCAGGACTATCTGTGGGCGGAGTTCGCCTCGAAGGTGTTCGGTTTTATCGACGACGTCGAGTTCTACCTGCCGCCGGACCAATCCCTTATTCATGTGCGCTCGGCCTCGAGGGTGGGATATTATGATTTCGGTGTCAATGCCAGGAGAGTCGAGAAAATACGGAAACTCTTCAATGAACGGCAACTGCGTCGTTGATGGGACCACCGATACTCTCAATCTTTTCATAGTGGAGCGGTTATGAGTCTGGACGAGCAAACAACCGGAGCCTTCCTGTTGGAACTCTATCGGCAGACGGAGGGAAATATGGAAGCCCAGGTGTCCATGCATCAGGTGGCGGAGGCCCTCGGCCATGAAAAAGACGCTGCCGCTGCGCTGGCCCAGGGGCTGATGATGGAAGAACTGGTGGAGCTGCGGACCCTGGCCGGGGGCATAAGCCTCACAGAAAATGGGCTTGCGGAACTGAGAAACAGAGGTCTGGTGGCCGCCGGTGGTCCCCAGGAGGTATCGAGGCTGAGTGGTGAGGCGGTGCTCAATGAAGAAGATCGCACCGTTCTGGAAAACGTGACAGCCGACATACGTGCGGCGGTGGCGGAGGCGGAGGCAACATTCGATGATCTGGAGGCTATGGTTGTCGATATCAAGACCATCGAGGTGCAGCTGCTTTCCAAGGTTGCAAAAACAGCGGTGATTGCCGCCGTTCTGCGTTCTCTGCAGAGCAGTTTCCGCCGTCTGGGAAAAGAAAAGATTTGGCAGAAAATCGAAGAGCTGCTGGCGAAGGTGTAAAATTTTTTCTTGATTACCCTAAAGCTCAGCTTCTTGTTCATTGCCCGGAGGTGCTTGTCTCACGGGACGCCATAAACCCATCCCTGGGGGCAACGCTTACGCCGTCCTGGCTGCAGAGACCCGTGAGACAAGCACCTCCAGGCCACCAATATGTGATAGGCTGAGGTTTCTACGTAGTTAGCAATTTTTTTGAAGCCAGGGTAGATCGACGTTGAGCACGATGACAGGAGAAACTGGAAAATCAGAATTCTAAGGAGAGCCGATCATGAGTGAAGACTGCATTTTTTGTAAGATACTCGCAGGCGAGATACCTGCCGACAAACTCTACGAAGATGACGATGTCATGGCGTTCTGGGATATTTCACCGCAGGCGCCTGTCCATTTTCTGGTGGTTCCCAAAAGGCACATCCCCCGGCCGGTGGATATAGCCGAAGCCGATGAGCAGACCGCCGGCAAACTGCTGCGCATCGGCGCCGATCTGGCCAGGGAGCAGGGGGTGGAGGACAACTACCGGGTCATTTTCAACAACGGCTCCAAATCCGGCCAGGTGGTCTTCCATGTGCATATGCATGTTCTCGGCGGCAAGGAAAAGCCCTGGCCGATGTAAACGCCAGCTGGGTTCCGAGTTCCTGCAGGGTGGGAGGAGGTCCGTTTACGGCCAGGGGCTTTTTGCCTGAAGGCAACAGGAGTGATATTCGGCAGCACCGTTTTTTATCGGTGCTGCCGGAAGAGGATCGCCCGCTTGCGGATCGGCAGAGACCGGAATGCGACTCTCGGTCCTGGTATTCGCTCGCCGGGTGATTTGCCGGCCACGCCGCCATCATCCAAGGAGGCTCCCCCCTCCCTTTCTTCAACTCCTAATCGGAGACTATCTTGAAGGAGAGCTTGATTTTGGTGCGGTAGATGGCAGCCTTGCCTTCATCGATGACGATATCCATGGTCTTGACTTCGGCAATGCGCAGGTCCCTGAGACTCAGCCCGGCCGATTTAATGGCGTTCTGGGCGGCTTCCTCCCAGGAGACGGGGCTCGATCCGACCATTTCGATGATTTTGTAGACACTTTCAGACATGGTAATCCTCCTTTCATTGCGGTTTTGGGGGGGACATCCAGGCGCATTTCCCTTCAGGCGGAGACCGCGGTGACAGCCGGTCGCCAGCCGGCGTCACAGAACGAGCCGTTCCGCCCGGCTATTGTCGCTGGATAAAAGGGATATGGCCATTTTTCATTGTATATCCGTCAGGTCGAAAACTGAAGGGATAAATACATTTTTCTGATTATCCCTGATGTTCAGCGCCTCATTTTCCGGGGAAGAGGATAGATTTTTTCACCGTGCCTTGCCCGGCAGGCGCAGGGTGACCAATGATTATTCAGGGGAACCCGGGCCCTTGCAGAAGAACGGAGCATGGTTGGAAGTGAATATGGGCGGCTCACGTTTGAGAATGGCGGCAATCTCCGGTTTTTTCTTGAATTCCCTGTCGAGAAAAGAACGTACCTGCCGGCGGTTCCAGCCTCGAGGATGGCTGAAATCCGTGTAGAGGCTCAGATCTCCGCTATAAAAGTCGGAGGTCTGCAGGTCCGGCCGTTCATGGCTGTTGATCGGCATGTTGAAGATGGCCAGATTGAGAAAGGCGATGTGGTGGTGGTGGGCCACTGTGAATTCCAGTGTTTTTTCGGCCTCTTTTCTGCTTTCCGCAGGAGTGCCGAAGAGCAGATAGACATAGGCGGCGATGCCGGCATGTTCAAGATTTTCCAATGCCCTCGCGACCAGGGCCAGGTCGATGCCTTTCTCCAGACGGTCGAGAACGCCCTGGTCCCCCGATTCGATGCCGAGTTTCAGCATCAGGCATCCCGAACGTTTCAACTGTCTGCAGAAATCACGGCTCTGCAAATGACGGGTGACTCGGACAAAACCGTACCAGGGCGCCGCCGGCATCTCTTCTGAAAAATCCTGGAGCAGCGAAGGGCTGACGGCGTTGTCGAGAAAGTGGATAAGGGCGGGGGCAGTGTCTCTGCGCAGCATGCCGAGCTCCTGCATGACCCTGGCGGTGTTTTTGCGCCTGTAGGGGGTCTTTTCCGCGCGTTCGGGACAGAAACTGCACCTGTTCCAAAAACAACCGCTGGAGGTGCTGTAGGGCACAATCCTGCCCGGGGCGAGATAGCTGTCCAGGGGCAGCAGGTCGAGACGCAGGGGCGCCTGCCGGACTTCGGTATCTCCCAGCAGCGACAGCAGCGGCATAACACCGCAGCCGTCAATGCAGTAATCGATGAGTCCGCCGAAGGGGTCGCGCCAGTATGGACTGCGCATCCAGGAGGTAATGAGGCCGCCGCCGACAACGATTTTCGTCTCCGGGGCAAGCTGTCTGATAACGCCGATCAGGGCGAAACTGCTCAGGGCCTGGCTGAGATAGTTGATGGATATTCCGAGAAAACCCGAAGAGTCGGCGAGCAGTTGCGGTAGACGTTTTCTGTAAAATGGGGTAAAGAGGCAACGCTCGGGAAAGCGGGCCACACTCAGGAGATCCTCGCTTTTCAGCGGCGACAGACTGCTGTCCTGATAATTTGCCAGAGAAACGGTGATGTTTCTCCCGCCGCTTATTTCGGCGAGTCTGTTCAGTTCCAGAACGCATTTCTGGTAGCGGGCAAAGGAGGCGTAGAGGTTCTGGGACCGGATTTCTCCAAGATTTGCCGCTCTGTTGCGATAGGCCCTTCTGGTCCAGGCGTCAGTATTTTTCGGCTCACAGGCGATAAGATCGAGCAGTGCTTCGATATTGAAGTCGACCACAGTGCACGGGTGGTTGTGCGCAAGCAGGGATCCGGCCAGCTGAGCGATGCCCGCCGGCGGTTCCGAAGGTTTGGCTACGGGGGGATGTATCAGCAGCATCGGCAGACCACAGAGGAGATGAGAGTACGACATGATTGACAATAAATTACTGAAAAATATATACTAAGCCATGTACGTCTCTACAAGAGGGAAATATCCGCGCCGCACATTCAGGGCGGCACCGCCTGCAGAGCCCGCCTTGACTCATGCCTTCAAAGAGCAAAAAAAGGCGGTTGAAGAGACGGTTGATGACCTGAGAGGGTGGAATAACCAAGAGACATCTTTTCGGAGAAGTGGTGATGGCGCAGAAAAATGAACGGGTGATCCTGACAATCGATGACGAACCGATAATTCGGGAAACCTTCCGCGCCTATCTTGAAGACTGCAATTATACCGTATTGACCGCAGAAAACGGGGCTGCCGGTCTGGAAGTCATAGAGAAGGAAAAGGTCGATCTGGTGCTGGTGGATCTGCGCATGCCCGATGTCGATGGTCTGACGGTGCTGGCAAAGGTGGAGAAGGACTTTGCCGAGTTGCCCGCCATCGTCGTTTCCGGAACCGGGGCAATCAGTGATGTCGTCGAAGCGCTGCGGCATGGCGCCTGGGACTACCTGCTCAAACCTGTCTCCGATCTGACTATTCTCCGGCACGCCATAGAAAAATGTCTCGAACGTGCCGATCTCATAGCCGAAAACAGGCGTTATCAGGTGCATCTCGAAGAGCTGGTAAGCCGCAAAACAGAGGAGCTGAGCGGCATTAACACCCGTCTCCGCCAGGTTGTCGACAGCATGAAACGGCTGCTGGGCTGCGGCGTTCTCGAGGAGTCGGGAGCCTTACTGCTGCAAGAATTCGGCAGGCATATGGAGGCGACCGGCGGCAGCATCTACCAGGTCAGCAGCGAGGGGCTGCGGCATATTGCTTCTCTCGACCACGGGCATGCGGCTGAAATGATACCCTTTCCTCTGGAGGAGGGGGCCGTTTTCAAACGGGCCATGGAGAGCGGGGAACCTCTTTTCGTTCACGACATTGAAAACGAGGCATCGGTGGTGCCCAGCGGCTGGCAGGAGTATGGCGACAATTCACTGCTTATTTTTCCCATCCTCGATAACCAGGAGGAGATTTCGGCTATTATCTCTTTGCACTGCAAAAAAAAACCGCCTTTTACATCCCAGGATAGAGATATCGGCAGAATCCTCGCCTCCTATACCGGGGAGGCGCTGAAGATGGCGGATGTTTCCAGGGCCCTGAAAAGCAGCGAGGAGCGTTTGCGCCAGGCCCAGAAAATGGAGGCCATTGGCACGCTCGCCGGAGGCATAGCCCACGATTTTAATAATATACTCGCCGCCATAATAGGCTATACCGACCTCAGTCTCTTTTCCGATACCTGCAGTGATGTCGTCAGAGCGAATCTGAAGCAGGTCAAAAGCGCCAGCACCAGGGCAAAGGATCTCGTCGCCCAGATTCTGGCCTTCAGCAGAACCGAGGAGTTCCGGGAGGAAGCCGTTGATGTCGTCCCTGTCATGAAGGAGGCGCTGAAGCTGTTGCGGGCCACCATCCCTTCCTCCATTGTCATCGACACGGATCTGGCCGACGGCCAGGGCAGGATCATCACCGACCCGACCAAGATATATCAGGTGCTCATGAATCTCTGCACCAATGCCGTGCACGCCATGGGCGGTGAAGGCGGCAGGCTTTCCATTCGTTTCGCCAAGGTTGATAACGAACGGGCACCGGCGGAGATTCAGACAGCCGATGTCGATACCTGGCTGGAGTTGACCATTGCCGACACCGGCACCGGCATATGCAGGGAGGATATCGAACGGATCTTCGACCCCTAC
>JBEPWT010000104.1:0-10258 GCA_041642275.1 Desulfopila sp. | reverse complement strand
TCTGGCAAACAATGCCATCGTCCTTATCGACCGCATCGATCTCGAACGTCGAAAGAAAGAAACCACAAGCGACTGGGAGGCCGTGATCGTCGCTTCGGTGCGGCGTCTGCGGCCGATCGTCATGTCGACGGTGACGACGATTTTCGGCCTCACGCCATTGATCATCTTTCATGACGTGCTTTTTTATGGCATGGCCGCCGCCATTTCCACGGGGTTGGCCGTCGGCACCATTCTGACTCTGGGCCTTGTGCCGGTGCTCTACATCTTTTTCATGGGAATCAAGCCGCCGGAACAAAACGGCAGGAACAGCAGCCGAGAGGGGGAGTAAACAGCATGATGGCCCGTATATTTCTGTCATTAACAGCCGCAGCACTGCTTTTGTCGGGATGCATGGTGGGACCGGATTACCCTGGACCTCCGCGGGTGCAGGTTGCACAATGGCTTCGAGGCCAAACGGAAGCCAAGAGCAGCCGCCTCGAACCGGTTGATCAACAGTGGTGGAAGAATTTCAATGATCCGGTTTTACATGATCTTCTGGTGGAGACGGCACGGGAGAACTATTCGGTGCGCCTTGCAGCAGCCAATATCGAGCGGGCGCGGGGCGTACTCGACATAGCCCGGGCCGGTTTTTTTCCGGCCATTTCCGGGCAGGCGGCCTATCAGCACCGACGGCGCAGCGAAAACTCCGAATTCGGACAGTTTCCCGGAATCAGCCTGGAAACCAGTACCTGGACTGCCGGGTTTGATGCGGGCTGGGAACTCGATCTCTTCGGCCGTATCCGTCGTCAGGCCGAGGCGGGGGAGGCAGCGGTGGAGGCCGCCGTGTACGGCGCCGAAGACGCCCTTGTTTCGGTACAGGCGGAAACAGCGCGGGCCTATATGGAGCTGCGCGCCGCCCAGGCCTTGACGGACATTGCCGTCAATCAGGCCGAGCTGCAGGAAAAAACCGCAGAGCTTGTGGCCGCACAAGTTGAAGAGGGGCAGGCAAGTGAATATCAGCTGGCCAGGATAACGGCTTTGGCCATCAATACCCGTTCACAGGTTCACCACTACCGGGCCAGGGCCAAGGCGGCCGTCTACGCTCTGGCCCTGCTGAATGGCAAGCCGCCCGAGGAGTTGATTTTTCTTCTTGGGCAGGAGGGAGTTCTGCCGATTGTCAGGGACCCGGTGCATATCGGTCTGCGCAGTGATATATTACAGCGGCGGCCCGATATCCGTCAGGCCGAACGTGTGCTGGCTGCCCGTTATGCCGCCCTCGGCGCTGCCGAAGGCAGCCTTTTCCCCTCCGTCAATCTCACCGGCAGCATAGGTTTGCAAAGTTTGGACGCTGGAGATTTCATCGATATCGCCAGCCGTACCTGGATGGTTACCCCCTCCATCAGCATTCCCATTTTCAACCGGGGCGAGCTGCGGGCCCGGGTCGATATCGCCGAAGCCGAGCAAAAGGCGGCCATGCTGGAATATGAGCAGGCGGTCTATGCTGCCCTGGAGGAAGTGCAAAGAGCGCTGAGCGGGTATGCGGAAGGTCTCGACAGTCTTGCCCTGCAGGAGAAAGCCCTGAAACACACCGTCAAAATGACGGAACTGGCGGAGATGCGCTACCGGGCCGGCGAGGATGATTTCCTCAATCTGAGCGATGCCAGGGAAAGGCTGCTGCAGGCCGAACAGGGGGTGGTCGAGACGCGTCTTGCCACCTTGAACAGGCTTATCAGTCTGTATAAAGCGCTTGGCGGTGGATGGAGTATCGATAATTCCGGCTCAATAGATATTCCGGTCTCCGAAGAGGTTGAAAAGAACAAAACCTGATTACAGCCACTCCTTTACAGAAAAAGACGTACCAGCAGTATCCCTCCCATGACAAGCAGAAACCCCAACACCAGCCGGCGGTACACTGTCGCCGTGAGCCGGCGGCGCAGCCGGCCGGCCGCGGTCAGGGCCAGCAGCACTGGCAACAGGCCTGCAGAAGCTGTCAGAAAGGTGGTTGCAGAGAGGTAGCCCAACTGGTTCATGCCCAGCAGCATGACGAGACTCGACAGGGTAAAGGAAATATTGATCGCCTGGACAAAAACATTCTTGTCCAGATTGAGCGACAAGAGATAGGGAAGAACCGGCATGACCTGGGAACCCGTCATGCCGTTGACAATGCCGGTCAGAAAACCGGTGGGAACCCGCAACACCCGTTCCCATTTGGCCGGCAGAGAAAAGGTCGTATTGGTCATGGCCCACAGGGCGTACACAATAAGCACCAGGCCGAGAACGGCCTTGGCGGCGTCGGCGTTGATGGTCGCCAGAACGGCCAGACCGAGGAGAAGACCCGGCACGGCGGCGAGGTACAGGGGCCAGAAGCGTGTCACGGCTTCACGGAAACTGCCCGCCTGTACAATTATGGTGATGTTGCTGACGATGGATGGCACGATCACCAGAGGAATGGCTATTTTCAGATCAAAATGCAGTGCCATGATGGGCAGGCAGGAGGTGGAAAAGCCAAGCCCTGTCAACCCCTTGATGACCGAGGCAACGATATAGGCCGTCAGGATAACGCTGTAGTCGGTCAGATCCATTTTTGTCTGGCATACAATATGTGACGAACTCGTAAAAACCTCAAAGTCAGCCATTTCGTCATTCTGAACTTGATTCAGAATCCATTTGTTTTAGCTAGTTATGGATTCCGGCCTTCGCCGGAATGACAAAAAAGATGACTTTTTACGAAACTATCATATGTAACTGCCTCTGTTTTCCATGAAATGTTCGGGCGAGCTTTCCACCTTTTGTATTCCTGTTGGCGGCAGGCGGGGTTCATCTCTATCTTAGGATACATGAACCATTCTCTATTGTCACTCAGGACTGATAAGGAACATGGTCATATCAGGATTGTAAAGATGTCGAAATTGCTGACGCCGCCAAAGTCGTTCTGAAACCGAGTTCCTGTGAATCGGCTGGCCCTGGTGCCAGTTTTTGACAATGGTTGCGAAAATCGTGCTGTGAGTGGGGACACTTTTTGCTTTTTTTCAGGATTGACGAACTCGTAAAAACCTCAAAGCCAGCCATTTCGTCATTCTGAACTTGATTCAGAATCCAGTTGTTTTAGATAGATATGGACTCCGGCCTTCACCGGAATGACAAAAAAGATGACTTTTTACGAAACTATCAGGATTGTTTTTGAGATCTTTCTTCTGGTTGTGGTAAAGTAAGTGCCATTGCGAGAAAGTGTCGGCACAATTGAAGAGAGAGTCTGTCTACACCACTGGTATAAGATAATATGGGACAGCCTTGGTGGGACGTGACGGCGAGGCTGATTTGCAGAAAAGTATTCTATCGATAATCCCTATACTGGCCATGGTGCTTTTAGCCGGCTGCAGTATGAAAACTGCAGCCCCGCCAGATTCTGTCGATACTCTCTGCTACTTTCTCGATGTCGGCGAAGGGGCGGCCGCTTTGATAGACAGCCCGGAACTGGGAAAAATCTTGATCGATACGGGGAATCCAACATCTCGAATTATAAGCAAACTTAAAACAACAGGGGTCACAGCCGTAGATGCCGTGATAGTGACCCATCCTCATCCCGACCATAGCGGAGGAATCCATAATGTGATGGAATTTCTTTCTCCGCAAGCCATCTATGATAACGGGGAAACGCTGTTGCTGACCGATCCGGCGCAGCGATGGTATCATGAGGATGTAAGGCTCGATCCCCGCTATACCATGTTCCGGGCGGGGGACCGCATGGAAAAAGGCGACTCCGTTCTGGAGGTGCTTGCTCCACACAAACTCGCAGGTGACTGGAATGCCAATTCGCTGGTTCTTCTGCTCAGTATCGGCCGGACGAAAGTGCTGTTTATGGCCGATGGCACCTTTGCCACCGAAGAGGAGCTTTTCCAAAGTGAAGTGGAGCTTTCAGCCGATATTCTCCAGGTTGGCCATCATGGCTCAAGTGCCAGTTCAAGTGAGAGATTTCTTGCCGAAGTGCGGCCCGAATTTGCCGTCATAAGCGTAAATACGGGAAATATTAATGGCTATCCTGCCCCGCGGACCCGTGAACGTTTAGAGGCGCAGGGAGCAGAGGTTCTGTGCACCTGCGACCATGGTGATATTGTCTTTGTCATCGACGCTGCCGCCCAAAAAGTCACCCGTGTAAAGAATGAACGAGACGATTGACAAACTCCGCGGCAGCAGACTTTCGGTAGTGCTGTTGCTCTGGCTGGTATTTATTCTGTTCAACACCTTTGCCGGCAGGCAGGTCCAACTATTTTTAGTGTCTTCCGGAGGCAAGGAACTTGTCCTGGCAGCGATTTCCGTGGCCGCCCTCTGCGCTCTTTTGCTTCTTGCCCGGGAATTGGTTAAAGCGGAACTTTCGCTCAGGCTGAAGCCGCTTATAGTCCTGTTGCTGGCGGCTGTGTTTGCAGCCCTTATGATGCCAATCCCAGAGGAAACACTGCATATCGTCAAATATGGCGGCTTGGGATTTCTGGCCCAGGCACTGGTGCACAAACAGGGTGTTTCGAATCGCCTGGCGTTGGTCTTTCTCCTTGCAATTTCCATATTCGACGAGGTAATTCAACACTATCTGCCATACCGGGTGGGTGATCTTCGGGACGTTGGACTTAATATCGTCAGCGGACTCTGGGGGGCTTCAATTATACTTATCTGTGCTAAAAAAAAGGGATCTTCCGTCTAAAGGGTCCTTTGCTTCTGTCTTTTATTGAAATAGCGGCGATATGCTGGGTTTTCAGTTATTCCCAAATTTTGTCGTCTACCGTCACTCCGGTCCTGGGTCCGTCATAGCGGTAGATTGCCAAAACAGCCCTGCGGAAGCCACCGCCCAACCCTTCGTCGTCATGCCGGACACCGATCCGGCATCCAGAAACCACTCCCTGCCATCTACATCGCTATTCCCCCGCGGCACTCACCGCCTTTTGCTCAAAAATCATCCAGGTCCACAAGCTGACACCGCCAACACTGTGGATTGCGGCCTGCGTCATAATGACAACAAACTCAGCCTTCGGCGGCAATCCTTTGTGTCTGTGGTCTTCTGCCACCTTGAAACATGCGCAGGCGCAATCCGAAAGAACAAAAAAACAGCTAATTACGTAGAAACCTCAGCCTATCACCTACTGGTGGCCTGGAGGTGCTTGTCTCAAGGGTCTCTGCAGCCAGGACGGCGTAAGCGTTGCCCCCAGGGATGGGTTTATGGCGTCCCGTGAGATAAGCGCCTCCAGGGCAATGAACAGGAAGCTGAGCTTTATGGGTAATCAAGAAAAAAGCATGATATTCAGACGGATGCACTGTAGAAGCCGTTGCGGCTCTTCTTTATTCGCAGCAACTCTTGCGTATCGGCGGAGCAAAAACCGGAACGAATTCCTCTTTTTCTTTTTTGCCGATGAGATGCAGACCACCGTAGATCATGCCGAGAACGGTGAAAGAAAGCAGTATATAGAAAATACTATGTCCTTCGACGATTTGATAAAAGAGGGTGGCCACCGACCATGCCAGCAGTGTGCTGTATACAGCCATTACACCGGCATAGTATCCGCCCATCTCCTGCCGTGCCGCGCCTATGACTGCCAGACAGGGAAAATACATGAGGACAAAGAGCAGATAGCTAAAGGCGGAAAAGATGGTGAAGTGTGCGGCGATATGCTGCAGAACCGCGGTTTCGGTACCGATCTCTTCGGAAATGCCTGCCTGATCTTCGGTGATCAGTCCCAGACCAAGAACGTCGAAGGAACTGATGATTCCGGCAAGCCCCTCGCCCACTGAACTGAAAGCCTCGATGATGGCGCCTTGCACATCGACGCCGCCTGGTTCTTCTTCGGCAGTGACAGCTGCCTGTTGGTCTGTCATGTCCATGGTGGCGTAAAGCGAATTAACTGTGCCGACAATTGCCTCCTTGGCGAACAAACCGGTGAAAAGAGCCACGGAAGCGGGCCAGTTCTCCTCGCTGATTCCCATGGGCTTGAATACGGGGGCGATTTTCTTGCCGGCAAAGGCGAGTACGGAGGACTGCGAGTCTTCGTTGCCGAAGGTGATCGTGCCTTTTTCAACGCCGACCGAATTGAGCACACTGAGGACGAAGACGGCTGCGATGACGATGCTTCCAGCCTTGCGGACAAAATTTTTCATGCGGAACCAGGCACTCTTGAAAACGGCTCCGATCTGCGGTCTGTGATAGAGCGGCAGGTCCATGATAAAATGCGAGGGTGTACCCTTGAACAAGGTGTTTTTCAGCATATAGCCGGTGAAGATGGCCATGAACAGACCGGAGAGGTAGATCAGAAAAACGGCAAGACCGGAATAGGCCCCGAACAGGGCGGCACAGAACAGTGCATATACAGGGAGACGGGCGCCGCAGGACATGAAGGGCGCCATGAAGATGGTCATGAATCTGTCTCTTCTCGTCTTCAGGGTACGTGCGGCCATCACCGCCGGTACGGTGCAGCCGAAGCCGACGATCATCGGAATGAAAGCCGAGCCCGGCAGTCCGATTTTCCGCATGAAACGGTCGGCGACCACACCGACACGGGCCATATATCCCAGGTCCTCGAGAATGGCGAGGGCGAGAAACATGAAGAACACCACCGGCACGAAGGTGGCCACCGTCTGGGCGCCGGCGCCTATGCCGCCTGCAATCATCACTTTCAGCCATTCCGGGGCGCCAATGGTGCTGAGCATGGTCCCTGGTATGTCGACAAAGAGAAGGCCGCCGATGATATCAAAAAAGTCGATGAACACCGAACCCAGGCCGATGGCGAACCAGAAGGTGACAAACATCGAGACCAGGAAGAAGGGGATTGCCAGGAATTTGTTCATGACGATATTATCCACCTTGTTGGTCCAGTTCAGATTGCGGTCCTTTTTCTCGGAGACAGTGCGCTTATAAAGTTCATCTATGTAGGCGTATTTCTGCATGGTATCCATCACCTCAGCCTTGGTGGCATGTGAATCATGGGGCGGCAGATTTTCGGCGAGCTGCTCGATACGTTTGATGGCTTTGTTTACAGATTTCTTGTCGACGGCGACGATGGGAACAACGGGAAGCCCGAGATGTTTGCTCAATTGGTCGGCCTTGATGTCGATTCCTTCCGACTCGGCGACATCGAGCATGTTGAGGAGAACAATGATCTGATTGGTCCGCTCTTTCAGATCCATGGTGAGATAGAGGTTCCTCGAGAGGTTGGTGGCGTCGACCACGTTGAGGATAAGGTCATACTCACCGCTGCTGATTATGCGTTCGGCCACTTTCTGGTCCTCGGTGTCGGGGCTGAGGTCGTAGGTGCCGGGCAAGTCGACGAGCTCGACCTTGCTGTTTTGCAGGGCAAAAAAACCTTCCTTTTTCTCAACCGTTACACCGGGCCAGTTGCCCACCTTCTGACGAGCACCGGTGAGTCTGTTGAACAGGGTTGTTTTTCCCGAGTTCGGTACTCCGGCTATGGCTATTCTCTCTATTTTGTGCATCTCTCATATCTCCTTTATCAGAACCTGCTGCGCTTCCTTTTTTCGCAGAGCCACCCTGCTGCCGCGTATCTGGACAATCAGCGGATCGCTCATTTTCACGGGCGCCAGCCTTACCGCTGTTCCCGGTATGAAACCCATTTTGTGCAGCTTCCTTGCATACTCAGTGGTTTCGTCGGTAAAGCCAGACACTGTGTATGTTTTGCTTGTCAACATGCTGGTGAGATCAAGAACCGTGCTCATATGCTTCCCCCCTGTCTCTCGGATTGTAAAAAACGTCTGAAAAGAGAATTTCCCATCATGGGTGAAAAACGCTCGTATTGGCCAATGACTACGATGTGGCAATGGTACCGGGATGACATTTAGATGTCAACAACAAAGTTTGGCATACCTAATATTATGGCATACGCCTAATAAATATTTGGTGCTCGTATTTATTTATGTTTGAATGCTAATTGGTAATTGATTGTTCTTTTGCAGGGCTTCAGCTTTATTCTTTTCGTGGTTACCCTTATTAAGTTAAGCAAAAACATATCTAGCAAGAGGTCGCCCTTTTCCCGGGACGCCATAAACCCATCCCCGGGGCGTGACGGCAGCGTCCTGCTGCAGACATGGACACCCTGTTTCTTGGCCATGGGTTACGCGGAGTATCAGGGGTAATCAAAATCCTTTCAAGGACCGGATTTGGTATAACTTTCTAAATATATGCTTTGATTGCGGATGACTGCTCAGGGACTTTTTCAGCAGAATCATTGTCTAAATGGCTGTTGACATTTTCAGGGTTTCGTATTTTTTTAGAGAAATGATATTAAGTCTAAAAAAGGGCTATCATGGCTAAAGCAAAAAAACTCACGGCCAGTCAGGAAGATTACCTGGAGGCAATCTACCGGATCTCATTGGAGAAGAAGGCGGCGCGAGCAAAGGATATTGCCTCCTTTGTCGGTGTGCGGGCTTCATCCGTCACCAGTGCCTTGCGCACTCTTGCGAATTTGGAACTGATCAACTATGCCCCCTATGATTTGATTACTTTGACGGAGAAGGGCGAGAAAGCGGCCAGGGGCATCGTTGGAAAACATAATGCACTGAAGAAATTCCTCACAGATGTTCTCGGTGTTGAGGGCAAGGAGGCTGAAGATGCTGCCTGCCTAATGGAGCATTCAGTTCCAGGCGCCATTGTCGAGCGGTTGATCAAATATGCCGAGTATGTAGAACACTGTCCCAAGGGAGGTATAACCTGGGAATCAGGATTTGGTTTCTACTGCAAGGAGGGCTGTGCCGAAGACTCCTGTGACCGACTCAGCCAACAGCAGATAAGGCGCAAAAAGAAAAACAGCGCCTGAAAAGACCTTTCTCTACGTCTTGGCTATTTTGCATCATCTCTGATCTGCACAACACTCCGATGTCTTCTGGAATGTTTACAAAAAACGCTCTCTGGTCGGCTTCACCTCACCTGATGTGCTTTTCATATAAGGACTCTATCGCTGGATCGACATCGAGTCCCCTGCGGTAACAGCGGAGTGCTGACTCATGATCTCCGGATTTCTTAAAGGAATCGCCGAGTTCATGAAGCGCGGTGAAAAAGCGAGACCGCAGTCTTTCCCGCATGGAGATGGCCCATGGAGCATCCTCGTTGGGCAGGAAAGGGCCTTTGTATATCGCCATGAGTTCGTCAAGCAAGGAATAAGAAGTCTCTATCGACGAAGAAACCTCTCCTCTGCAGAGCTTGTTAATATCATCGAGACAGCGGGAGAAGCACTCGAGATCCGTCCAGACGAGATGATGGTTGAAAGAGAGGCGGCCGTTGCTGTGTATCAAGGCCCGGTCGTTTTTCAAGAGTTTCCGCAACCTGTGCAGGGCGGTATAATAGGCGTTGGTGGCGGCATCGCCGTCGGCATCCGGCCAGAGGGCGTACTGAATATGACGGGCCGAGACCGTTTCGCCGCCTTTAGCCAGTAGATACTTGAGCAGGGAAAGCGATCTCTGCTGTGCTTTGCGGCCAAAGGTAACCGGTTCTCCCCCCGTCACAAGTTGGAAACCGCAGAAGGAATAAAGGCGGACAGGCCAGGGCCAGTTAGTGATATGGATAGGTCGTTCATCGGGCACCAGGTGGTGTGCTTGGATGAGGGAACGAACGTAATCCACTTCGATATCACGGCGCAATGCCTCGGTGCAGAGACGAGCCATGACCTCGGGCTGCCAGAAAAAGGTGTATCTGTAGTTCCATTTTCGGCCGAGGCGGAAAGCCTCGGCCAGAAAGATGGAGGTATGCGGATCGTTTTCATCCAGCGCCATACGTGCCTTTGTCAAAAGACAGAGGAATTCGTTTTGCAGTGTCCTGTACTGCCGGCAATAGTCCAACCCCTGCTGCAAATATTTTTTTGCTTCGGCGGTTTTGTTCAATTCGATATGGACAATACTCACAAGGGCATGGACTCCCGAGAACACCAGGGGGTGACCGCATTTCAAGCCTTTGTCAAAGCCGTTTTCTGCATGGAATCTGGCTTCGTTGTTGTCACCCTTGCACAGCATAAGCCAGGAAAATATGAAATGATAGAGGGCCTGCAGCCAGTATCCGCCCTGGACCATAAAGGGTGTGATCTCATCGAGCAGCCTCCGGGCCTCATCCAGTTTGCCCATGGCCAGGGCCGAGGCGGCTCCATGAGAGCGCAGGCCCATATATGTCACATTGATTCCTGTTTCCTTCTCAAAAGCAATTCCCTCCTCTGCCGCTTGTAAACCTGCTGTAAAATCGCCAGAAAGCCAGGAATACAGAGAGCGCATGGCTTGAAATACCAGATAGGCGATGGGG
>JBEPWT010000103.1:0-10320 GCA_041642275.1 Desulfopila sp. | reverse complement strand
TTCGGAGAGCAATCATATAAGGTTGTTACGCCTCCATCCACTGATACCCGAACCTGCATTGTTGGCCAAGAGCTCTTCAAATCGATTTATTGAGCACATAAGGCGATACTATCAACCCATAACCATTTCAGTGTCGCCCTGCTGCTCTCTGCCATCGATAAAGGCGTTTTTTTCCTGGACCATTGCTTGACATCGACCACCGCTATGTCCACGCCCTGCAGCTCAGCACCGCCTGGGCCGACAGGCACTGCACCTCTCTTGGCGACATTTATCCGTCTGCATTTCCCCATATGCAGAAGGGCCGCTCATGGCGGCCCTTCCGGCGCAAGGGAGCTATTCTTTTTTATACCCCAGGGTTTTGGCGTCGTCCTTGTAGCCGAGATCCCACAGAGCGGTACGATAGATTTCCAGAAATTCTTTGCCCTGCGAGCTTTTTTGGGCTTCTTCCATGACAACCTCATGCCCTATGCTGCGGGCCTTGGCCTGCTCCTCCTCGCTCCAGCTGACGATTTCGACATCAGGCATTTCTTTCCATTTTTCCCGGGCCATAATTTCACGGTTGTATACCATCGCCGAGAGGTAGCGGATCTTGTCGCGGGCGGCGATAATGATCTCTTTCTGGCTCTGCGTGAGGCCTTCCCAGCTGGGGGTGTTCAGCACCAGCGGGAAGTATTCGCAGGTTCCGTTGTGCAGGGCGGGATCCAGTACATGGGAGACCACCTCATGGAAGCCCATGCGCATGTTCTCTTCCCAGAATGTCCACTCGGCCGCTTCGATCCCCTTGGTCTGAAAGGCAGTATAGATTTCAGGGGCGGAAAGCGAAACGGTAGTCGCTCCCAGGGCCTTGTAGAATTGTCCGCCGATGCCCGAGGTACGGATTCTCAGGCCCTCGATCTTATCTATGGTATCGATGGGGACGACGGCCATCAGCTGCTCGTAGAGGGGGCTGACCATGGCGTGTCCGAGATAGGTCATTCTGTGCTTGGCGTAAAGTTTTTCGAACCAGGGCTCCAGCTTCTCCACCAGATAGGCGCCTTCGGCGTAGGTGCTCAGCGGAGAGCCAGGCTGTGTTGTAAATTTGAAAAGCGGATCCTTTCCTGGCCAGTAGGCGCTGTAGACCATGCCCACATTGACGATGCCGTTTGCGAGATTTTCAAAGGTCTCAAAAACAGGAAAGAGCACGCCGGCTGGATAGGGCGTAATGGAAATCTCGCCATTGGAGAGTGTTTCCACGGTCTCGCAGAATACTTCCGCGATCCGCTGCTGTTCAGTGCCCGGCATGGCGTGCGTCACCAATCGCCACTTGACTTTGGCCGCAAAGGCCGTCTGGCTCGCTGCCAGCAATACACATACCGACAAAAGGATCAGTAAGGTCTTTTTCATGGCTTCATTCACTCCTTTTTGGTTGGTGTTAACCTGTAGACACCGAAAACAGACGCCTGCCTCCGAGTTACCGGCGCATTTTCGCCTCTTTCAATGCATCTGCATGCGAATTCTGCGCTCCCGCGCGTTGCATCCTCAACTTACCAGTTCGTCACTCCACCATATCCATCCTCCCTCCTTTTCCTTAATGCGATTCATCTGTTCTCAAAACCTCCACCTAGAAACTGAGTACGTATTTCGGCAACCACAGCACCAGTTCCGGAAAAAGAAATATCAGCGAGACGCACACCACCTGCAGGAGCAGAAGCGGCACGCTCGACTTGTAGATCTCGATTATATCGATGGTATCCGGGGTGCATCCCTTCAGGTAGAAGAGACTGAAGCCGAAGGGCGGTGAGATGTAAGCGCTTTGCAGGATGACGTTGATCACCAGACCAATCCACAGCGGATCGAATCCAAGTCTGGCCAGGATAGGCGCGATAATCGGCACGGCGAGAAAGATCACGGCCCCAGGTTCGAGGAACATTCCCATGAAGAAGACGAACAGGGCGGCGACCACGAAAACCATCTGCGCCCCGCCCGGCATATTCATGGCGAACTCGCTCACCATGGCGTTGCCGCCGAGACCGGAAAACACCGAGCCGAAAGCGGTGGCGCCGATCATCATCCAGCCGACCATGGCGGTGACGCTTAAGGTTTCATAACAGGAAGAGTACACTATTTCCCAGGTGAGCCGTCTTTTTAACAGTCCGACGAACAGAGCCCCCGCTGCGCCGAAAGCGGCGGCCTCGGTGGGGCTGGCCATCCCCAGGAGAATGGAGCCGAGAACGATTACGATCAACAGCATCGGCAAAAAGACGGATTTGATGGAGACGAGTTTTTCCTTCCAGGCGGCGCGTTCCTCGGGCGGGAGTGCCGGGGCGAAGGTGGGATCGATTATCCCCCTGACGACCACATAGATAATATACAGCGAAGCGAGCAAAACCCCCGCCGAAATGCCCCCTGCGAACAGCCCTCCAATGGATACACCGGTAACGGCGCCGTAGAGGACCATATTGGTGCTCGGCGGTATGAGCTGCCCGAGCGTTCCGCCGCCCAGAACCGAACCCAGGGCGATTCTGCGGTTATAGCCGTGCCTGAGCATCTGCGGCAGGCCGATGAGCCCGAGGCCAATTACTCCGGCGGCCACCACGCCCGAAACCGCACCGATGACCGCCCCGACCAGTATCGTCGCTATGGCGAGCCCGCCGCGCAGTGCCCCCGACCACTTATAGAAGGTGTCGTAGAGATCCTCCACTATGTTGGTTTTCTGGAGGATGTAGGCCATGTAAATGAAGAGGGGAACCGCGATGATGACGAAGTTGTTCATGGTTCCCCAGGCGGCGGAAACCAGGATATTCATTGCCCCCGTTCCCCAGAACACATAGGAGAACACCACGGCGACGGCGGCGAGGGAGAAGGCAATCGGCACCCCGGCAACGAGCAGGACAAACAGAGCCAGAAACATGAGCAGCGGAGCTGATTCACCTACCATAGCAATCTCCTGTCGGCATCAAGAAAAAGAAGTGTCTTCCGGTTTGTCTACGATCTGTACGACCATGTTCAGGACAGCCTGGAAGGCGATCAGAAGGCATGATATGGGAATAACCCACCTGAACCACCAGACGGGTGGATTGAAGGGCGTCTGATGCATGGACCTCTCGCCGATCATGGTTGCCTGCCAGGCGCTGGGAACGCTGATATATACGAAAACAACGGCGACGAACAGCACCACCAGTTCAGTGAAGACGCCCAGAACCTTTTTCCACTTCGGCGGCACATAATGACTGAGTATGTCTACTGCCACATGCTTTTTCTCCCTGTGGCAATATGCAGCGCCCAGCATGAAAAAAGAGCCGAAAAAGAACATCGACATCTCAAAACTCCACATGGGCGGAGCTTTGAAAAAATAAGACATCAGGGAGCTGTAGACGATAATGGCGATAAGCGGTAAAAGGAGAAGCGAGACCAGTTTTCCAAAGTGTTGCATGAGTCCCTCTCTGGCATTTGGGTATCCGGCAGGAGCCGGGAAAACCTCAGAATCGACAAAGGTGAGCATGCGCTCAATGTCTCAAGTCTAATATTTTGGGCCCTCAGTTTTCAAGAACTTTTTGTCCGGCACCTCATTGCAACCAATCAGGTTATGCCGCCAATGCCAGCTCCGTCGACAAACTCCTGGTTCTCTCAAAGCGCACGGCAAAGCTCACCTCCGGCAATGAGGGCGGCGGAACCGCCAGCCGAGGAGAGGACCTTTGGCAAAAACCCCGCAACATGTCTGCAAAGCCGTTCAGACTCATCCCGGACTCAGCCACGGGTTTCTGCAGCGGTTTGAATTCTGGCATGGACCGCGAGTCGAAGCAGCCATTATGCATCCAAACGAGCTTTTCTCTTCTTGAGTTTTCATATACCATCATAGGATTTTTGCCAGTCTTCCATTTCAACCGCTTGCATATAGTCGACGGGAGGGCAGTGCCTGCACTGCTTCAAACCACTGCAACAGCACAGATGTACCAATAATATCCATCATTTACAGCCAGGGCGCCTGCCGTGAGCCCCGACAACAAACGACCACCAATGCTCAGCTCAGGGAAAATACCGGCAGTGTCCCCATCCGACAATCATTTGCGGTTGAAATCGGTTTGGCGAACTCAGGCCCTTTAAAAAGTATTGATACCAGTCCGAGATCATCAGACATTCTCCTGTTTCATTGGTGATCAGATATATTTATTCAGCCCTGTGCAGGAATGAGAGCACAACAGTCAAAATTCCTGCACATCCGGGCTGCAAATTCCGTTGTGCCGGAATAAGATTTTTACGCGGTCCTGCGCATATAAAAGATCGCCGTGGAAGTGCTGCCTGTTTACCCTTCCCCACGCTTTCAGCACGGTCCGCACTGGCTGAACGCCCAAAGGTAATGCGCAATCAGGTTCAATTTTTGCATGGTAGTATTATATCATACAGGCGTACAGGCGCGGGTCAATAATTCTGATTCTGCTTTGCAGTTGGCTCGTCGCCGCCGTTAATCGTCAACTTTTCCTTACCGGGAGGTACGTTATGGAAAAGCTCTCCATATATTGCTTAACATCACTGCTTACATTTGTCCTGGTCAGCTCATCGTCCGCCATGGATCAAAATGAGCCGACAACCGAAAACCAGCCGCCAGCAGCGACAACGCTCGAATCGAATGGTTTCATCGAAAAGGGGGACGCCGATCAGAAAACCGCCGAACTCGAGGCCCTGCCGGTGGTCTTACTGACCGGTGAACAGGTAGGGAAGATACAGAGCGTAACCGCCGACGAGCAATCGGGGCTCATTCACTATTTCACCTTTGCCCGGCAGGGCGAATCCGGTGAAGAAAGAAAGATCGATGTCCCCTACGGAGCTCTGCGGATATATAGCGACAGGGCTGTGTTGTTGTTGGTCGAACGCGCAAAACTCGACTCCGTCCCGGACAAGAGCAATTTGTCCCATTCGGAATACCAGGAGAATCTGCAAAACTATTATGGAGTTGCTCCTGCCTGGGACGACTCTGAATAGTGCGTAATCAGAAGAATGAGCCAATATAGCACAAAAAAGCAGTGCCGCTCCGCTGGTTCTTCATCTCCTCGGTTTTCAAGAAAAACATCGCCTCCAGGGCTGACGAGCTTTTATCGCATGAATTGCGAGAAAGAAATGCAGAGAAAGAGGTCATGGTTTCAAGCTGATCCGGCCCTGCATATAGTCTGCACAGTTTCCGTAGAGTAGGACTCTATCTTTGAGCAATCTGCATTTGATGTCGCCGGTTCTACGCGACAATTGTCTGGCAAAGAGGGTGTCTAACCCGAGTTTCGCGCCCCAAAAGGGGGCCAGTTCACAGTGGGCGGAGCCCGTGACCGGATCTTCGTTTACGCGAAGTTTGGGAAAGAAGCATCTGCTTACGAAATCCACCTCTTCTCCGGGTGCGGTCACAACCACACCGCGTAGATCGAGCTCCAGCCAGGCAGCGAAATCCGGTTTCACATCGAGAACATCCCCTTGGCGCTCCAGTACGACAACATAGTCGAAGCCCGCCAGCACCGCCGTCGGGGTGCGGCCCAGGCCATCGAGCAGGCGGGGCGGGGCTGCAGTCTCGCGAAGAGTGGCGGCGGGGAAATCCATACAGAAACCATCACCGGCCTTCTTTACCTGCAGGTTACCGCTGCGGGTGTAAAACACGATTTCCGGCTCACTATAGTGCAGGTGCTCATAGAGAACATATGCCGCGGCCAGGGTGGCGTGACCGCACAGGTCGACCTCCTCGGCGGGAGTGAACCAGCGCAGTTTGAAACCCTCCTGCTCCGGTGCGAAGAAGGCTGTCTCGGAGAGGTTGTTCTCTTCGGCGATGTTCTGCAGAATATCGTCATTGAGCCATTCCTGCAGCGGACAGACGGCGGCCGGATTTCCAGAAAAAGGCTGTTTGGTAAAGGCATCTACCTGATATATATTCAGTTTCATATTCGTTTCCTGTTCTTGGTACGGTAAGGCCTGGGAAAGGCATTGTCTCCAGACGGTGCCGGCTTATGACCGGGCTGATCGCAGGTGGCTTGCCATCAAGGAACACAGATCTTCACCAAGCCCCTCCCCGGACGAAACGACCAGTGCCGCGCACCCTCGGGCATCAGCGTTTCATCGTTCTAAAATCGCTGGTCTGGAAATACCAGATCGAGCCCATTGTCGTCCAGAGAGTAAAACGTAAGCGTATATCAAGCGACCTTCTGAACCTGCTTGCTTAAAAAAAACGGATCAGCAGTAGTACGTGTATCTTGCCATGGAATTCGATTTTCGGAAAGAGTTGAGCGGTCAACGACCGATATTTGCAGCGTGAACCTGATATAAATGGCTGTTTCTACAATCCCTTGCCTTTTCCTACGGACTCAACGCGGTGTTCACCGGATTATCCGTTACATTTCCTGGTTTGAATCAAGTATGATAATCTCGTAAAAAGTCATCGAAGTCGCCGGGATGGGCTCTTGCTGCCCCTCTCCGCACCGGCGCCGAGGCACCGGAGAAACCGCTGTTATAGGGGATACCGCAGGATATCGTACCGCAGGCCAGGAGGCTGAGTCCTGAAGACTGGCTGCGGCTAGCCCCGGCATCACGCCGCTGAAAAGGAAGATTGAAAAAGAAGGAGCAGAGAGATGAAAATCTTTTTTCACAGCGATTTTCTTGAGGAATACACTTACGATCCCGCGGCAGAATCGGGCCGGATGGAGGGGATTTTGGAAGAAATAGAGCCCCTCGGGGAAATACTCTCCTGCAGCCCCGCCACGGAGGACGACATTCTGGCTGTCCACGGCCATATGCACCTCGAACATATACGTCGTCAGGGTCTCTACGACATCAGCGCCCTGGCGGCAGGAGGAGCGATCCAGGCCGCCCGCACCTCTCTTGAGGAGCCGAGCTTCGCCCTTATCAGGCCTCCGGGCCATCATGCCTCGGCCAACAGCTGCTGGGGCTTCTGCTTTTTCAACAATATGGCCGTCTCTCTGTATCACCTGCGCAGCGAAGGACTTGTGGAGCGGGCACTGATTCTCGACTTTGACCTCCACTACGGCGACGGCACAGTAAACATCCTCGGCGACGAAAACTGGCTGGAAATATGCAATCCGGACTCAAACCAGCGCCAAAGCTATCTCGAGGAAGTGCATAATGCGCTCGAACATTGCCGGGCCGATGTCATCGCTGTGTCGGCAGGCTTTGACAACCATATCAACGACTGGGGCGGCCTCCTCTATACCGAGGATTACCGGACCATGGGAAAATGGGTGCGGAGAGCGGCCGAAGACAGCGGCGGAGGCTGCTATGGCTTGCTGGAGGGCGGTTACAACCACGCCGTGCTCGGCAAAAACGTCCGCGCCTTCCTCAAGGGCCTTTCCCTAACCGAGGATGCATAAATTTTCCTGATTAGCCCTAATGTTCAGCAACATGTTTTGAGACAGGGTGCCCTTTTACCGGGACGCCATAAACCCATCCCTGGGGGCTTGACTGCAGCCGTCCTGGCTGCAGACACCCGTGAAAAGGGCACCCTGTCTTTCCATAATTGGTCAAGCTGAGTTTCAGGGGTAATCAAATAAATTTTTTATACAATCATGCCGATCATATCTGTTTCGACACAGAACTCCCCGAGACTAAACAACCCGAAATTGTACTATCCGGAATTCCGCGCGAAAAAGCTCTCGTTAATCCAGAGGTGGATAGTCAGTGTAGCCATGCTCATCGCCGCCGTAAAAAGTGCTTTCGTCAAAATCATTGAGCGGGGCGTCTTGGTGGAATCGTTTCGGCAGGTCTGGATTGGAGATGAATACACGTCCAAACGAAACGAGTTCACATAATCCTGCATCGATTCTTTGGCGCGCCTCATCTGCCGAATAGTTGCCATTGGCAATATACGCTCCTTTGAAATTGTCTCGAATCGCCTTGATGACTGCTTCCGGACGTCCATTAACCTCATTGCCCTGAAAGGAGTCCTCGACAACTTCGATGAAGGCAATACCTCTGTCGTTAAGTTCTTTGGCGAAGGCTCCGTAGGTTGCCACCGGGTCATCGTCATGCATGTCGTTGAATGTTCCCGTTGGCGAGACCCGGATCCCAGTGCGGTCAACACCCCAGACATCGACCACAGCATCCACTACCATCAGGGGAAAGCGCAAACGGTTGTCGATGGAACCACCATATTCATCGGTACGCTGGTTCGATTTGCTGCGAATGAACTGATCAAGCAGATAGCCGTTGGCACCGTGAATCTCAACACCGTCAAAACCGGCTCGCTTGGCATTCACCGCACCTTGGCGGAACTGTTCGACGACGCCTGGAATCTCCTCAGTCAAGAGCGCTCTTGGTTCCAGCACCTCGACTAGACCGGATTGTTCATCAATATACGTCTGGGCCCCCTCCGGTTTGATGGCTGAGGGTGCAATGGGCCGCTGGCCATCTGGCTGCAATTCGGGGCGAGATATGCGCCCGACGTGCCAGAGTTGCAGAGAGATCCGTCCACCGGCTTCATGAACTGCCGCTGTGACCTTGCGCCAACCTTCGACCTGATCATCGGAGTAAATCCCCGGTGTGAAAGCATAGCCTTTGCCCTGTGGCGAGACTTGAGTTGCTTCACTAAAAATCAACCCGGCACCGGCCCGCTGGGCATAGTACTGAGCATTGAGTTCCCAAGGAATATCTCCAGGCTGTTTCGAGCGCGACCGAGTCAGGGGGGCCATCAGCACCCTGTTGGGAAGTTGCAGGTCTCCTAAGGTGAAGGGGTGAAACAAAATGTCCTTTTTCTCTGTCATTTCAGACTCCTTTATGTTTGGCAACTTTTGACAACTCATGTTAACAAAAATATAACTACAGGTATTGCCATTGCCAATAGCAGTGGCGCAGTGGCAGTGGCAGTGGCGCAGTGGCGCAGTGGCAGTGGCAGTGATCTACCCGGCAAGAACGGTTGAAGCCGTCAGGCCAGGTGAGGAAAAACCGATCTTCGGTATGATCATTGTCACCATGGCCGCTAAGCTCCCTGCCGGCTGCAGTGACCGGGAACAGAATTTTTACCTGGAATCAACAGTCTTGCCTTGCAGGACAGATTCTCCTGCGACCGGAATGAACTGAAAATGAGCTGATTGCGTACAGGACTCGGCCAGTTCGCATGTGCTGCCAGGGATTCGGCAGCCAGGGGGCTGATTATTCCTCTTGTTTGCCGTCGCGCCGCTCAAGCTGCTTCCTCCTCCGCGAGCCATTAACAGGGGACGGCCCCAAAGTTCGTCCCTGAGGACCTGACACTGTGCTCCGGACCGCGCCTCACCCCCCTGATCATCTCAGAAAGAAGGCGGTTACCGGCGTCTGGTCGCTTTCAGCTCTCGACAATCATGGTATGGGAATTGCAAAACATAAGATTCTAAGATTGGAAGATTGAAGATTCAGCAACTCCTTGTCAGACAGGATGACCTCACAGACTGCTCAGCACCTGCCGGCAAAAGCTCGCGGCAGATGAAAATCCGAGGAGGAACGTAAACCATGCCCCGGGCAATATGGAAAGGCGGGATAAGCTTCGGACTGGTCTTTGTGCCGATAAAACTCTACAGCGGCGTTTCCTCGTCCGGTATCGATCTGAAGATGCTGCGCAAGGGTGACAAATGCCCGATAAAGTATGTTCGGGTCTGCGAGGAGGACGGACGGGAGGTTCCCTGGAGCGATATCGTCAAGGGCAGCAAGATCGATGATCATTATGTGGTCTTGAAGGAAGAGGATTTCGCCACCGCCCGGCGGGTCAAGAGTGAAAGCATCGATATAGAGGAATTCGTCAAGGCCGAGGACATAAACCCCAGGTATTTCGAAAAACCCTATCTTCTTGAACCCGACAGGGGCGCCGGCAAGACATACAACCTGTTGCGGCAGGCCATCTACCGCTCGAAGATGGCCGGCCTCGCCCGATTCGTGATGCGCAACAGGGAACATTTGGCCCTGCTCATGGCGGATGAGAAAGTGCTTTACCTGGTGCAGATGCGTTTTTACGACGATCTCCGGTCCCCGGATCAACTGAAGATACCTTCAGCCGAACCGGCAAAGAAGGAAATTGAAATGGCCGTCGAGCTCATCGAAGGCATGTCCGCCGAATTCAAGCCGGAAAAATACAAGGATACCTACGAGGAGCGGCTCGAAGAAGTTATCGCAGCCAAGAAAGAGAAGCGGCCGGTGCAAAAAACCGAGGAGGAGAGCGAAGAGACGGCGGTGGAGGATCTCATGGAGCAACTCAAGAAAAGCCTTGAGATGACCAGTGAATAAGTAGGCCTGGCCTCCACAACCGTTATCTGCCCCACCGTCAAGAGCAAAAGCCCATGGCCCGGTTACCTCAACACACCGCCAAGCGCGATTCCGACGCGGAAATCGCCG
>JBEPWT010000102.1:0-10344 GCA_041642275.1 Desulfopila sp. | reverse complement strand
AGGTGTTAAATTGTTAAAGGTGTTATGCTTTACAGATGTTAAGACTTAACAGGTGAACTATGATCGGCCGCGAGCTTGACGGATACTGGAAGACCGTGGTGGATACCATTCGTGACGGCATCATCATCGTCAACACGCACGGCGCCATCGTCTCCGTCAACAGGGCTTTTGAAGAGATAACAGGCTACAGCCGGGATGAGATTATCGGCAAGTCCTGTGACATTCTCCAGTGCGACGTCTGCGCCCGAAGCCGCGCAGGCGGCGGCGAGCACTGGTGCGCCCTGTTCCGCCAGGGAGATGCCGAACAGCGGAAATGCCTGATACGGCGCAAAGACGGCAGCTTCTTCCAGGCTCTCAAGAACGGCGCCCTGCTCAAAGACGCCGAGGGCAATGTCATAGGCGCCGTCGGCACCATCGCCGACATCTCCGATATCGCCGAGAAGGAAAATCAGATCGAAGCCTACCGGCAGCAGCTGCGGGCCGAAGATCATTTCCACGGCATAATCGGCGCCTCGGCGCGGATGCATCAGGTCTACGATATGATCAAAAACGCCGCCAGCTCCAATGCGCCGGTGATCATTTACGGTGAAAGCGGCACCGGCAAGGAGCTGGTCAGCCGGGCCATCCACAATCTCGGTCTGCGCTGGAACAAACCCTTCGTCAAGGTCAACTGCGCCGCCCTGACCGAATCGCTTCTGGAGAGCGAACTCTTCGGTCACGTCAGGGGGGCCTACACCGGCGCCTACAAAGACAGGATAGGCCGTTTCGAAAAGGCCAACGAGGGCGATATCTTCCTCGACGAAATCGGCGATCTGCCCATTTCAACCCAGACCAAGCTGCTGCGTGTGCTCGAGGAAAAGGTGATCGAGCGGGTCGGCTCCAGCAGTTCTATCCGCACCGATGTCCGCATCATTTCCGCCACCAACCAGGATCTGATGAAGCTCGTCGACCGCGGCGAGTACCGCACGGACTTCTACTTTCGCATCAATGTCATTCCCATCTTCCTGCCGCCGCTGCGCCAGAGGGTGGAAGACATACCGCTGCTGGCCGAGTCTTTCCTCAAAAAGATGATTCTCAAAAACGGCAAACACATCAAGGGCATAAGCAAGGATACCATCGAGGTGCTCATGAACCACAGCTGGCCGGGCAATGTCCGCGAACTCAGGGGCGCCTTCGAGTATGCGCTGGTGACCTGTCATGAAGAACTGATCCAGCCGCACCATCTGCCCCAGACCATATACACGCCACGGAGGCAACACGGCCACACCGGCAAAAGAAGTTCTTTCAACATGCAGGAAATAGAAAAAAGGGAACTGCTCGAGGTATTGAAGAAAACCCGGGGCAACCAGTCGAAGGCCGCTGAGATTTTAGGGGTCTCCCGAGTCACCGTCTGGAACAGAATGAAACGCTACGGCATCGATGCCAAGCGGCTGGTGGCGGTGCGGGAAGCAAAAAAAGAGCCCTAGACGACCAGGCCGTCGGTATGGCAAAGCAGTTCGGTCACCGTGTTATACACATCGCGCAGATAGACCACGCCCACCACGCTGCCGTCCAGACCGATCACCGGCAGCCTGCGGATCTGCTCGACCAGCAGCCTGTCGGCACAGCGCATGATCGACTCATCGGCGCGGATGACCCTGACGTCTTCGGTCATTATACTGCGCACCGAGGTCTTTTTGGTCTTTTCGGTGCGGTCCTGGCGGAGAATTTCCCAGGAAAAGCCCTCCAGGTCATCGTCGAGATACATCTCCGGCGGCAGAATCGTTCTGAGGATATCGGTGGTCGACACAATTCCCGCCAGTTTCCTCTCCGAGTCGAGGACGACGATGGCATTCACCGACAGTCCGTGGCTGCGCCGCGCCTCATGCATGACGCCCATGGCTTCGTGCAGATTCATTTCCGGACGTAGCCAGCTCTCCAGGGGTTCCATGACATCTCGCACCTTCATATCCTCTCCTCCAGTCATACCTCGCATTGCAGCCCGCAGGCCCCGGCAAGTGTGCACAGCACATAAAACGAGAACATATGTTCTGACTACCCATAATCCCCAGCTCTGCTCCCGCTGTCCGGCAGACTCCTGGCCGCCGAGATACCAGCAGCACCTGCGATCCGGCTGTGCCCAAGCGATCAGCAAATATATTGATACTTACCATCAATATAATATATTATCAACCCTATTCACACTCCCGCTATTGACAAGGGGGACGAAGCGTCGTTACTTTTTGCTGAGAAAAGAACCGTCAGGCACCAGCACCCCTCCACTTCTCTTGCAAGCCATGAACACAACCAAACACCATCACCTGGTCTACGGCACCCTCCGGGACTATCTCACCGGCGAAGAACTCACCGATACCGATGATGAACGCATCCGCCAGCGGCTCAGCCGATATATGGTTGAGGAAAAAGGTTACACCAGAGACCAGCTCGCTCCCCGGCTGGCTATCGAGACCTTTTTCGGCGCCAGCTTTGTCCGCTCGATAATCGAGTTAACCATCTGCCAGGAGCGCCGGCAGTTTCTGATCATCCGCTACGGCCCCGGGTCGCTGGTGAGCCGTGAGCGCGCGGCCATTGCCGCCGCCAGGGTGCTCAACCCGGACTACCGGATTCCCCTGGCCATGGTCACAAATGGGCGCGATGCCGAATTAATTGACACAGCCACTGGCAAGATTCTCGGAAATGGGTTAGAATCATTACCCGATCGCCATCAGGCAGAACGGCTGATCCCCACTCTCACCTTTCTTCCTCGACAAAACGGGCTCGCACTGGAGCGTGAGAAGCGCATTCTCAATGCCTTCGATGTGGAGCGGTGTTGTCTCTAGGGTGGGTGCAGACGTCTTGACAATCACAACAATCATCAACGAGGACGGAGTATGGGAAACCGGAAAGAATGGAACAAATCGAGCTGGCGTGAGTTTCAGGCACTGCAGCAACCCAACTGGCCCAACGAGCCGGATGTACATAAAGTGCTCGACAATCTGGCGATACTGCCGCCGCTGGTTTTCGCCGGAGAAATACGCTCCCTCAAAGATCTTCTGGCCAAAGCGGTTACCGGTGACGCCTTTTTGCTGCAGGGCGGCGACTGTTCCGAAAATTTTTCCGAAGTGACGGCGCCCAAGATTCGCGAGACCCTCAAGGTCCTGCTGCAGATGGCCATCGTTCTCACCTATGCCGGCGGCAAACCGGTGATCAAGGTCGGGCGCATCGCCGGCCAGTTCGCCAAACCGCGCTCCTCCGACACCGAAACCATCGACGGCGTCACCCTGCCCTCCTACCGTGGCGACATGGTCAATCGCGCCGAATACACCGAAGAAGCGCGGCTGCCCAATCCCAAGCTCATGCTCAAGGGCTACAACATGGCCGCCTGCACGCTGAACCTGCTGCGGGCCTTCACCCGAGGCGGCTATGCCGCCCTCGACCGGGTCCAGGCCTGGAATCAGGAGTTCGTCGTACAGTCGCCCATGGGCAGGTCCTACAACCGACTGGCCAAACAGATCGACCATGCCATCCGCTTCATGAATACCATCGGCATCCCCACCGATATCCCCCAGGTCAACCAGACCCAGCTTTTCACCTCGCACGAGGCGCTTCTCCTCGGCTATGAGGAGTCATTGACCCGCATCGATTCGACCACCGGCGACTGGTACGACTGCTCCGCCCATATGCTGTGGATCGGCGAGCGAACCCGCCAGGTCGACGGCGCCCATGTCGAGTTTCTCCGCGGCGTCCTCAATCCCATAGGCGTCAAGGTCGGGCCCGAATACGATCTCGACAATATCAAGCAGCTCATCGACGTCCTCAATCCCGACAACGAACCGGGGAGACTGACGATCATCACCCGTCTGGGCATGAAAAACATTGAAAAAGCACTGCCGCCGCTGCTGCGCGAGGCCAAGAAGGAAGGCTACAACATCGTCTGGAGCTGCGATCCGATGCACGCCAATACCTACACCGCCGAATCCGGCCACAAGACCCGGAACTTTAATGATATTCTCTCGGAGATCACCTGCTTTTTCGAGGCCCACTGGTCCGAAGGCACCATCCCCGGCGGCGTCCATTTAGAGATGACCGGCGAAAACGTCACCGAGTGCATTGGCGGCGCCCGCAATATCATCGACGATGAGCTGCAAAACAATTATCTCACCAGCTGCGACCCGCGCCTCAACGCCGAACAGAGTCTCGAGGTGGCCTTCCAGATCGCCGACATGATCCGCAGCTGAGCAGCCGTCAGCTCCGCTTTGTCTGCCGCCCGGGAAAATTGTCCAGCGACGGTTTTCCCGGGCGGTTGTCCCGGCCTCGATCCCTGAAATTTCCCGAGCACCCGTCGCCAACCTCCAGTAATCTCGAAAATGCGGCCCTTGCCCCGCCCTGCCGGTAAAATTACATTTGCGTAATCTTTCTTGACGGTCATCCGATCAGTTTTACAATACCTTTATTGATCAGAACCCGTTGAAGAGGCTCGTCTCTTCACCAAATACCAATTGCGAGGAAAATCTATGCAGAAAACAAGAGGATGTACAAAACAGACTGCGGCAGCCCTGCTGCTGATTGTGTGCTCGGTGTTCATGTTTTCTCCGGCCCACAGCGCCAGCAAGGAGGAAGTTGAAATTTTGAGCAAAACGTCAAGGGCCTTTTCTTCGGTGGTCAAGGAAGTGACGCCCGCCGTGGTTCACGTGGAAGTTGAAAAAACCGTAGGCGCCCGTGATTACACCCATGAGTTCTTCAACAACCCGTTCTTCGAACGCTTTTTCGGCCCCGAATTCCGCCGGCAGAACCCGCAGCAGCAGCCGCAGCAGCGCAAGCAGCGTGGTCAGGGCTCAGGTTTCATCATCAGCAAGGAAGGGTATATCCTCACCAATTACCACGTGGTCGCCGATGCCGATGAGATACGGGTTACCCTCTCCGACAACACCAAGATCGATGCCGAGCTGATCGGCTCCGATCCCCAGTCCGACGTGGCACTCATCAGGATAAACAACGGCAAGGATCTTCCCCTCATTCCCCTGGGCGACTCCGACGCTCTCGAGGTTGGTGAATGGGTGATCGCCATCGGCAATCCCTTCGGTCTCAATCAGACCGTCACCGTCGGCGTGGTCAGCGCCATGGGCCGCAGCCGGGTGGGCATCAACGAATACGAGAATTTCATCCAGACAGATGCGGCGATCAACCCGGGCAATTCCGGCGGTCCGCTGCTCAATATCCATGGTGAAGTCGTCGGCATCAACTCCGCTCTTTTCTCCCGCACCGGCGGCTATATGGGTATCGGTTTCGCCATACCCATCAATATGGTCAAAGCCATCAACGAACAGCTGCAGGAATACGGCAAGGTCACCCGGGGCTGGCTTGGTGTCGCCATCCAGGATGTTGATGAAAAACTGGCCAAGTCCTTCGGCCTGGAAAAGGCCCAGGGCATTCTGGTCAGTGAGGTCCAGGACGGTTCGCCGGCCGACAAGGCGGGAGTTGAACAGGGGGATGTCATCATCGAACTCGACGGCATCGAACTGAAAAACGTCACCGATCTGCGCAACCGCATCGCCCTGATCGTGCCGAAAACCGAAGCTGCGCTGACGCTGATTCGCGACGGCAGGGAAAAAACCATCGATATCGAGATCGGCGAACAGCCAAGCGACTTCGGCAGCGTTGCCCAGAAACCGAGCGGCGGTGCTGAAGAATATCTGGAACGTTTCGGCCTGAGTTTTCAGGAACTCACTGCCGAACTTGCCGAGCAACTCGGCTACGAAGGCGAGAAGGGCGTACTCATAGGCGATGTCGAGCCGGGAGGCGTAGCCGCTTCCGCCGGACTGCAGCCCGGCCAGCTCATTCAGGAGGTCAACCGCCAGCGCGTCAGAGACATCGATGAGCTGCAAAGCGTACTGGAAGGGGACGATAACCCCGACCGCCTGCTGCTGCGGGTCAAATCGGGACGCTTCAGTCAGTATGTCGTCCTCATTGCAGAATAAGCACCGCTGAGTTTTTCGCTTCAGGGCCCGCTTCCCCTTCGGGGGGCGGGCCTTTTTTACTGCCCATCCCGCCCGTCGCGGCGTCTTTTGGCGATGCGTTCGAATATCTTCATGATAATCGGCAGTTTTTCGAAATCCTCGCCCGAGATTCTCCGCAGGACAACATCTGTATTAGCGATCACCGTGGCGTTTCTGGTACGGCTGCTGGAAAAATACGCCATCTCGCCGAAGACATTGCCGGCCGTCAGGGTGGTGATCAGCTCTCCATTCTCGTCAAGGGCGTTGACGCTGCCGTTGTCGATGTAATATACCCCGTTGGGCGGATCATTGATTCTGACGATGACATCGCCCTTTTTCTTCCAGATGAGCTTGAACAGACGCTCCCACTCGGTGTCCACCACCAGGGTGTGATAAAAATCGACATCCATGGCCCGCAGCAGCTCGTTGGAAAGGTGCAGCAGGCGGATGCCCATGGAATCGCCTGTGGCTTCCCGAATCATCATGCCCGCCTTCTTGAATTCCTCTCCGGGAAAAGGGGCGTTGCGTATATATTCGAGCAGCCGCTCCGAGGGCACATCCTTTTTCCCCGTCATCTCCACAAACAGCTCCTGGACTTCATTGAGCTTATCCTTGGCCAGGGGAAAATCGGCCCGGATGCCCTGCAGCTGGTTGCCGCAGAAAAGGCCCACCGCCTCGTTCTTGGTATCGATGAATCGGGCAAGGTCAGAGGGGTCGACCTCCGAGGGGACATTATGGATACCCGGCTTGTAGATGGTATAGACGTGAATGGGGTGGTGGAAGTTCTTCGGCGTCACCTTGCCTACACTGACGGTATATTTTTTGTGCCGGGACTGCCAGAAGGCCACCTCGCGATCCATGAGAAAGCTGGTGCCGAAATAGCCGCACAGCTCCTCCAGACGGCTGGCAACGGAAAAACTGGCGCCGAAGCGCATGGTCTTGCCGCCGATGGTGGCCTCTATTATGTCTCCTGCAAAGATACCGATGCGGGTCTGGGGTATGACCCCGCGTTCCATGGCAGAGGCCATGTTCAGCGCCGCCTGAATGGCCCGGTCGCAGACATCGCCTCTGCTTTCGCCCTCGGCATTTTCAAAAATGGCAATGGCGCCGTCTCCCGCCGAGGGTTCGATATCCTGGTGCACGTCGGAATGATCGTTGATGATCTGCTGCAGATTGCGATGATATTCGACGATGAAGTCGCGAATCTCCACGGGTCGCATTTCCGCGGTCTTTTGCGAATAGCGCACCATGTCGCACAACAGAATGACGACCTTTTTTTCACTTCCGTCCACATGAAGAATATCCTTCATATCACTCCCTTGTCCCGGCATCCTGTCTCCAGGGGATCCGGACGGCCGACGAATAGGCGCCGTGTATGCCGTAAATACCATTGCCTCCCGGGGAAAAAAGCCTTGTTCCCCGGCGGCAGGCCACTCAGTTAATAAGGCCGATGAAAAAAACAGCGGCCAGCACGGCGACAAAAAAAACGGCGACCGCAACACATGCTTTCTCGTCTTCCGGCTCGTGGTGATGTTCGTTCATAGCGTCCTCACGTATCGGTGCAGGGCTGAAACACCCCTTAGTCTATCTCCTGGGACTATCCGTTTTCAAATACATTTGCAGAAAAAGGCTATTTTTCCGACGCCTCCTCCTGGCTTTTGGCGGCCAGCTCGCTGCCGGCGGCGCTTTTGGCAAGTGCAAGCCGTTCCTGGTAAAAGGACAGGAGGATAAAGATCGCCAGCGGCTGAGCCAGAAGAATGACGAAGGGCAGTGAGCCGCCGATGGAAATAATGGCCACGTAGACAATGGTGATAATGATATGATCGCCGATGGGGTCCATTACCGCCATGTTCCAGGACTCCTTCAAGGCCGACAAAAGGTCCATTTTCTCGTCGGTCATCAGCGGCAGCAGATAAAGGCAGGCAAAGGCCAGAAAGAGCATCACGGCGAATCCGGGCAATACCAGAAACGTAAAACCGATGATGACGACGACGAAGGCGGCGAGGCCAAAGAGCAGCAGGGGCAGGAAAAGCGACATATGGGAAAAGAGATCCCTGACCTCCGGCGTTCGCCCCTCCCGCTGCGCCAAAAGAAGAGAGTGCACGTATCCCGCCGAGGTCACCGGCGCCAGTATGCCCAGACTGAAAATGGTGACGACGATCTGCACGAAGGTGATAAGCAGCGCCGGGCCGATGAACTGGATGAAATTTTTCCAGCCCCGCTCGAGATGGTTCTGTAAATTCATTGTTGCCTCCTTGTTGATAGAAATTGATAATCTCGTCAAAAGTCATCGGCGGCCCCGGGCCGCTCACTTACTCATCGTCGAAGACCACTTCCAGGAGTTCCTGGATGGTGGCGATCCCCAGGCAGCGCATCGTCGATTTCTGGTGCAGCCGGTCATAATTGGCCTTGGGCATGATAAAACGCTGGAAACCGAGGCGTTCAGCTTCAGCCAGCCGCATCTCCACCTGGCCGACGGCGCGAATTTCGCCGGCCAGGCCGACCTCGCCGCAGAGCACCGTTGCCGAGGGTATGGGCCGCTCCAGCATGCTTGAGGCCAGAGCGCAGACCACTCCCAAATCGAGCGCCGGTTCCTCTATGCGTATGCCCCCGGCAATGTTGAGAAAGATATCGTGGCCGTAGAGGTCCATCCCCGCCTTCTTTTCAAGCACGGCGCAGAGCAGGGCAAGACGCTGGGGATCGGCGCCAATGGCCGTCCTTCTCGCCGTACCGAGGTTGGTGGGGCTGACCAGAGCCTGAACTTCGACGAGAATCGGTCTGGTCCCCTCGACGCTGGGAATAACCACCGAGCCGGGTACATCCAGCGGTCTTTCTGCCAGGAAAATCTCAGAGGGGTTCTTGACCTCGACCAGGCCTTCTTCCTTCATCTCGAAGACCCCGATCTCATTGGTGGAACCGAAGCGGTTTTTCTGGGTTCGGAGGATACGGAAGGCGTGGTTTCTCTCACCCTCGAAATAGAGTACGGTGTCCACCATATGCTCCAACACCTTGGGACCGGCTATGGCGCCCTCTTTGGTGACATGGCCCACCAGCATCACCGGAACATTGAACGACTTGGCCATATGCAAAAGCCTGGCGGCCGACTCCCGCACCTGGGTCACCGATCCCGGCGCCGAGGGCAACTCGTCGCAGGTGAGCGTCTGGATCGAATCCACCACCAGCAATGCCGGCTGCATCGACGTCGTCATATCAACGATCTGCTCAACGGCGGCGACGGTGGCCAGAAATTGGCGGGGATGCAGCGCATCCAGTCTCCTGGCACGCATTTTAATCTGCCTGGCCGACTCTTCCCCTGAGGCATAGAGCACCTTGCCGCCTTGTTCGGCGACTGCCTTGAGCATGTGCATCATCAGCGTCGACTTGCCGATACCGGGATCACCGCCGATAAGCACCACTCCGCCGGGAACGATGCCGCCGCCCAGAACCCGGTCGAGCTCTTCGATTCCGGTCAGAATACGTTCTTCATCGCCGTCGGGAGCAAGATGCAGCGGTTGCGGTTGGACCTTCAACCCTGCCTTGGCACTCCGGGGCCGAGGGATCTCTTCGGAAAAACTCTCCCACTCGCCGCAGTCGGGACAGCGGCCGAGCCACTTGCCGCTTTTATACCCGCACTTATTGCAGACATATTGAATCCTGGGCTTTTTTGTCAAACTGCTCATACGACCACCTGAAAAGAGCCGATAAAAAGTCCTCGCCTCTCCTCGAGGGGATTTGCTACAATACCCCTTTCGAACCGGGAGCTGCGAAAATCCACTGTTTCCTCCTGTACATCTTTGAATTCGGGCATACAGATATAAATATACTCAACCCTGCTATTATATGCCATGCAAACACCTGGTTTTGAAAAAAAAACATCCGGAACCTCGGGAGGCTATATCCCGCTTTCGCACTCGCTTGCCTTTCTTTTCGGCAAAAAAAAGCTGGTGGCCCTGAGCGCGCTGCTCTTTTTGGTGACCATTGCCATCACCTGGCTGGGCCTGGATCTCTCGCTCGCCTTCATCGACCGGCTGACCGCCGGGTTTTTCCAGGCCCCGCCGGAGACCGCAACCATTCTCGGCTGGCTCAAATATGGCGGCTGGACACTGCTGAAATGGCTCTATCTTTTTGTCAGCAGGGTTGCCGCTTTTTATCTCGCCTTCCTGCTGGCCTTCACCCTCACCACTCCCGGCTATGTGCTCCTGGCAACGGCGGCAGAAAAAATCCAGGCGGGCGATGATTTCGAGATGGACGACGGCCTCACCCTCAAGGGTATCCTCATCGATCTCTGGGAGGGGCTGAAAATCGCCGGATTCGGCATTCTCATCTCCGTGGCGGCGCTGGCTGCCAACTTTATTCCCCTCGTCGGCCA
>JBEPWT010000101.1:0-10401 GCA_041642275.1 Desulfopila sp. | reverse complement strand
GCCTCCGCCACCTGGCTTCTCTGGGTTATCTGCTGCTGGCGCAGATAATGCCGGATGGTGTCCTTCATAACATCGGACCAGTCACCGGCAAGTTCGTTTGTCAGCGAGACGTTGGAGTTTTCCTCATAATCGGCGATCTGGACGACATTCTCGTCAACCAGATAGAAAAAGACATCCTCGGAAATCGGCATACCGAATCCTTGGGAGGCCAGGGTATTGGTCAGGGCCTCGCTTATCTCCAGATTTCGCCTGAAAGCGGCCGCCATGCTATCGGCATAGGTGTAGTCGGCAAAGGGCAGAACGACTATTCTTTTGCCGGATCCCGGTGCATCAGGGCCCGCCGCCTGGGGCACGTTCAAGGTATGCTTGACGTTTTGTCCACAGCCAGCCACTATTAACGCGCAAACAATGAGTAGTAAGTATTTCAGCCTCAGCATTTTTTTCTCCCTGCAAGTAGTAACAGATTGTAAGTACACACGCTCCATCTCAGATCACGACCGGTTTGAGCAGGATAATCAGCTCGCGTTTCTGACTCACCTTTTCCTCATAGCCGAAGAGGTATTTGACAAAAGGAATATTCCCCAGCACCGGCAGGAACTCGCCGACTTCATCATCGTCTTCGCTTATCAGACCGCCGATTACCAGCATTTCACCATTGCTGACCTTGACGGTGGTGCTCATTTCCCGGATGTTGATGATCGGCAGTCCGACGGTGCCGCCAAGATCGCCAACATCCCTATATTCGATGGGTTCCTGGAGCTCAGAGGTCACCGGAACCAGGTTCATGATGACTTGGTCGTTGTCGATGATCGTTGCCGTCAGCGCCATGCCAAGACCGGAGAGCACGCGTTCGGTATTGACCGTAAAGGTAATACGGTTGGTGTCTGCATCGAGATCGGATTCGATATTATCGATATAGGTCACGTTTCGGCCCACCGTGATCAGCGCCGGCTGGCCGTTCATGACACTGATCTTGGGATTGGACAGCACCTTGGTCTGCCCCTCTTCCTGCAGCGCGTTGATGAATACGCTGAAATCCTTGGTGTTCATTCGAATCTTGGAGACGAAGCGTGTCGGGTCGACATTCCGCTGATAGGCGCCGTCCGGCAGTGCACCGCCGGTGGAAGCATTGGAGTAGACGATGTCCCTGTTATCCTTTGAAAATATATAAGGCCACACCTGGCCGCCCAATGCCTGGGATCCGAACTCGACAAAGCCGTTGAGGCTGAAGTTTCTCAAAACCTCGCTCCAGTTGATGCCGATGGAGGAGGCATCGCTGAGTGCCACCTCGATGATCTTGGCCTCGATGGTAATCTGCTTGTAGAGATGAGACTTGAGGTTGTTGATATAATCCTCGACCTTGTTCAGCAGCGGCCGGGGGGCGGTGACCGTAATCAGGCCGACATTCCGGTCTATGGTAAAGAGATTCTGGTTCTCGGATCGGCGTCTGGTGGAGGCCTCAGCCTGGACTTCAGCGCTTTGCTGTTCGTCGTCCTCCAGGGCCTCATTTCTTCCAATGCCGGTGTCCGCCAATACCGATTCGCTGCCTTCAACGCCTACTTCCGTTACCGCCTCGGTCTCCCATACTTTGAGAATGGCGTTGAGGTTTTCTTCAATATTGGTCCAGATATCGAACTCATTGCCTCTGCTGTCCAGGCGAATGGTGCCCTCGATGTTGTCGGCGGCATCGTTGCCGCCGAGCACGTTGCCGCCGGTGCCCGTTTCAAAAAGCTGCTTGGTGAAGGGCATGCCGATCTGATAGCGCCGTGTTTCCTTGTACTTGACGACTATGGTATTATCTTCGATGACGTGGAAGTAATCAACCTGCCTGAGAAGATTATCGATGGATTTGAAAAAGTCGTCGTTGGCGCTGATATCGACATCAACCCGGACATCCTGATCGACATCGCTCTCCCAGGAGACATTCATATTCTTCATGGCAGCCAGGCGCTTCATAATGTCCCACAGCGGCTGCGGACCGGCGGTCGAGCGAATGGTGGCCCCGACCCTGACGGCGACATCGTCATCTTCCGCCTCTGCCGGCATCTGCAACTCGTCGCCGATCATATAGGCCGGTCTCTGGTACTGCATCGGCAAGGCGGGTTTTTCTTCCTTCTGGGCGACAGTTTTCTCGGCGTCTGTCCCGGCCATGGCCTGTTCATCAGCCTGCTCCTTCTTACCTCCGCAGGAAGACAGAAGGACAATGAGCAGCAGCAATCCGCTGACCTGAAAAAATGACTTGATATACCTCATGAAAGACCTCTTAAACGTAAATTGTTAACAGTATTCATTTTGTCACAATTCAATGAAGCGGCTGATCCCACTACTGTGCCTCTGAAAGCCGGCTCTGAATATACTCTCTTAATCCAACCTGCAGGGGGTAGCCCGATGCCATCACTGTTCTGTACTGGTCCGTGGCTTTGTCCTGCATGCCGAGTTTGTCGTAGATACGTGCCTTGGCGACCATGGTGTTGACGGTCTCGCCGTATATCTCGTGATATTTGTCATACAGCTTCAAGGCGGCGTCCAGGCGGTCGTTGCTCTCGGAAAAGGCGGCGAAACTGGCCAGGGCCTCTTTCTTGGGAGGATCACCGCTGATACTGCGGCTGAAATACTCCAGAGCCTCGCCCACCTTGTTCATATTGGCATTGCCGATGGCGGCGTAGAGGGCGGCATTATGGTTGTCGGGATCGAGCTCCAGACTTTTTTCTGCATAGAAGACGGCCTTGGCGTTCATTCCCAGACGAACCAGGTGGAGCGCGGCAAGTTTGCGGGCAAGCTTGGCATTATCCGGCCAGAGTTCCATGGCGTCTTCATAGAGGGTGACGGCCTCTTCGTAATTGTCGTTGCCTTCGGCCTTCCGCGCTTTTCGCATCAGCTCCTTGGCCTCGACGATTTCCTTGGGCTGGTTGGCCGACTGCTCGATGATGAGAGCCTCCTGCTCGACCACTTCCAGATTGGCCTCAAAGCTGAGATTGTCGGCGGCACGTTTGGGCCATTCGAATTCCTTGTCCTTGGGATAGACGATAATGGTATTGAACCGCTCTTCCTTTTCAAGATCGGCCAGATTGAGGATGATATCCAGAGCGAAATCCCAGGGCACGTCGTTGAGCGCCAGGGTCAGGGTTCCGGAGACGCCTTCGGCGACGATGAGGTTGAGTCCGCTGACCTGCCGGAACAGCCGAAAGACGTTGTGCAGGTCCATCTTGTAAAAATCAATGCTGATTCTCTCCCGCTTGTAGCCGGAAAAGTCGAAACTTTCCGCCAGCTCTTCCTGGGAAGCCTTGGACCTCTCTCCCTCGGGATCGAGATCAGTCACCGGCGCCGACTCGATAAGCTCGCGGATCTTCTTGCCGGCATCGGTATCATCATCCTTATCTGCAGTGGCAACCTCCCTGGCGCTGATCTTCTCCTCATCTTCGTCATCTTTTTTCGCCGACGCATCGTTCGGCGCGGGCAGAATACTGACAACAAGATTCGAACCCTGCCGCTCCACCTTCTGGCGATAGCCTTCTTCCAGGGTGAAGATAAAGCGGGTGATCTCCGGCTTCAGCCCCTTGACCACCGTGGTCTCGAGAGTGGCGAAGCGGTTTTCCTCCATGAGCTGATCGGAATCGAGCCCCTCGGCCAATTTGAGATTGGCGATATCGATCACCAGGCGATAGGGATCATAGAGTTCGCGGGATGTATATGCTGGAGCCGAATCCCCCTCGAAAACCACGGTGAGAGAATCATCTCCGACCTCGGTTTTGACTTCCTGCAGGGTTGTTGCGGAGTCTTCCAGCGCCTGCTCGTCGGCTGCCTTGCCCGGTGCAGCGGAAAGGACCCAAAATAAGCAGACTGCGGAAAAAATGGCCAGATGGGTTGTAATGCGCCTCTTGTACATTGTTTACTCTTCTCCCTCTTTCCTTAGTGCCATGGTGATTTCACTTCTCAGTTCTCTTCCCGCACGGGTTACCGCTGTTTCTTCTATGACCACCTTTTTCGGAGAGATCTCCTTGACGACTCCCCTCCTGCCGATCTTGGTGCCCTCTTCGATGAGATAGCCCTGGCCTTTAAAATCCTCGACCATGGCCAGGTAGTCGTCCTTCATCTTCATCAGCGCAACCAGCTTCAGCTGACCTGGCTCAAAGAGCTGCATGCCGGTGAGTTCCTTCTCGACATCGACTATCTCATTGGGATCAGGCTCCTGGGCCGTAGTCCTTTCACCGGTATAAAACGGCACAAATGGATCGGGCCGGTTCTCTATCTGGTACTCATAGTCGCGCTCGGTGATCTCGAAAGTGAGTGTAGCGTCCGTTCCGGCCGTGTTCTCCCCTTCCTGCGTGTCCACTGCCGCACTGACTGCGCCTCCCGTCAAGATGAGACTTGTCAGCAGAAGAAAAAGAGTAATCAGTCTGTCTGGTGTGTATCGGTGCTCGGCAATCATTTCCTTAGACCCTACTTACTTCTTTTTTGGTTGTGGAAGCGGTTTGTTGGTGAATCGATAGGTCATCAGATTGGCGCTGGAGGCCAGCAGCATTTCCCCGGCATCCATGGCCGGACTTCCCATGTTGATGTTGTTGACTGTTACGATTCGCTCCAGTTTGCTCACCTGATCAAGGAAGAATCCCAGGTTGTGATACGGGCCCTTGACATTGATGTTCACCGGTATCTCGGCATAAAAGTCCTTGGGGGTATCCTGTCCCGGTTTAAAGGCGAGAAAGTCGAGACCGGCGTTTCTGCCAAGAGCCGAGATATCCTTGAGCAACTGGGGAATCTCCTTTTGGCTGGGCAGGAGCTCGGCTATCTCTTCAAAGACGACGCGCGTCTCCGCAACCTCCTGCCGCAGTCTTTCCCGGTTTGCCGCCTTCTTTTTCACCCGCTGCAGTTTTTGCTCAAGTGTCACCTTTTGTCTCTCCAATCTCTCCAGCTCCTCGAGGTTGGGACTGAGAAAAACAAAATAAAAAATCACTATCGGCAGGAGCAAAAGCCCTACGGCCAGCATGACTTTAAACTTCGGCTCCAGAGGAAGGTATCTGGAATCCAGGAATTCATTGAAGGCGGCTGAAAATTTATTCATGTCGTTTCGCTATCGTGAAATTACTGTTGCACTGCTTTTTCTTCCTTCGGTTCCGCCGGAAATCCGACAGCGGCGGATAAAGAGAAGCTCTTGAAGTCCCTGTTTGAAATCTTGCTCAACGTCGAACTGTTGAGATTGACATCCTTGACAAATTCCGAGGCCTTCAACTCTTCCATGAACTGAGCGATTGTCTGGTTGTCCATGGCGATGCCGCTGAGTTGCAGGGAACCGCCCTGCTGGCTGAGGGACTGCAGCCACATCCGATCGTTGTCTATGATCCTGGCGACTTCATCCAAGACGCGCACGGTCAGAGAGGACTCGCGGCGCAGATTTTTGATGACGTCGATCCTTCGTTCCAGCTCCTGTTTCTGCTGCTCCAGGGCGTCTACTTCGCGGATGATGGGTGCCAGTCGCTGTTCTTCACGTTGGAGATCGGCAATGGAGGCCTGAACTGTTTCAACCTTGCTGACCTGCAGAAGACCTATAAACCCCAGGGCCAAAAGAACCGCCACGAAAACCATGCTGAAACCGACTATCTGGTTGCGCGCTTTGGCTCGTTTTTTGAGCTGTCGAATGGGAAGCAGATTGATACGTAACATAATTTTCTACCGGGTTCTGATATACAGCCTTTTATTAGATGACAGTCGGACGGATAGCTATGCCCGAGGCTATTGCCATTTCCGGCCCAATCCTTTCAATATATCCAGCATCTATTTTCTTCTTGTTGTAGGTCATGTTGCTGAAGGGGTTAAATATTTCCACCGGAATCGACGTTTCGCTCTCGAGAAAATCCGAGAGCCCCACCACCTTGCAGCCGCCGCCGCTGAGCACCAGCCGGGTAAGCGGTTTGTCGGGATTGTTGGAATGGTATAGATCAATCGCCTTCTTGATTTCCAGCACCCACTGGGTACAGGTGGAGGAGAAGATGTCCTCCATCTCTTCCTGCCTGTCCTCGGCCGGCGTCTGTCCCAGTTTCAGGGCTTCGGCTTCCTCGTACTCGAGATCGAAGGCTCCCTGGATCTGCTCGGTCAGCTGCCTGCTGCCGACGACGATATCCCGGGCGACGACGGATATGCCTTCGGAAATGATATTGATATTCATCTTCGAGGCGCCGATATCGACCAGAGCGACATTCTCCGATTTCTCATAGACGGTTTCATAGGTGTTTTCCAGGGCAAAACCGTCGACGTCGACGATGGCGGGCTGGAGGTTGATGCTTTTGAGCATCTCCAGATAGTCGTCGACAATCTCCTTTTTGGCGGCCACCAGCATAACATCGGTACGATCTGTTTTGGCGGTGTTGGTCTTCAAATCCTGATAATCGAGGTAGACGTCACTGATGTCAAAAGGAATATACTGCTCGGCCTCCTGCATGATATAGTCTTCAAGTTCTTTTTCCCCCATCACCGCCAGATTGACTTTCTTGACGATAACGGAATATCCGGATATGGAAAAGCCGACTTTCTTATTCTTGATCTTCAGATTCTTGAAAAGGCCGGCAATGATCTCTCCTACGGCTTCCGGCTCAACAAGCGTGCCGTCGTCCACCGCTCCTTCAGGAAGTATGGCGCTGCCCAAAGCCAATATCTGGTATCCTTTATCCGTTTTTTTCAGCTCGCAGATCTTTACGGAATGAGAGCCAATATCAACCCCAACAACTAATTGTTCTCTGGAGACAAACGGCAAGTTCATGATGTGTATGCACTCATAAAAAATCTATTGATGGTTTGGGTTCACTGACAACACACCCACTTTACTTAAAATAATTCCAAGGTGATTTCTATTTAGGACATAAAAAATGACATTTGTCAAGAAAACAGTACAAATTTTTTAACATTTTTTCTATTTTTAACAGGGGTTTATTTAAAAGATTGCCTCGTCATTTTGCATTTTAATACCATATGTAGCAAAAACACCACTACCTGGCTCTGTATATTGTATTGATTACATTTTTGGGCGAATCCCCCCGAAATCTATCTTCTTTTATGCTTTCGGCGCTACATCTGACTTGTAATTCGCCGTCTAATACAGTAGCTTTGACGAAAAATTTCACCCTCGGAACCGGCACACGCAGCCACAGTCTGGAGCATACTTTGAGCACCAAGCACACTAAGAAATCGGTCTTTCGGGAATATGCAGAGGCCTTTGCCATCGCCATACTGCTGGCCCTTTTCATCCGCACCTTCGTGGTCCAGGCCTTCAAAATACCCTCCGGATCCATGCTGCCCACACTGCAGATAGGCGACCATCTGCTGGTCAGCAAATTTATCTACGGTATCAAGATACCATTCAGCGGCACGACCCTCATACCCATCAAATCACCCGAGCGGCAGGACGTCGTCGTCTTCAAATATCCGAAGGACCGCTCGGTTGATTATATAAAAAGGGTCATCGGCATACCGGGCGATACCCTGGCAATCCGCAACAAGAAAGTTTACATTAACAATAGCCCTATTGAAGACCCCTATGCCCACTATACATCCAGTACCGTTATGGTCGGCAGCCCCCGGGACAATCTCTCTGCTATAGAGATCCCCGACGGCAAGGTATTCGTCATGGGCGACAACCGCGACAACAGCCATGACAGCAGATTCTGGGGTTTTGTCGACCAGAAGGACATACTCGGCAAGGCATTTATTATCTACTGGTCATGGGACATCACAAGCCCTTTGCTTTCTTTCGACAGAATGGCCTCGGTGCGCTGGGAGCGGCTCGCCGACATAATTCATTAACCGCAACGGTGAATTTAAGGGTGGAATACATTGGATACAGAGTACGCTTTCAGACACAGACATATTCTTGGCATCGACCAGTTCTCTGAAGCGGATATCTACCATATTCTCCAAACCGCCCGGAGCTTCAAAGAGATATCGAACCGCTCAATAAAAAAGGTTCCCATCCTCCGCGGCAAGACTATAATCAACCTCTTTTTCGAGCCGTCGACCCGCACCAGGCTCTCTTTCGAGATCGCCGCCAAACGGATGAGCGCCGATACCTTCAACATTTCCGCCTCCGCCAGTTCCGCCGCCAAGGGCGAAACCCTCATTGACACGGCGAAAAACCTGCAGGCCATGAATCCCGATATCGTCATCATGCGCCATGCCTATTCCGGTTCGCCCCACCTGCTGACCAAACACATCGACGCCTCCATCATCAATGCCGGCGACGGCACCCACCAGCATCCGAGCCAGGGTTTGCTCGATATGCTGACGGTCCTTGAGAACAAGGGGAAAATTGAAGGGCTGAAGATCGCCATCATCGGCGACATCGCCCACAGCAGAGTCGCCAGATCGGACATTATGGGCTTTACCAGACTAGGCGCCGTCGTCCATGTCGCCGGGCCCGCCACTTTCATACCGCCGGGAATCGACAAACTGGGGGCCAGGGTCTGCACCACGATCAAGGAAGCCGTCAGGGATGCCGATGTGGTCATGGCCCTGAGAATACAGCGTGAACGCCAGAATGACCCGCTCATCCCCTCCCTGCGGGAATACGCAACCTTCTTCGGCATCAACCGAAAACTGCTGGAAAATGCCAAAGAAGACGCCCTCATCATGCACCCAGGTCCCATCAATCGGGGCGTTGAAATGAGCCCCGACGTGGCCGATGGTCCGCAATCGGTCATTTTAGATCAGGTGACAAACGGAGTAGCCGTGCGCATGGCCCTGCTCTACCTGGTTTTAGGCGGAGACAAACACAGCGCCGAGGGGAAATGACATGAAGACGGTTATATTCTACAACGGCCGGATCATCGATCCAGCCAGCACCGACACCCCCCACCGCGATGAAATATGGGTTGCAGGCGGAAGTATCGTCTCCGCCGCCGGCACCGCGCCGGCCGATGCGCTGCGCTGCGACCTTCAGGGGAAATGGATCGTTCCCGGTCTCATCGATATGCACGTGCACCTGCGGGAACCGGGCGAGGAATACAAGGAGACCATAGCTTCAGGCACCGCCGCAGCCGCGGCCGGAGGATTCACGGCCGTTGCCTGCATGCCCAACACCACACCGGTGAACGACTGCGCCTCGGTAACCCGGAATATACTTGAAAAAGCCAGGGGGTGCAGGGCCCGCGTCTATCCTGTCGGCTCCATAAGTGCCCGCAGCGAGGGAAAAGCCCTGGCCGACTACGGAGAGATGAAGGAAGCCGGCGCCGTGGCCTTGAGCGACGACGGGCTGCCGGTGGTCGACAGCCAATTGATGCGAAGGGCTCTTGAGTATTCGGCCAGCTACAAAATGCGGGTTATTTCCCATTCTGAGGAAAGCTCGCTGAGCAGAAACGGCTGCATGAACGAAGGCGAGACATCCACCCTTCTCGGCCTGAAAGGCATTCCGGCAGCGGCCGAAGCCATAATGGTCTTTCGGGAAATCGCCCTGGCCGAGCTCACCGGTGTTGCCGTCCATATCGCCCATGTCAGCACCGCCGCCTCCCTGAGCCTTATCGGCGAGGCCAAAAAAAGAGGCGTCGCCGTCACCGCCGAGACGGCCCCGCACTACTTCACACTCACCGACGAGGCTGTACTCGGCTACAACAGCAACGCCAAAATGAACCCGCCGCTGCGCAGCACCACCGACAGAGAGGCCGTAAGAGAGGCATTGGCGAACGGCACTCTCGATGCCATTGCCACCGATCACGCTCCCCACAGCAATCTGGAAAAAGAGGTGGAGTTCAGCCTGGCAGCAAACGGCATCATCGGGCTGGAAACAGCACTGCCGCTGAGCCTTGAAATGGTGCGCCAGGGATATATAACCGCCGAGAAAATGATTGAGCTGCTCTCGGTCTCGCCAGCGGCCATCCTCGGCGTTGCCGGCGGATCACTGGCGGTTGGCGCCCCAGCGGACATCACTGTCATCGACCCTGAAAAACGCTATCGCTTCTCCAGGGATTCGATCCTCTCCAGCTCTGCCAACTCACCCTTTCTCGACTGGCAGCTGCAGGGCAAGGCGGTCCTGACGATGGTGGAGGGCCGCATTACCCATAGCATACTCAGCGAACTCAGCGAATTCAGCGAATTCAACGAAGCCGGCCGATAAAAGAGTATGCAGCCTGCCCTTTCACTGCAGTTCCGCTCCTGTCACCGGAGATGCCTGGCGGGCGGCCTCGAATCCAGAAACACCGGCAAGCCTACTCCAGCTCACAGGCCAGCGAAGCGGCAGTCCGTAACCCCGCAGGACTGACCGTGGCAGTGTAGGCAAGGACTTCCACGCCCTCACGGGCCGCCAGCCGCAGTGCCTCGGCATATCGGGGATCTATCAGTGCGGCCGGCCGGAAAAGACGGCCGTCTTCACGCTGGACAAGATAGAATATCACAGCCCTGTGCCCCTGCCGGTAGAGATCG
>JBEPWT010000100.1:0-10550 GCA_041642275.1 Desulfopila sp. | reverse complement strand
TTTGCCTTCGTCGACGTCTGGATGGGCAAGCTGACCGACCGCATCGTCGACCACATTCAGGGCATAGAGAACCTTCAGGAAAAATTGCGTAAAGTGTTCTGGCTGCAGCTCGATTACTACGAGCGGCATGAAGGCCTGGGCCGTATCGTTTTCATGACCCTGCCCATGAAAACCTGGATGGCCGACGAGACCTTCGAACAGCGCCGGATGATGACCCTGCTGATCAAGGTGCTCAGCCAGGGCCAGCAGGAGGGCATCCTCAACGACCAGGTCGACGCTTCGGTGCTGCTCGACTTTCTCATGGGCTTCGTTCAGCGCAGTTTTTTCATGTGGATCCAGAGAGGCAAGAAAGACAGCCTGGCCGAACGCGCCAACCCCATGTTCGGCATGGTATGGCGCGGAATGGTCAATCCGAATCTGCTCGACCAGGGCGGGTTGTCCAAACTGCTTTTCAAACAATTTTGATGGCACAGCACCACATCATCAGAGCAATTCAATGGAGGAGGACGGGCGAAAACAAAGAGCAGTTCCGCAGAACATGAGACCAGGGAACTCACAGGAACGCGAAAAATCAAACAAATGAGGGCTATTATGTCGAATTACGATGCTGTATTTTCTCAAAGTATTAACGAACCTGAAAAATTTTGGGCCGAAGCTGCAAAGAAAATAGACTGGTATAAAGAGTGCGACAACGTCCTTGATTCATCGAACCCTCCCTATTATCGCTGGTTCAAAGGCGGCAGGATGAACACCTGCTACAACGCCGTTGACCGCCATGCCGACGGCGACCGTGCCGACCAGACAGCGATCATTTACGACAGTCCTGTAACCGACACCATCACCAAAATAAGCTACCGGGAACTCAAGGAAAAGGTCGCCGCCTTCGCCGGCGCACTCAAGGGCCTGGGTGTCACCAAAGGGGATACCGTGGTCATCTATATGCCGATGATTCCCGAAGCGGCGGTGGCCATGCTCGGCTGCGCCCGCATCGGCGCCATCCACTCGGTGGTCTTCGGCGGCTTCGCCCCCCACGAACTGGCGGTGCGCATCGATCACGCCCAGCCGAAGGTGCTGGTAACAGCCTCCGGCGCCATCGAAGGCGCCAAAACCCTGGCCTACAAACCGATGGTCGACAAGGCTCTGGAACAGTCAGTCCACGAAGTCGACAAGGTCATTCTCTTCCAGCGCGATTTTGTCCAGGCAGAGATGACCGAGGGCCGCGACCTCGACTGGAACGAACTGGTAGCCAAGGCAGAACCTGCGGACTGCGTTGAACTCGAGGCCACCGACCCGCTCTACATTCTCTACACCTCCGGCACCACCGGCATGCCCAAGGGCGTGCTGAGAGACAACGGCGGCCACGCCGTGGCGCTGGCCTGGACCATGAAGGCCATCTACGACATCGACCCCGGCGATGTCTGGTGGTCGGCCTCCGATGTCGGCTGGGTGGTCGGTCATTCCTACATCGTCTACGCACCACTGCTGATCGGCGCCACCTCCATTTTCTACGAGGGCAAGCCCGTCGGCACCCCCGACGCCGGCGCTTTCTGGCGGGTAATCTCCCAGCACCAGGTAAAATCGCTTTTTACCGCCCCCACCGCCTTCCGGGCCATCAAAAAAGAGGATCCCAACGGCGAATTTTTGAAAAAATATGACATCGGCAACTTCGAATGCCTCTACCTCGCGGGCGAGCGGCTTGACCCAGACACCTATCACTGGGCCTCCGACATGCTCAAGGTACCGGTAATCGATCACTGGTGGCAGACCGAAACCGCCTGGGCCATCGCCGCCAACTGCCGCGGCATCGAGGAATTTCCCATCAAACCGGGTTCGCCGACCAAGGCCGTACCCGGCTACGACGTGCGCGTCCTCGACAACGAATGCTTCGAGGTCGAACCCGGCAAGGAGGGCAATATCGTCGTCAAGCTGCCCCTGCCTCCCGGGACGCTGGTGACCCTGTGGAAAAACGACGAACGCTTCATCAAATCCTATATGACCACCTTTCCGGGTTACTACGAAACCAGCGACGGCGGCTTCATCGACGAGGACGGCTACATCTACGTCATGGGTCGCATGGACGATGTCATCAACATCGCCGGTCACAGGCTTTCCACCGGCTCCATGGAAGAGGTTATCGCCAACCATCCGGATATCGCCGAATGCGCCGTCATCGGTACCGAGGACAAGCTCAAGGGCCAGCTGCCCGTTGGCTTCTTCGTCCTCAAGGCCGGAGTCGACAGGGAGCCGAAGGAGATCGAACAGGAACTGGTGAAAATGGTGCGCGAGGAGATCGGCCCCATCGCCTGCTTCCGCTCGGCAACGGTGGTGGCCAGGCTGCCCAAGACCCGTTCCGGCAAGATCCTGCGCGGCACCATGCGCTCGATTGCCTCGGGCAAGGAGTACAACATGCCCTCGACCATCGACGATCCGACCATTCTCGATGAAATAACAGTCACCCTCAACCAGATGGGATATCCCAAGAAGTAGCCAACCGGTGTCCGGCGGCACCTCCGCCGGACACCTTCACGACCTCTAAACGCGGCTTCTTGAAGGCCGTTTTTTTGAAACAGGAAAAGTATCTATGAAGATCCACGAATACCAGGCGAAACAACTTTTCAGCAAATACACGATACCGATTCCCCAGGGCGAGATCGGCACGGAACCGCAGAAAGTGGCCGAGATCGCTGTCAGACTCGGGTTGCCCGTAGCCGTCAAGGCGCAGATACACGCCGGCGGCAGAGGCAAGGGCGGCGGCGTCAAACTCGCCAGGACCGAGGAAGAAGTGCTCGACGCCGCCGGGTCCATTCTCGGCATGACGCTTGTCACCAAGCAGACCGGCCCGGAAGGACGGCTGGTGAAGACGGTGCTGGTGGAAAAAGGCGTTTCCATCAAAAAGGAACTCTATCTCTCCATCATTCCCGACCGGGAAACAGCCTCGGTAACCATCGTCGCCAGCCAGGACGGCGGCATGGACATCGAGGAGGTTGCCGAGAAGCACCCGGAAAGGATCATCAAGGTGCCCATAAATCCGCTCAACGGCATCCAGGGCTACCACCTGCGCCAGGTGATGTTCGGTCTCGAACTCGACTCCGTGCTGATGAAACCTTTTTCCCGGATACTGAAGAATCTTTATACTCTCTTCGTCGATTACGACTGCTCCATGCTGGAGATCAATCCGCTCATTATCACCGAAGAAGATGAGGTCATCGCCCTCGACGCCAAGATAGATATCGACTCCAATGCCCTCTACAGGCATCCGGACATCAAGGAAATGCACGATCCCAACGAAGACGATCCGTCAGAGGCCGAGGCGGCCGGGTACAATCTCAACTATATCAATCTCGACGGCAACGTCGGCAACATGGTCAACGGCGCCGGGCTGGCCATGGCGACGATGGATATTATCAAGCAGGCCGGCGCCGAACCCGCCAACTTCCTCGACGTCGGCGGCGGTGCCGATGCCGAAATGGTGGAAAACGGCTTCCGGATCATTCTCGCCGATCCCAAGGTCAAGGCGATTCTGGTCAACATCTTCGGCGGCATTCTGCGCTGCGATGTGCTCGCCCAGGGCGTGGTTCAGGCCGCCGCCAAGGTCGATCTGCAGGTACCGGTGGTCGTGCGCATGGAGGGCACCAACGTGGAGGAGGGGCGGCGGATTCTGGCTGAATCGGGCATGTCGCTCATCAACGCTGCCGACCTCTCCGACGCCGCCGCAAAAATAGCGGATATCGTCGCCTGATGACACATATGCATATACCCATGAGAAAAATAACGATCTCCGTTCTGCTATACCACTCAACCACTCATCAAAGGTAGAAAATGAGCATTTTTATCAACTCCCAGACACGCGTGCTCGTCCAGGGTATCACCGGCAGGGAAGGGCAGTTTCACACACGCCAGTGCGCCGAATACGGCACCGCCATCGTCGCCGGTGTCACACCGGGCAAGGGCGGCCAGGAAATGGACTCCATCCCGGTTTTCAATACCGTTGCCGAAGCCAGAAAAGCCACCGGCGCCAATGCTTCGATGATCCTGGTACCGCCGCCTTTTGCCGCCGATGCCATACTCGAGGCCACCGATGCCGGAATGGAAGTGGTCGTCTGCATCACCGAAGGCATCCCGGTAATGGACATGCTGCGCATAAAAAACTATCTGGCCGCAAAAGATACCCGTCTGATCGGCCCCAATTGCCCCGGCATCATCACCCCCGGCGAATGCAAGATCGGCATCATGCCCGGTCCCATTCATAAACCCGGCGGACCCGTGGGCGTGGTCTCGCGTTCGGGCACTCTCACCTATGAGGTCGTCCACCAGCTCTCCCAGGTCGGTCTCGGGCAGACCACCTGCATCGGCATAGGCGGCGATCCCGTCAACGGTACAGGTTTTCTCGACTGCCTCAAGGCCTTCAACGAAGATCCGGCCACCGAAGCCGTGGTCATGGTCGGTGAAATCGGCGGCAACGCCGAAGAGCAGGCAGCCGCCTGGATCGCCGACAATATGAGCAAACCCGTCGTCGGCTTCATTGCCGGCCTCACCGCCCCGCCCGGCAGACGCATGGGACATGCCGGCGCCATCGTCAGCGGCGGCCAGGGTACGGCGGAGGCCAAGATCAAGGCCATGGAGAACGGCGGCATCCATGTCTGCAAGGACCTGGGCAGCCTGGGCAAACTCTGTAAAGAGGTCTTTTCCTAGAGCCGGAGAAGTCACGGCGAACCCGCGGCCCCTGCCGGCAACAGTTTCGGCCCCGGTTTCGCCTCCGTCACCGGTTATACGCAAACTTCACCCAATGGCCAAATATACTGCAATCACGAAAAGCAGCAGGCCCTCCGCCGGTCTGCTGCATACAAACACAGGTGGATTTCTCTGCACGAAGGAGACTGTATGAAAGCGAACGAACAGCTCGATCACCTCAAGAAGCTGCGGGCAGAAGCGCGTCTCGGCGGTGGTCAGGACAAGATTGACAAGATCCATTCGGAAGGGCGTTATACGGCGCGGGAACGCATCGACATGCTGCTCGATCCTGGATCATTTGAAGAATTCGACATGTTCAAACTGCACCGCTGCCGCGATTTCGGCATGGAAAGCAAACAGTTCCCCGGAGACGGCGTGATCACCGGCTTCGGCACCATCGACGGACGCATCGTCTACGTCTTCGCCCAGGACTTCACGGTGCTCGGCGGTTCTCTCTCCGAGACCTTTGCCGAGAAGATATGCAAGATAATGGATCTGGCGATGAAAAACGGCGCACCGGTTATCGGCCTCAACGATTCGGGCGGCGCCCGCATCCAGGAGGGCATCGAGAGCCTGGCCGGCTATTCGGAAATATTCCAGCGCAATGTCATGGCCTCGGGCGTTATCCCCCAGATCTCGGCCATCTTCGGACCCTGCGCCGGAGGCGCCGTCTATTCGCCGGCCTTGACCGATTTCGTCACCATGGTGAAAAAACAGTCCTATATGTTTTTGACCGGACCCAAGGTGGTCAAATCGGTAACCCACGAAGACGTGAGTGTCGAGGAACTCGGCGGTGCCGACATGCATGCCAGCAAAAGCGGCGTCAGTGATTATCCGGCAGAATCGGGCGAAGATGCCATCCGCTACATCAAGAAGCTGATATCCTTCATCCCGCAAAACAATCTGGAAAACACCCCTCTGGTGCCCAGCGACGACCCCGTCACCAGGACCGCCGCCGGCCTCAATACCATTATCCCCGATAGCCACAACGAGGCCTACGACATGAAGGAGGTTATCCTGGAGACGGTAGACGACAGGGACTTTCTTGAAATAAAAGAAAATTTCGCCCCGAATATAATTACCGGCTTTGGCCGTTACAACGGCATGAGCGTCGGCATCGTCGCCAACCAGCCCAGACACCTCTCCGGCGTACTCGATATCGACTCCTCGGTAAAGGGGGCACGCTTCGTGCGCTTCTGCGACTGTTTCAACATCCCGGTGGTAACCTTCGTCGACGTTCCCGGATTTCTGCCGGGCACCGCCCAAGAGTACGGCGGAGTGATCCGCAACGGCGCCAAGATACTCTACGCCTATGCCGAGGCGACCATTCCCAAGGTGACGGTGATAACCCGCAAGGCCTACGGAGGCGCCTACTGCGTCATGTCTTCCAAGCATCTGCGCGGCGATATAAATTATGCCTGGCCGACCTCGGAGATCGCCGTTATGGGCGCCAAAGGGGCGGTGGGCGTACTGTACGGCCGCGAGGCACAAAAACAGGATAACCCGGCGGCTTTTCTGGCCAAGAAGGAAAAGGAATATCAGGAAACCGTGGCCAATCCTTACGTGGCAGCGCAGCGCGGGTACATCGACGATATTATCGAACCGGCGCGGACCAGGACGCGTATCTGCAACGCCCTCATCCTCATCAAGGATAAACGGGACACCAACCCCATGAAGAAACACGGCAACATACCCCTGTAGCCGAAGACCGTGCCTGCAGGCAAAAAGCTGCAACATGCAGGCACTCTTTTCCAGTGTGCAAAGGAGAAAGATCATGGCAGTGAAAATATTCATTAAAAGAAAACTCAACCAGTCCCATGTCAAGGAACTCAACGCCCTGCTCACCAGACTGCGCAGTCTCACCTTGAACCAGCCGGGCTACATCTCCGGCGAGACCCTGCAGCGCATAGACAGTCCCGGAGAGTCGATGGTCATCAGCACATGGCGGTCGGTGGATGACTGGAACAAGTGGGTCAACAACGAGAAGCGCACGGCTATCCAGGAAGAAATCGACCGGCTGCTGGATGAGGAAACGGATTACGAGATCTACGGATCGTAACCCCGGGTGCGCTGCCCGGTACATACTATGAGGTGATATATCCAATGGCAGAAACACAGACGAAAATAGCCGCCGCTCTGGCGGCGGTAAACGCCTATCTTCAGGAAGAAGAAGCCAGTGCCCGGGATGTAGGTCCCGCCTCTTCCCCGGCGCCGCCGCGGGAGATAAGCATATGGGGGCTCAGTGGACGACAAAACATGATGTCCATGCGACAGCTGATACAGATGAAAGCATTTTCACGGTTCTAGGAACCATCGTTTCAGAACCAGATATCGATACATTGAGGTGACTGCCGAAAATCTTCCAATGCCGGCAAAAACGCAGGGACCTGCGCCCTTTCAAAGCGGGTATCCCCCACATCGGGCTTGCCGGCTGCTGAAGATTATTCAAAGCCATCATATCCAACGATCAGGCAAGGAGACAGTTAGTGATGAGTGACCACGTAAAGATGACTGCAATGCACTATGACAACGAACGTCCGCAGGCTGACAACCCTCTTAAAATAATGGACCTGAGCCTGCGCGACGGCCATCAGTCCCTGTTCGCCACCCGCGGCCGTACCGAGGATATGATCCCCGTTGCCGAGCTTGTGGACGAGGTCGGCTTCTGGGCCGTCGAAACCTGGGGCGGCGCCACCTTCGACACCATGCATCGCTTCCTCAACGAGGATCCCTGGGAGAGGCTGCGAACCCTCAAGCGCTATATTAAGAAAACGCCGTTTTCCATGCTGCTCAGGGCCCAGAATCTGGTGGGCTACCGCAATTACGCCGATGATCTCGCTTACGCCTTCGTCGACAGGGCAGCAGAAAACGGCATGGATGTTTTCCGCACCTTCGACGCCCTCAACGACTACCGCAACTTCGAAACCGTGGTCGAGCAGATCAAAAAGTGCGGCAAGCATTTCCAGGGTTGTATCTGCTACACCCTGACCGAACCGCGGCTCGGCGGCGAGGTCTACAATCTCGACTACTATGTGGGCAAGGCCAAGGAACTCGAAAACATGGGGGCCGACACCATCTGCGTCAAGGACATGGCGGGCCTGATGGCCCCCTACGATGCCTATCCGCTCATCAAGGCCCTCAAAGAGGCGGTAGACATCCCTATTCACCTGCACAGCCACTTCACCTCCGGCATGTCGCCAATGACCCATCTCAAGGCCATCGAGGCCGGCGTGGACATCATCGACACCTGCATGACCCCCTACGCCTACCGTACTTCGCACGCCGCCGTCGAACCGCTGGTCATGGCCCTTCTGGGCACCAACCGCGACACCGGCTTCGACATCCGCCGGCTGGCGGAAATAAACGAGATTCTGGAAAAGAAAGTTTTGCCGAAGTACAAGCACCTCCTCGATGACTCCAAGGTTTCCATCATCGATATCAATGTTCTGCTTCACCAGACGCCGGGAGGCATGCTCTCGAACCTGGTCAATCAGCTGCGGGAGATGGACGCCCTGGATAAAATCGACGAGGTCTACAAGGAACTGCCGAGGGTGCGCAAGGATCTGGGCCAGATACCCCTGGTTACGCCCACCAGCCAGATAGTCGGCGTGCAGACGGTCAACAACGTCCTTCACGATACTCCCGACGAACGCTATAAAATGATCACCGGCCAGGTAAAGGATCTCTGCTACGGCCTCTACGGCAAGACCGCCGTGCCCATCAACGAGGAAGTACAGAAAAAGGCGCTCAAGGGATATCCCCGCGGCGAGGAGCCCATCACCTGCCGTCCGGCCGAAGTGCTCGAACCGGAACTCGACAAGGCCAAAGAGGAAATAGGCGATCTGGCTGCCGATATGGACGATCTCATTCTCTATGCCCAGTTTCCGGTAACCGGCCGCAAATTCCTCGAATGGAAATATGGCAAGACGCCGGTACCGGACAGCGTCAAGCCGACAACCCTTGAGGAAGTGGCCAAGCGCGACGCCCTGATCAAGAAGGCCAAGGAAGGAAAACTCATCGAGAGGAAGCCGGACACCCCGGAAAAATCCGAGGCGGTGCGCACCTTCAACGTCTTTGTCGATAACGAATACTACAACGTCGAGGTCGACCCCGTCGGCGGGCCGGTGCTTGTCGGCATGCAGCAGAGCGCTGCCGTCGCTCCGCAGCCGGCGCCTCAAGCAGCGGCAAATCCCGCCCCGGCAGCAACACAGCAGCAGCCGGCACAGGCCGCCGCTCCGCCGCCAGCTTCGAGCAAAAACGGCACCCTGCTGCTGGCACCGATGCCCGGCATGGTTGTCAAATATTTGAAAAATGTCGGTGATGCGGTGAGCAAGGGCGATCCGGTGGTCATCCTCGAGGCCATGAAAATGGAAAACGCCCTGGTCGCCCCCTGCGACGGGGTAGTCAAGGAGAACAGCTTCAGCAGCGGCGACACGGTGGCCAAGGGAGCGGCGCTGAGCATAATCGGTTAGCGGAATCGGCGCCTTTCTGAAAGAGAAAGGCCGGCTGTTTTGTTGATTCCCCGCCACCCAAGGGCCGAAAGACCGGCCGTGCCCTTGGGTGGCCTCCTATTGGATCACCATCATGATACTCAAAGAGATAAACGGCAAGAAACCCCGATATGGCGCGAACTGCTTTTTCGCCGACAACGCCGTCATCATAGGCGATGTCGAGATGGGCGATAACTGCAGCATCTGGTTCGGAGCTGTTCTCCGCGGCGATGTCCACTACATCAAGATGGCGGACAAGGTCAATGTCCAGGACGGCGCGGTCATTCACGGCACCTACCAGAAATCGCCGACCAATATCGGCAATAACGTCTCCATCGCCCACAATGCCGTGGTGCATGGCTGCACCATCCACGACAATGTGCTCATCGGCATGGGAGCCATCGTCATGGACGACTGCGTCGTCCACTCCAACACCATCATCGCCGCCGGCGCCGTGGTCACCTCCGGGTCAACGCTTGCCTCAGGCAGTATTTACGCCGGCGTCCCGGCGAAAAAGATCAAGGATATCAGCGAGGAATTGATTTCCGGAGAGATTGGCCGCATCGCCGAAAACTACATCAAATACGCCGCCTGGTATCAATGAAACACATGCCGGCTGGCCCGGCTTCCATCACCAGGGCCGGTGATCGAGGAGGTCGAGCAGCCGCGCCGCCGCCGCCGTCGGCGAAGCCGTTCCCGCCTCTATTTCTCCAAGGAGCTGAGGCATCTCCTGCTGCACCCGCTCACTGGCATAGAACCAGCTGCGCAGCCCTTCATCGAGAATGAAGCGGAACCACTGCAGGGCCTGTTTTTTTCTTTTTTCCTCAAATTCACCGCTGTCCTGCATCTGCCTGCGGTGCTCACCTATTTTCTGCCATATCTCGGCGATGCCGCGATTGGCAAGGGCGCTGCAGGTCAGCACCGGCACCGTCCAGTTGGGGCTGTAGGGCATGAGCAGATGCAAAGCGGCCTCATATTCCCGGCGAGCCATCTCGGCCCGATCGACATTGTCGCCGTCGGCCTTATTGATGACGATGGCATCCGCCACCTCGAGCACGCCTTTTTTTATACCCTGAAGTTCATCCCCGCCGCCGGCGATCATCAGTACCAGGAAAAAATCGACCATGGAGGCGACCGTGGTCTCCGACTGGCCGACGCCGACGGTTTCGATTATGATGACATCAAAGCCTGCGGCCTCGCAGACCAGCATGGTTTCCCGGGTCTTGCCGGCAACGCCTCCCAGGGTTCCCCCTGAAGGCGAAGGCCTGATAAAGGCCTTTTCGTTGACCGCCAACCGCTCCATGCGGGTCTTGTCGCCGAGGATGGAAC
>JBEPWT010000099.1:0-10725 GCA_041642275.1 Desulfopila sp. | reverse complement strand
GCCAGTCCATCGAGGCCATCGGTGAGATTGACGGCGTTGGAGGCGCCGACGATGATGAGTACGGCAAAGCCAATGTAGAAATAGCCAAGATCCGGGTAAAGATTCTTGAAGAAAGGAACACTGAGGTGGCTGTCGAAGCCCGGATGAAAGTAGATGAATACCCCCACTGCGGCGGCGCCGGTTATCTGCAGAAGCAGTTTGCCCCTGGCGCTGAGACCTCTGGTATTTTTCCTGGCGATTTTACGGAAGTCGTCGTAGGCGCCGATGGAACCGAAAAAGACGACGGTGAAAAGGGCCAGCCAGAGCAGGGGATCATCCAATCTGGCCCACAACAGGGTCGAGATGACAATGGCGATGATGATCAGCAGCCCGCCCATGGTAGGCACCCCTTTCTTGACCAGATGGCTCTCCGGCCCATCTTCGCGGACGACCTGCCCTATCTGGTAACGCTGCATGAGCCTGATGAAAAGAGGGCCGACGATCAACAGGATCAGAAAAGCCGTTACCGCACTGCCGATACAACGGAAGGTGATATACCTGAACACGTTGAAGCCGGCAAAGGTGGTATGAAGTGGATAGAGCAGATGATAGAGCATTGGTGTTTTTGCAGTCCTTCGTCAATTACCTAGGTTGTCTGTACTGCCGCAAGACGCTCAACCACTGACTCCAATCGCAGCCCCCGGGATGCCTTGACCAGCACCCAGGAAGCCTCGGACAGCACGCCTTCGGCTTGCAGGTTTCGTATCCATGCAGGTATATCATCCTTATTGGAAAATACCATAACTTTATCTTCGCTCATGCCGGCAGCAATGGCGGCAGCGGCCATATGCCCGGCATACTCTCCCACCACCGCCAGCCTGACAAGTCCGACTGAAGCCGCCAACTCACCCACCTGTCGATGGGCATCCTCGCTCGCCTGGCCCAGTTCGAGCATATCGCCGAGTACGGCCACCTTGCTTCCACCGCCCATATCGGCAAGCGCGGCCAGTCCCGCCGCCATCGATGCCGGATTGGCATTGTAGGTGTCATCGAGGATGGTATAGCCGCCGGCCGCGGGGGTAACCTGCAGCCGCCTGGAGGTCGAAGAAAAGGATTCAAGACCCCGGGCGATGGTCTCCGGGGGTATGCCGGCGGCATGGGCTATGGCTGCCGCCGCGGCACCATTGGCCACATTGTGTCTGCCTGGAACCTGAAGATTGACATCCACCGTCCGCCCACCAATCTGCAGATTGAAGGCCATTTTGCCATCATCGCCGCAGTTGATGCCGAAGGCGGCGACGTCGGCTTCGTCTTTTCTCTGTTTTTCCACGGTCCAGCTCACCTTGCGATGTCTGCAGGAAGCCGCGGCCTGGCGTACATACCTGTCATCGAGATTGACAACAAGTGTGCCCGCTTCGGCCATGCCGGCGAACAATGCCGCCTTTTCCCGGGCCACTCCGTCGATGGAGCCAAGCCCTTCGAGGTGAGCGCCATGAACATTGACGATGCAGCCAATATCCGGGTCCGCTATCTCGGTCAGCCGGGCAATCTCGCCTGGCTGGTTCATGCCCATTTCCAGCACCGCTGCCCGATGCTTGAGCTGGAGCGGCAGAAGGCAGAGGGGCAGGCCGACGAGGTTATTGAAATTGCCACTGGTCTTCAGCACCCTCCCGGCAGGCGCCAGCGGCGTATCCGGCCATCGGCGGGCAAAAATCGCCGCCACCATTTCCTTGACCGTGGTCTTGCCGGTACTGCCCGTGATACCGACAACGACGGGAGCTGAGAGCTGCCGGACGATCTTTCGCCGGTAACGCGCCAGATTCCCCAGGGCCTCGAGAGTGTCCTCAACCAGGAAAAACGCGGCTTTTGCTGCCGGAAAATCTTTTTTGGGCAGACCGCCTTTTTCCACTACAGCCCCGGCAGCTCCTCTTTCAAGGGCGACATTGACATAATCATGGCCGTCAAAGCTGTCTCCACGAAGGGCGACGAAAAGCTCTTTCTGCCGCAGCGATCTGGTGTCAGTACTTATGCCGATAAAACGTGTCGGGCCGGATTTTTGACAGGCCAGCGGTTCAAGGGCCGCAGAGACGCTTTTATCGTCCCAGCTCAGCATTGCCTCGCGCACCTCCATGGCGTCATCGAAAAAACGTCTGCCCTGATTGGTTATCTGATATTTCTCGTGTCCCTTGCCGGCAATGACAACCACGTCTTTTTCGCCGGCGACGGCGACGGCGGTGTGAATGGCCTGCCGCCTGTCGGCGATGACCACGCATCCCTTCCGCGCTCCGCGATTGAAAATCCAGTCCTGGCCTTGCTCCGCCAGGTTTTCCTGACGTATGCCCTGCATGATTTCGTCGATGATCTGATCACTGGGCTCCGAGCGGGGATTGTCATCGGTGACAATGACGATATCAGCATGGCGGGCGGCAATGGCGCCCATCATCGCTCTCTTGCCGCGGTCTCGATCCCCGCCACAGCCGAAAACGCAGATCAGCCGCTCATGAGGCAGTCCGCTCAGGGTGGTCAAGATATTCTGCAGGGCATCGGGAGTATGGGCATAATCAACAAAAACGGCGGCCTTTTCCACTTCGACGGTGGCCTCCAGGGTAATTTTCTCCAACCTGCCGGGTGCGCCGGTGCCTTTTGCCAGAGAAGCGACCGTTTGCGGCATATCAAGACGCAGGGCCACCGAGACGGCCATGGCCGTCATGATATTTGCGGCATTGAAGTCGCCCACCAGCGGCGAGCTGAGATCATATCTTCCCTGCGGAGTATCAAGCGACAGGTGTGTGCCGCCGGTGTCGACAATGATACTGCGCGGCGTAATCACACTCTCCTCGGTCAGGCCGCTGGCCGCGACCCTGATATTGTTTTGCCGCAGAATAGCGCTCAGAAGCCGGGGCCAGCTGCCCATCTGGCAACCCTGGCAGCCGCCATGGGATATCACCGCCGCGCCATCCTTTTTCAGATGATAGAGAAACAGCAGGGTTTTTGCCTGGAAATAGCTCTCCATTGTGCGGTGATAGTCGAGATGATCCTGAGAAAGATTGGTGAATACGGCGACGTCGAACGCCAACCGGCCAAGACGGCGCTGGGCCAGCGCATGGGAACTCACCTCCATCACCACCGTGTCGACCCCGGCGTCGGCCATCTGCCGCAGCAGCCGCTCGAGCAGCAGCGGTTCCGGGGTGGTATACAGCGCCGCCAGCTGCAGGTTGTTGCCGGCGCCATCCATATACCGGTAGTTGACGGTGCCGATGACCCCGACACTGTGCCCCTGGTCGACGAGTATGGTCTCGAGAAGGTAGCTCACGGTGGTTTTGCCGTTGGTGCCGGTGACGCCGATGAGCCGTATCTCCCTTTCGGGGCGATCATAGAAGGCCGAAGCGATTTCTCCAACAGCAGTCCGGGTGTCGTCGACCCCAAGCACGCAGACACCCGGGCCGGCACACTCGGCGGCTGTCAGTTTTCCCTGTTCGACGATGACGGCCGAGCAGCCTCCGCGCACGGCGTCACCGACATAAGAATGGCCGTCATCCCGCATCCCGGCTACGGCAACAAAGCACGCGCCTCCTGCCGCCTCTCTGGAATCGACGATGACAGCCGACAACTCGACATCGGCGGGCACCGGACCGGAGAGATGGGTATGGGGGACGTTTTCCAGCAGCCGCCGGAGATTTTTTTTGGCCTTCATAGGGGCTCTGCAGAAGCTTTTACCTGCCAAAGCGCAGGGGCTGGGTGCAGCACGTATCTTTTTCAGTGCGGCTTGAGTACCAGGCGGCAAAAATCTCCCGGCCGCACCTGGGCGCCCGCCTCCGGACGCTGATCAACGACAACGCCTGTGCCGCTTATCTGGATTTCCATGCGCAGATCCTTGAGATGGCGCAGGCTTTTTCGCAAACTGTATCCTCGCAGATCCGGCATGTTACCAAGGAAATCAGATCTGGTGACACCGGCCACCGTCACGGTGCTGTCAATACGGTCCTGCAATTGAAAATTCATTTCGCCTTTTTCCTCCGCGGTCATCATGTCTGACAGAGTAGACATTACTTTTTCCATGGCAACCATGGATATGGTCGCCTTCTCAGCAATTTCTGCAATTGAAAAGCTGCTCTTCGTTTCCGCTCTGACAGGAGAAAAGGGAGGGAGTTGAGCGAAAACGAAGAGCATAAGCTCAGGTTTATCCATGGGAATAGCGGAAATATACATTCTGTTCTCCAGGTAGCGACGCTCCCCGCCTTTCTCCACAAACGACAGGAATTCCGTCTCCAGACTGCCCGAGGCAAGAGGCCCCTTATGCATTTGCGCCTGTACCAGCCTGCGTATTTCCGCTGCAGCCTGCGGAGCGACGGCCGGCGCCTCTTCGACTGCGACCGGCTCGAAAACCCTGCCTTCACCTGCCGATATTTTGTCGATAACCTGCGGTCTCGGCAGTTTTCCGCCCTTGAGCAGGCCGGTGATCGCCGAAGCCAAGTGCAGAGGCGTTGCCCTCTTGATCACCGTATCGAAGTAGTCCCGCTGTTGCGCAAGGGCAATTTGCTCCGGCACCGAGTTCACCTCCTGGACCTTGATAAAGTCGACATCGAGGCCATCGTTGAGTCCCAGGCGGTCCCACAATCGCAGCTGACTGCCGAGGCTGCGTACAGGTGAATGTATGCTCCAGGGCAGTACCCCCTCAGTCGATTCGAGATGCGATTGAATCAGCGATACATCCCAGAACAGCTTCCTCAGCACCGGCGGAACGGGAATGGTGCCGGCAAAGATGTTTTCCAGATCCTTCCAGCCGTATTCCTTAAAAGAATTGGGATCAAAGGAGGGGAAGATCGCCTGGCCTATAACCTTGCCGCTGGCAGCCTCCATAAGCAGGGCGCCAACGCGGCTCCCTTCCCTGCTGCGGCCGAGTTCCTCGGCCAGCCTCTCGAGTTTTTTCTGGACCTTGATATCGAGGCTCAGCACAAGATATCGCCTGGAACCTCCTATGGGTCCGGCATCGGTTGCTTCCAGCATGTGCTGGTCATCGCCGGCACCATGGCTGCTTAAAATGGTGTTATAGCGATGCTCCACCCCCGCCAGCCCCATGCTTTTGCCAACGAAGCCGACGACATGAGCTGCTGTTTTGCCCTGGGGGTAATACCGCACCCGTTCTTTGTGCAGATAAATGCCCTGCAGCCCCAGGGCGTCGATTTCCTCCTCCGCCTCCTGGCTGATATTTTTGGCAAGCCAGGCCCGATAGTGCTCCTTTTCTATTTTTCTCGTCAGTTCTTTTTCTTCGGCTCCCAGTACAGGAGCGAGAAGAGGAACTGCTTCCCGCGCGTTTATATCCCTGACATCGGCATATACCGAGACTTTTTCCAGTGTCAGTGCCAGCTCCTTATAATTGCGGTCATAAATAGTCCCCCGATTATCAAGCAGCGTTTCACCGTTTTCGCTGGTCTGCTGAGAAAGGCTGTCCGTCTTGCCACCGCCATCCCCCGGAAAAAAATGAAGGCCCAAAAACAGGAGTACACCCGCCAGGGCCATCATGCCGACGATTCGGCCTTTGCCTCTGCTGTCGCTGCGCAGACGAGGTCGCATTCTCATGAGCTGATCGAGTTACATACGGTGTATCTGCCCGGCCTCGGGCTCATGGAGAGACAGCTTTCCCGCTGCCGCTATTTTAACGCGGACCGGCGAGGTGAGCCGCTGCCGCTGTAATGCCAGTTCGCCGGCGCCGCTCTCCAGGTGCTCCAGTTCCTGCTGCAGCGAAAGGCTCCTGGCCCTGCTGCCGTCAATGGCATGCGCACACCAGAGATTAGCCGCCAGAATCACCGGCAATCCCCACATCAGCACCTTGCCCACGGCCTTCCACAGCAACATGCCGCCCGGCAGATCCAGCGCCCGACGTCGCGCGACTTTCTGCCGCACTCCGACATGGGTTGAACTGCGAAAAACATTCCCCGTTGAACTTTGAATATTCATTCTGTCCCCCTTACTGTTCAGCCTTTCCTGGCTGCTGCTCTCAATTTCGCACTCCGGGATCTGGGATTGCTCCCCACCTCGTCGGCTCCGGCGACAACGGGACGTGCTGTGATCACCTCAAGGTCCTGATGCTGACGAAACCTGCGTTTTACTATCCTGTCCTCCAGGCTGTGGAATGAAATAACGCACAGCCTGGCTCCCGGCTTGAGGAATTCCCCGGCCTGATCTATGAGAGCAGCCAGGTTTTCCAGTTCCCTGTTGACGGCTATCCTCAACCCTTGAAAGGTTCTGGTCGCCGCATGTATCTTTTTAGGATGAAAGCGCCTCGGCACCGCCTGGCTGACAATCCTCGCCAGCTGTGCCGATGTTTCAATTTTTTCTTTCTTCCTCGCCGAGACGAGTTCTGCAGCTATTCTCCGGGCCTGCCTCTCCTCCCCGTAGTAGTAGAGGATATCGGCCAGTTCTTCTTCGGAGGAGGTGGCCAGAAGATCCGCTGCCGTCAGCTTCCGTCTGACATCCATGCGCATATCCAGCGGCTCATCCTGGAGAAAGCTGAACCCTCGACCGCCGCTGTCCAGCTGCAGCGAGGAAAGGCCTATGTCCACCAAGATGCCGTCCACCGCGGTGCAGCCCGCCTCCTTTAGACCGAGGCCGAGTTCGGCGAAATTTCTGGCCACAGCTGTAAGTCTGCTGCCGAAGACTGCAAGGCGTTTTCGCGCAAGTTCCATGGCTTTTTCGTCCCACTCGAAGCCGATTACGCGGCCATCGGGCGCGCTGGCGGCAAGAATCGCCTCCGAATGCCCGCCCAGCCCCAAAGTTCCATCAACGTAGACTCCGCCCGGACTCACCTGCAGGTAGTGGAGCACTTCCCGCAGCAGCACCGGTTTGTGAATGGCGCCAATCCCACTGCTCATCAGAACATTCCGAGATTGGAAAGCTTGCTCTGGTAGTTTTCGAAGTTTGCCTGGGCTGTCTGGTGTTCGATATTCCAGGCATCCTTGTCCCAGATTTCCACCCAGTCGAGCATGCCGGTGAGGACGACATCCTTGTTCAGATTTACCTCGTTTCTCAAGGCCTGCGGCAGCAGCAGACGTCCCTGCTTGTCGAGGCAGCACTCGTTCACTCCGGAAACCACCAGGCGCACGAAGGGTGCCAGATCAGGCTGCTCCTTGCCCTTGGCAAGAAGATTCGTCTCCAGCGTTTCCCACTCGGAGACGGGAAAAACGCGCAGATGCTTTCCCCAGTTGGTCACCATCAGAATATCGGACTCAAACTGGCGCAGCACGTCGCGGAAGCGGCTGGGGAAACTCAACCGCCCTTTCGAATCGAGACTATGTTCCGATCTGCTGCGAAATCTGCTCTTGATCTGCACCTTCTCTCCTCTTCCACATTGAACCACTTCTCCCCACTTCTTTCCATTTAAACCATCCACACTTCACTTGTCAAGAAAAATTAGTTCGTGACTTCAAGAGCATATATCACCTTTACCAGGCAGAAAATATACCACATATAGACATCTATATTATAGATATACAATATATTGACATACAGCCATCTTGGCAAAAACCAGATTCCCCAACAAAATTCATCAGCAGCAACGGTGAGCGCATACCGGCCTGCAGACACATTTCAAGGTTAAGGTATGCAATACCGGATTGTTAGCTACGATGGTGGTGCAAAGTGGTTTCCCGCAGAGGTGCTTCAGGCTTTATCAGAATCTCTTCGGTGGAAATGGCGGCGGCGGATGTTTGCCAAAGGCGAGAAAACTGGTGGCAGGGGAGTTCCCCGTAGAGGGGCAGACAGTCCGGGATAGGACCCATAGATGAAATATCCGGGCTGCTGCAGTCGTTTCAGGTGGTGCGAAGTGGAGCGGTCCGGGGCGGAAGTATGAAAAAAGGGGCCGAGCGGTCCTGCAGGGGCAAGCGTCTACTGGCCGTCGAAAAGGGTCGGCTGTGATGCCGGCGCCTTCCCGGCGTCCCTGCCGAAATGCTCGTAGGCATTGACGGTGGCCACTCTGCCCCTCGGCGTCCGGTTGAGAAAACCGGACTGGATAAGATAGGGCTCGTACACGTCTTCGAGTGTATTTTTCTCCTCGCAGACAACCGTTGCCAGGGTTTCCAGACCGATGGGGCCGCCGTCGAACTTGTCGATGATCGTCAACATGATGCGCCGGTCCATCTCGTCAAGTCCGAAGGCGTCGACACCGAGCATATCGAGAGCGCCGTCCGCCACCTCCCTGGAGACCACGGAATGTTTTCCCACCTGGGCAAAATCGCGGACCCGCCGCAGCAGCCTGTTGGCTATGCGCGGCGTTCCCCTGGATCTTCTGCCAAGCTCAAGAGCACCGCTGTCGTCTATCTCCATGCCCAAGATAGCGGCGGAACGCTTGACGATGGTCACCAGTTCCTCCGGCGTATAGAATTCCAGGCGCAGTATGACCCCGAAGCGATCGCGCAGGGGCGGGGTCAACAGGCCGGTGCGGGTGGTGGCGCCGACGAGGGTGAAACGCGGCAGGTCCATCTTCACCGAGCGGGCCCCCGGCCCCTGACCGATTACCAGGTCGAGCTGAAAGTCCTCCATGGCCGGATAGAGAATCTCCTCCACGGCGTGATTGAGACGGTGAATCTCATCGATAAAAAGCACGTCGCCCTCGTGCAGGCTGGTCAAAATAGCAGCCAGATCGCCCTGTCGTTCGATCACCGGTCCCGAGGTCACCTTGATGCCGGCGCCCATTTCATTGGCGATGATATAGGACAGGGTGGTTTTTCCCAGGCCGGGGAAACCGTGAAAGAGTACATGGTCCAGGGGCTCCTGCCGCTGCCTGGCCGCCTCCATGAATATCCGCAGGCTGCGCCGAACCTGCTCCTGGCCTATGTACTCGTCGAGCCCCTGGGGGCGCAGGGCGTAGTCATGGCTTTTTTCCCGCTGTTTAGGAGCGGGGCTGACCATTCTGTCGTCGCCGCCGAGATCTTCTTCTATATTCATGCCAGAGTCCGCAATCCTTCCTTGAGCATTTCTTCAAGAGACATCTGCGCAAAGGCCTCCGGGCCCATGCGTTTCTTGACCGCAGCCAGAGCCTGCCGGGCAACCGGATCCGGGTAACCGAGATTGGTGAGGGCCGAGAGCGCATCGGCGGTGACGGAGCCTGCCGCCGGTACGCTTTTTGAGACATTATCGTCCCGGTCGCCTTCGCCGCCGGTTACCAGATGCCCGATTTTGTCCTGCAGATCGAGACAGAGCCGCTCCGCTGTCTTTTTGCCTACCCCGGAAAGGGAGGTCAAGGCCTTGATATCCTTGGCCGCAATAGCCCGGCAAAGCTCGCCCACCCGCATGCCGGACAAAATGGCCAGCGCCAGTTTGGGACCGACCCCGGAGACGGTCCTCAGGGTGAGAAACATCTCCTTTTCCTCCTCTTCCATGAAGCCGTAGAGGATTATGGCATCCTCGCGCACATGCGTGTGAATGAAAAAAAAGACCTCGGTCCCCGGATCGCCCTGACGCGAGAGTCCGTCGGTGGTCAGGTAGACTTCGTAGCCGACGCCCTGCACATCGACGACCACCCGGTCCATATATCTCAACAGCAGCTTGCCTGTTAGCGTGGCTATCATGGTCTCTTACCTCTGCCGCACCCAGGTCGGCGTGCCGCGGTGATCACAGGCCATCAGAGCCGGGCCACATTGGCATGGCATATGGCCACCGCCAGGGCATCGGCGGCATCGCTGCTCGGCCGGCCCCGAAGATTCAACAGCACCCGTACCATATGCTGGACCTGCTCCTTTTCCGCCTGGCCGTAACCGGCCACGGCCTGTTTTATCTTGCGGGCGCTGTAATCGTTTACCGTCAGCCCGTTCTGCATGACGGCGACCACCGCCGCTCCGCGCGCCTGACCGAGCTTGAGGGCGGAATTGGCATTGGAGGCGAGAAAGACCTCCTCCACCGCCGCCACCGTGGGCCCGTGCAGCTGCACCACCTCGTTGATGCCTTCGAATATCTCATTGAGCCGCGCCGCCAGGGGATAAGCGACCGTCGTTTTCACAACCCCGCAGGCGACGAAGGCCAACTCCCCCCTCTCCGAGTCGACAACGCCGTAGCCGGTGACCCGCGAACCGGGGTCTATGCCCAGTATGCGCTCCATTTCCTCTCCGTGCGGCATCCGGCAGGCAGCCCCTTCGTCACCAACGGGTATGGTATTGCCGACCCGCTCATTTTCAGTTCCAAAATTACATGAAAGGCTGCAGCGTTAATCAGAGTATCTATCCCGACGGGCAGAGGGTCAGGAGATCTGCTCCATCAGGGCATCATCGATATCGAAATTGGAGTGCACGTTCTGGACGTCATCGTGATCTTCCAGGCTCTCAAGAAGCTTCAGCAGCGCCCTCGCCGGTTTTTCCTCCGTTACTTCCACCGTGTTTTTGGCAACCATGGAGACAGAGGCCTCGACAAACTCCACCCCTTCGGCTTCGAGGGCCCCCCGTACCGCTTCGAAATCCTCGGGATCGGTTATGATCTGATACTCGCTTTCCTCTTCGATCACATCATCGGCACCCGCCTCCAGGGCCAGGTCCATCATTTCCTCCTCGGAGTAGCTGCTCTTGTCGACCTGGATGACCCCTTTTTTCTCGAACATCCAGGCGACGCAGCCCGATTCGCCGAGATTGCCAGAGCTCTTGGAAAAATAGTGACGGATGTCGGCCACCGTTCTGTTGCGGTTATCGGTCATGCACTCGACGAGAACGGCTATGCCGCCGGGGCCGTATCCTTCGTAGAGGATTTCCTCGTATACCTCGC
>JBEPWT010000098.1:0-10768 GCA_041642275.1 Desulfopila sp. | reverse complement strand
AAAAAGTATCGTCCTTATCAGCAGATAGTCAAGTGTCGGGGAACTGTTTTGCCATACTGGACGCAGCCGGCATGATCTGAATCACGGTGGAATCTGCGGCCATTGCTATCTCGCCCAGAGCAGATAAGCCTTGAGAAAATCATCAATGGCGCCGTCGAGAACCGCATCGACATTGCCGGTCTCCTGGTTGGTACGATGATCCTTGACCATGCGGTAGGGCTGGAGAACGTAGGATCGGATCTGGCTGCCCCAGGCGATTTCCATCTTGTCGCCGTGCATTCCCTCCTGCTCGTCGCTCTGTCGCTGCTTCTCCAGTTCGTAGAGTCTGGCTGTGAGCATTTTCATGGCCATATCTTTGTTGCGATGCTGGGAGCGCTCGTTCTGACACTGGACGACTATGCCCGAGGGCAGATGGGTTATGCGGATAGCCGAATCGGTCTTGTTGACATGCTGCCCGCCGGCGCCGCTGGCGCGATAGGTGTCGATGCGCAGATCTTTGTCGCCGATATCAACCTTGACGGTATCGTCGAGTTCGGGCATGACCATAACCGAGGCAAAGGAGGTGTGCCTGCGGCCGCTGGCATCGAAGGGGGAAATGCGCACCAGACGGTGGATGCCGACCTCGGAGCGGAGATAGCCGAATGCGTAGCGGCCCCTGACCAAGATGGTCACACTCTTGACGCCCGCCTCGTCACCGGGCAGGTGATCGAGAATATCGGTCTTGAAGCCTTTATTCTCAGCCCAGCGCAGATACATGCGCATGAGAATCTCGACCCAGTCCTGGGCTTCGGTGCCGCCGGCGCCGGCATGAATGGCGACGATGGCGTTGGTTGCATCATGCTCGCCGCTGAACATGCATTCAAGCTCGGCTGTGCCGATAGTGTCTTCGAGAGAGACGAGATTGGCCGCCACTTCCCGTTCGGTATCGGCGTCTTTTTCTTCAATGGCCATTTCCAGCAGCAGATCGGTTTCTTCCAGCTCAGACCATTTTTCCTCCCAGGTATCGATGGTATCCTGAAGCATGCCGTGCTCCTTCTGCACCTTCTGGGCGATATCGGTATCGTTCCAGAAATCGGGTGCCAGAGTTTGCTGCTGCAAGCGCTCCAGCTCTTCCTTTTTGCCCTCTAAGTCAAAGATGCTCCTTCAAGGCAAGCATTCTGCCTTTCAGTTCGTCGATGCGCTGCTTCGATACTGTGCTTCCGCTCTCTGTAGACATATTCAAACCTCAAAATTCATAATAGTGTTGATACTTGACTGTAGCGGCCGCCGGCTGGCCCGGATATTTCACGTTATATGTAATACTCCGTCCATTTTTCATGAAATGTTCGGGCGAGACGGTCCGGTCTGGCTGCCTATCACCGTCGCCGCCTGTTTACCACACCTCCAGTCAATACTGTATACTTTTTTTGCCCGGCGTGAATGGAAAAAAACCGTAAAAACCAGTTCTGCCAGCCGGCGGACATGCGCTGCCGCCGCCCGCCGCCTTCAGAGTTCGGAGTCCCTCGGGCCGCTGCCGGGCAGTGTCACCAGCAGCCCGGAGGTCATTATCAGCGCGACCACTGCGCATAAAGGGCCAAAAAGATAGCCGTAGCGGCTGTGGAAGGAAACCGGACTGAGCAGCGGCACCTCCGCACTGGCCGCCCAGTCGACGAAAATCGATGAAGATTTCAGGACATGGCCCAGAGGATCGACAAAACCGGAAATACCGGTATTGGCGGCGCGTACCAGACTTCTGCGGGTCTCGACAGCGCGAAAGACGGTCATGGCCATGCTCTGCTGCGGCGCACTGGTTCTGCCGTACCAGGCATCATTGGTGAGATTGACGAGGAGGTTGGCGCCGACGAGGACCCACTCCCTGGCGATATCCGGAAAAATCGACTCAAAACATATGAGCACTCCTGCATCCGCCCCGCCGGCCTGCAGCGGCTCTTCAATTTTCCCCGGCGAAAAGTCGCCTACGGCCTCGACCAGTGGTGCCAGAAAAAAAAGCAGATCCTTCAAGGGCACGTATTCGCCGAAGGGCACCAGGTGCGATTTGAAGTACCTGCTGCCCACCTCTCCCTGTGCCTCGACGACAAAGGCGGCGTTGTAATACTCCACTCCATTCCCCTGCCGTTGCGCCTCGAACCAGGGAGATCCGGTCAGTACGGCGACCCCCTCCCGCACCGCCAGGCGCTGCAGGGAATGAATAAGCGGATTACGCTGCGGGAAAAAAGGCAGGGCCGTTTCCGGCCAGACAATCAGCGCCGGTTTGGCGCTCTGCCGCAGAAGATCTGCCGATCTGTCGAGATATATGGAGACGGTGCGCTGCTGCTGGTCCGGCGACCATTTTCTGCTCTGGTCGATATTCCCCTGAACCACGCCTATGGTCACGGTCTCGGCGCCGCTGATCCTGGCCTGCAGTCCGGAAGTGCGGATATGTCCGTAGACGACGACAAGCAGCAGACAGACAAGTACCAGCGGCAGATGCAGGAAGACCAGGTTCCTGGGTGGTTTCTGCAAGAGAAGAAACACAAGGCAGTTGCAGAGCAGCAGCAGAAAGGTGAGAAAGTAGTGGCCGAAAAGATCGGCGGTCTGGATAAGCAGAGGCGCCTGCCAGAGCCCGTAGCCCAGGTCCATCCAGGGAAAGCCGCTGAACAAGACTGCCCTGCACCAGTCGAGCCCTACCCAGAGCACAGGCAGCAGCCACAGCACCGTCCCCGTCCGGCAACGGTGGTAGAGGGCCCCGCCCAGGACAACGAAGAGGGAGACATAGAGGGCCATATACAGGCAGAGCAGCACCAGGGCGGGATAGGAAAAATACCAGGGCAGCCCGCCGTAGCGGCCAAGAACAATGACAATCCAGTAGATCTGCAGCAGGAAATGGAGAAAACCGGCGGCAAGCCCCAGCAGCAGCCTGGTTGAGACCGACTCATATTTCAGTATATAGAGAAGGGGTAAAAGCGCCACCGGCAGCAGCGGCCACACTCCTCCCCCTCCCGGCAGCCCAAGCCACAGCAGCGCCGCCGAGGCCGCGGCCGCCGCGCCTCCTCTCCACGGCACGCTCATCATTGCAGCTGTCCAACACCCCGTCGGCTGATCTCGACAATTTTTATATTTCTGCGGGTGGCGCTTTTGATGGTAAACCTCAATTCGCCGAGCTCGAGCGTATCACCGGTACGGCCGATGCGGCCGAGGCTGTGAATGAGCAGCCCCCCCACCGATTCGTAGGGACCCTCGGGCAGCGTGATGCCAAACTGTTCCTCGACCTCTTCGATATCTATTTTTGCCTGCACCCGAATGACATCGTCACTGATCACCTCCACATCCTTCTCGTCTATATCGTATTCGTCGTCGATTTCGCCAACGATCTCTTCGAGAATATCCTCCAGGGTGATGAGGCCGCGGAGGGTGCCGAACTCATCGGTAACCATGGCCATGTGCGTCTTGCGTTTCTGGAACTCCTTGAGAAGATCAACTATGCGCTTATTCTCACTGACAAAATCAGCAGGCTTGAGAATGGCGGTAAGATCGAATTCCGCCTCTGTTGGCGCGGCGCAGGTCTTGAGAAGATCCTTGGCATGCAGGATGCCGATTATATGATCATGGTTATCCTTGAATATCGGGATTCTCGTAAAACCCTCCTTGATGACGGTGTGGATGATCTCTTCAATGGTGGCGGAAACATCGAGGCTGACGATCTCGACGGCCGGCGTCATTATCTCCACCGCCCTGGTTTCACGGAAGTCGAAAATAGAAGAGATCATCCTCTCTTCGAGGCTGCTGATCAGCCCCTGCTCTTCGCCCTCTTCAAGCAGTTCCTGGATCTCACTTTCCAGGGCCTCCTTGCTGTCGGGCATTCTGCTCAATCGGATCAGTTCAAATAAACGCTGGAGTATACCTTTACTCGATGGGGGGGCGGAAATTTCGGAACTATCGCTGTCTCTGTCTGTCATTGTCTCTATGCGTTCATAGCTGTCTGGGGAAGGCGCCTGCGCCACTGCTCCTCTCTTTTCCGGAGAGGCGCTGATAGACACCGATGGAATAGCGTCACTGTTACAGTAAGAACAATTTTTTTAATTTGCAAGGATTCGGCGAATCGCATGGCGGCCACTAACCTTTACGTTAAACTACTTGCCTGGCAAAAACCGTTCTGCGTGGAGCGAAAACATCGGCGCCGCTACCACTTTGTGCCGGTTTATGTATATACTTATCATGTGCTTAGAGGACATAAATAATTTTCTTCTTTAATAATTGCCAGCGCATGACTATAGTAGTGTCATTTTGGGCTTACCTGCTTTTGGGGAGAAAAAGCAGGTGCAGCAACAACAACAACAGTCTGCACTATCCTAACAAACACAGAAGAAACGAGGAAGGATTTGGAAGACAAGGTTCTTATCGCCAACCGGGGTGAGATTGCCGTCAGGATAATGAATGCCTGCAAAGATCTCGGCCTCGATTATGTAGTCGTATATACTGACCAGGACAAAGACTCGGAGCATGTCTGCCAAAACATCACCAGCGGCAGCAAGCAGAATGCCTGGCGGGTCACCAGCTATACCGAACCCAATGATATCTTCGCCATAGCCGACCACACGGGCTGCACGGCGATCCATCCCGGCTACGGTTTTTTTTCCGAAGATTTCCGTTTTGCCAGACGGGCAAGCAACCGCGACAGGGCCCTCACCTTCATCGGCCCGAATTGGAAGGTGATCAGGGATCTCGGCGATAAAATCAACACCAAGCGTGTTGCCAACTCCCTGGGCATCCCCACCATCCCCGGTACGGATTCCCCCATCTACAACGAAATGGAAGCCGAAGAATTCGCCCAGCATCTGCTCGACGATCAGGCCTCGCAGGGAATCAGCGATCCTTCCATCCTCATAAAGGCAGCGGCCGGCGGCGGCGGCATGGGTATCGAGGAAGTATCGGAAATCGAGCAGTTCAGAAGGGTCTATCGCCAGCTGCAGAACTACGCCAAACGGCAATTCGGCGACGGCGGCGTTCTCATAGAACAATGCCTCAGGGACTATAACCATCTCGAAGTCCAGCTGCTCTGTTCGCGCCATGACGAGCGGGTGCACTTCAGTTCGCGCAACTGCACCATCCAGTCGACGGGGCGGCAGAAACGAGTGGAGGCGGCTCCGGGTTTCCACCGGTCCTGCTACGATTATGACTTCGACGAGGCCACGCTTTTAGGTCAGATCGAGGATTATTCCCTGAAACTCGCCGATCATGTGGGCTATGACAATGTCGGCACCTGGGAATGGATCATCAGCCGATCCGGCAAACCCTATCTTCTCGAAGTCAACACCAGAATTCAGGTGGAAAACGACGTCTCCGCCCGTATCAGCTATATCGGCGGTTCCCAGCCCAATCTTATCCGCGAACAGATCCGCCTGGCCCTCGGCGAGAGGATCGGCTACGGCCAGGACGATATCTCTTTTAAGGGCGCGGCCATTGAACTGCGAATTGTCGCCGAAGACACCAGGCGCGGATTCGCTCCCTGGATAGGCACCATTTCCAAGTTCAAGATCCCCGAGTATGAATGGTCGACCGTCTACACCCATGTCCCCTTCGACCGGCCCTACACCATTCCCAGCGACTATGACCCCAATCTGGCGCTGGCGCTGGTCTGGGGCGACAGCGTCGAAGAGGCCAAGAGCCGTGCGGCCAAGCTCCTCAAGGAAACGGTTATCCGCGGCAAGGATTCCAGTGGTGGTAAAATAGTAACCAACCTTGCCTATCTCCAAGAAAATCTCAAGCGTCTATTGACCTTTTAGACAGCAGATCACAGCCAATACAGTCACAATGAATGAACAACAGAAAAAGCTTCTCAAAATCGAGGAGCGGATTGCATATCTTATCCAGATCAAGGATTTCTCCAACTGGGGCAACCTCGACGGTTTCAAGAAAAACTGCGACACATTGAAAAGCAGCGTCTTTGAAATCTCCGAGGAACAGCTGAGCCTGGAAATCCGCCGTCTCGACGAGTCCATCAGTTTTCTTGAAGAGCGGGCTGAAGAACAGCTGACCCCCATGGAAAGGGTGCGCATCGTCAGAACGCCGCAGCGGTTCAGCCTCAAGGACATTCTCGAAAACGTCTATGAGGACTATACCGAACTCGGCGGCGAGGGCGACGCCAATATCGACCCCGCCATGATCTGTGCCAAGGCCACCATCGCCAGACGCATAAAGAACAAGCCCTATACCGCCTCCGTCATGGTCATCGGCCAGGAGACCGGCCACGGCGAAGAGTTCCGCAACGGCGGCTCCTGCAGGCCCGAGGGCAATGCCAAGGCGCTCAGATACATGAAGGTCGCCGAGACCGAAGGCATTCCCATCCATTTCTACATTTTCACCCCGGGTTCATATCCGGTGGAGGAGTATCCCGGCGCCGCCCAGCAGATAGCCAGGAATATCTATGCCATGACCAAGCTTCGGGTGCCGATGATCTCTTTTATTTCCGAGGGTGGTTCCGGCGGCGCCGAAGCCATCGGCCTCTCCGACTATCGCCTTATGGCCAGCCACGGATACTATTCGGTAATTTCACCGGAGGGGGCCGCTGCCATCGAGGGAAAGGTCAGGGAAGGGGAAAAGGTGCCCAAGGAACTGATCGAGGTCTGCGCCGACCGGCTGAAACTGACCGCTGAAAACAACCTCAAACTCGGCACCATCGACAAGATCATCTACGAACCGCAGCTGGGGGCGAGACAGGACGATTTTGCGTTCTTTTCCAAGCTGCGCACGGAAATTGTCAGTGCCACCGACAAGGTGGTGCTCTCCACCAAAAGTTTTCGCACCTTCCGCAGCAACGAGATCATGCGGCGAAAATCGGAAACCCAGGAACTGCAGGTCGAGGTCCCCTGGGATCTGAGCCGGGAGGAAATCCGAAAGCTGCTGCGCCTGCGCTCGCTCAAATACCGGCGTATGGCCCTGTCGGGCTTTGACGGTCAGCTCAGTCCCACGGAATATTATTACTCCCGCTTCAAGGTGAAAAGCGAGAAGGTCTACTACAACCTCCGCTACGATATCCTCAAAACCCATAAGAAACAGGTACGGCGGACGCTCAAAGAGGTCTCCGGAGAAGGTTCGGTCTTGCTCAGACGGATTGTCGAGCCGCTCAATGCCGTCCTCGACTTCTGGGACCGCAAGGATGAGAAACAGCCGCCGCGGCTGCTGACCCAGACCGACGCCGTCGCTGCCGGCGGCAACCGAATCGACCCGCTGGAGCTGACCGATACCTACACCAGTCCGCTGTCCAACGAAGACAGGACGATCACCTGCCCCAACCATGAAAAATACGGCTGCAAGGATCTCTGGATTCCCGATCTCTACGGCGAGTTCGCCGGCGTCTGTGAATCCTGCGGCCACCATTTCCCGCTGGAGCACCAGTGGTACCTGGAGAACGTCTTCGATCCGAACTCGATTCGTTTCTTCAACACGGAGATCACCTCCCACAATCCCCTCAGGTATACGGGGTTCTCGGAGAGGCTGGAGGCGGCCAAAAAGAAGAACCGCCGCAATTCCGGCAACATGACATTCACCGCCGAAGTCAATGGCCTGCAGATCGTCACCTCCCTGCTCTATTCCGATTTCCGCAACGGCACCGTCGGCTCGGCCGAAGGCGAAAAATTCGTCCAGGCCTGCAAGCTGGCCAAGAGAAAGAAACGGCCGCTGCTGGCCTATATCCACAGCACCGGCGGCATACGCATCCAGGAGGGGACGCTGGGGGTTATCCAGATGCCCAAATGCACCATGGCCGTACGCGAATACATCGACGCCGGCGGACTCTATATCGTCGTCTATGACAACAACTCCTATGCCGGTCCGGTGGCCTCCTTTCTCGGCTGCTCTCCCTACCAGTTCGCCATCCGCTCCAGCCGGGTCGGCTTTGCCGGACCACGGGTCATCCGGGAAACCACCGGAGTAGATATTCCACCGAACTACCACTCGGCGCGCAATGCCCTGAAGCGGGGACACATCCAGGGCATCTGGGACCGGCGGGACTTCCGCCGGAATCTGCACAAGGCTCTCCAGACCATGGGCAGCCCAAGCCTCTACTACAGATAGGAGTTTTCAGACCATGATAACCTTGCCCATCTGCCGGTCGATTTCCTCCATTTCCTCCTGACGACCCTCCTTCTTCAGCTTTTCCCGGAGCTGCTCCAGCTCTCGCTGCAGCTCCGGCAGCACCTCCTCGCGGACATGACTGCGGACATCCTCCTGGGCCCGGTTGAATTCGTCGGCAAAACGCCTGATGGATTCTTCCAGGCGCTTGACCTCCTGACTGTCGGGCACCTTTTTCATGTCCTCCTTGAAGCTTTGAAAATGGAGGGAGAGATCGTCAAGGGTCTGCTGCAGCTCCGATCCCAGACGATATGAGGTCTCTTTCAGCGATTTTCGCAGCTCTTCCAGGGTCCGGTGCATTTCCCCTTCGGCAACACCGGCCGTTTTCTGCAACTCGCCGATGATCTGCTCGAGGTATCCGCTGCGCAACGATCCCTCGACGATGCTGCCCTCCTTCAGCACCTCGCCGCCTGCTCTCTTTTGTACCAGCAGAACGGCTTTGCCTTCCCCGGCCGCTCCTGCCGATCCGATGTAAAAAAGAGAGTCGGCGGTTGCCGCATTTACAAATTCACCGGCAATAGTGATATCCACCAGATAATTGCCCCTGTCGGTATAGACGATCTTTTCCACCTCGCCAATACCGGTCCCCTCGAAGACGACGGGGTCGTTTTCCTGCAAACCGGCGATTTCGGCGAAACGGACGGTGATGCCGAGACTGCCGTCACTGCAGGCTGCCGCGGCAAGCAGCAGCAGCAGAAGGGAACATATGGCCGCAGGTGTGGTAATTCTTTTCCTCATCCTCTTTTTTCCTCCATCAATTGAGGCGTATGGCCTTTTCCGGACATATCTCCTGGCAGCAGAAGCAGGCGATACACATCTCCTCCTCCACCACGGGAAGATCATCCTTCATACTCAGGGCCTCGACCGGACACTGGTCGACGCATGCCCGGCAGCCGGTACACAGCTCCGGGTCGGCCGTGGGCTTGACCTGGGACTTCGCCAGCATCATCTCCTGAACTTGCGCATTGGCGGCTATGGCCTCGCCACCGAGCGGCGGCAGCTTGAAGCCGGCCAGGACCCGCATCTCACCATGTATTTCAATGGCCTCTTCGTCAAAATCACCGAGGCCAAACTCTCGTGCCTTCTGCAAAAAGCGCAGTCGTGCCGGCTCAAGTCCCATCATTCGGGCAACCACCGCATCCATGGCCACTCCGTTGTCCGCGGCCAGCAGCAGGCCGATTTCCCGCAGGTCCGGAGAAGCCGGTCCATTACCTTCCATGCCCACCACCGCATCCATGATAAACAGGTCTGGCACCCGCAGGCGGAAAACTTCGGCAATCAGCTCATGAAAGCGCTCCGGCGTGCCGGCAAGCTTGTGCAGTCGGGCCTTCTGGCCGCCGGGGAGAATACCGTAGCTGTTTTTTATGGCACCGGTCATAACCGTCAGACCATGGGTTTTGAATTTAGGCAGGCTGATAAGGACATCGGCTTTCATTATCTCGGCGGAGACGCCAATCCGCTTCATATACCCGGGGTTAAAGTCCATATGCTGGGAGGTGTCGCCGAAGTTTTTGTAATATCCCTTGGCCGCCTCCATGAGGCCGGTCTGCTCGAAGCTGTTTTCGTTGTCCCCATAGTTGAACAGCCCGGGATTATCACCGACAACGATCTCGGCAGGGGCGAGTGTCTCCACCGTGTCGATGACGGCACGCAGCACGGCAGGATGAGTGACGATGTGCTCATCGGCCTTTGACGTTCGCAGGACATTGGGCTTTATGACCACCTTTCTGCCGGCGATGCCGCAGGGGAACAATTCGAAGGCTCGCTCCACCGCCTGCCGGCAGTTTTCGTAGGTCGCCGCATGTATCATGACACGATGCATATTCTCCTCCTTTTCAGCCTGAAAACGGTAATCGGCCACCCTTGCATTCCGGCCACTGCCTCAAGGCAGTATACGTCCTGCTCCATCTATTGCAAGCAAATCACCATCCGCGAAGCTCCTAAATTCAACTTACCGGATTGCCAGGAGACAGAGCGAGCTGCTCAACTTTAAAGGTAACCGGCAGCGGCAATTCCAGCGCCTGCCGGCTCTGCATTTCGATATCTGCCAGGGAAAAGATTGTCCCTCTCTTTTTCGACGCTCCTCCGCCGGTCTACCACGCCATAACAGGTCAAAAACCGTCAGAAAGAATAGTATTACAAACTCTGTAAGTGTATGCTATTATAGAATTATCATAATACTCCAGGCCTGCAGCCCCAGGCTGCTGCCACAACACCAAACACTTGAACAACAACTTGAAATCACTTTGAATTCTCAGTCACCGCCAGAGCAGCCGCCAGCGAAATACCAGGAGCCGGAGCTGCATTTTGTTCACCGGACACTGAGCAGAGGTGCTGCGGAAAACGAGGAAAAGATCGTCGTCAGCCAGTTTGTCAGAAAGGGGGCGGTGCTGGCTGATTTTGCCGAGGCTTTGCAGCTGAACAACAAAGGTTTACTCCGCAGTCCACTGGAAGCAGGAGAAAACGTGGTCTTCGACGGCGATGCTCTGGTCGCCGAGGCCAGCGGCTATCCGTCGGTGCGCTCCTTCGAAAAAGATGGTGTCAGCGGTATCAGAATCTCCATAAGCCCCGTGGTGAAGCTTTCCAATAACAGGATGCAGGCCAGTCTCGTTCTCCACCCCGTCATAGACGACGCCCCTTCGGTGAAAAATCACGACCT
>JBEPWT010000097.1:0-10983 GCA_041642275.1 Desulfopila sp. | reverse complement strand
TAAAGGTCATCCCGACGCAAATCTTCTATGATGCCCAAGGCAATGAAGTCCAGCGGCATCAAGGATTTTTGGGCAAAGAGCAGATCATTGAAATTTTGACTGAACTGGGTGTCTCCTGATCCGGATGAAGGCGTAAAAAACTAAGATATTCGAGGTAACAGATGTTCGATCACTTTTTGATAGCCGTCAACCAGTGGATGGCCGGCGGACTGGTGGTCGCCGCCATCGGCGCCTTTCTCTGGGGGGTGATCAGCGTAATGTTCAGCCCCTGTCACCTCGCCTCCATTCCTCTGATCGTCGCCTATGTCGGCGGACAGGAAACCGCGGTTCAGCCCCGCAAGGCAAGCTGGTACGCGGGTTCTTTTACCCTCGGGCTTTTTGTCACCATTGCCGCGGTCGGCGTAATCTGCGCCATGCTCGGCCGCATGCTCGGCGATGTCGGCATCTGGTGGCAGGTTATCGTCGGCGTCGTGCTGATCTGGGTGGCGCTGGGTATGCTCGGCGTGCAGGCCTGCACCATCAGCGGTTCGCTGCTCCACCGTCTCAAGCTCAAAGGCATCTACGGCGCCTTCTTCCTCGGCCTGGCCTACGGCATACTCTCGGGATCCTGCACATTCGGTTTTATCGCTCCGATTCTCGCCATCGTCACCGTGCAGCAGAAGGTCTTTGCCGGCTCGGTGATGATGATCATGTTCGCCGTCGGCCATTGCCTTCCCATTGTCGTCGCCGGCAGTTCCACCGCCCTGGTGCGCAGAGTGATGGAGAGCAGCGCCTATCAGGGCGCAGGCCTGTGGTTTCGGCGCGGCGCCGGGGTGATCATTGCCTTACTGGGGGGATTTTTCGTGATCGGACCCTTTGTCGGTGCTGCCTGAGGCGGTAAAAATGATATCGAGACCATAGAGGACCGGCATGAGAAAAAGACAAGCGCTCCTCCGGTGTCTATTTTTCATCATCGTATTGCCTGGCCTGAGCGCCGTCAATTTCTGCGCAGCCTCTTCCGACGACCTCTATAAAATATCTCAAACCGCCACTGCACATCTTCCTGCACTTTCTCCGCCACTGTATATCAACTACTGCTCCTTGCTCTGGTGATACTTCCCCGCATGATACGTCCCCTGACCAGGTTCTCCATTTTTCGAGGCGAAGCTGCTCTGGGGGAAATCAAAGATAAGCATGTTCATAAAAAAAAGGTACCGCGACACGACTTCATTTCATGCCAAAGGAGAATACCATGGTACTCAAGATGACCGAAGAGGAGTTGATGCGGATGAGGGGTGCTGTTCTCGACGAAGACGGCGAGGAGGCCCTCCGCCTGTTAAAGGAGTTGCTCAAACGCATCGAACAACAGAAAAATGTTGGCATGAAATCCCATCTGGGAGGATGAGCACCAGGGATGTTGCCTCTGAAGATGGTCTGACCGAGCGTCACAAGTGAGCTCACCGCTCACACAATGGCTTTCGATGGGAGAATGGGAATTATGAAAGAAAAAAACTCACCACTGCAACAGGCTCTTCTACAGGTACCGCTGCTGATGGTCTTATCCGTGCTCATTGCCCTGGCGGTAAACCACTGGCGCGAAAGGCCGCTGCCTCTCATCGGCGACTGGTCGGTGTCGGCGCGCCTTGCCGATCAGGAGGGTAACAGTCTGGAGATAGGCCTTGGCGAGGCCAGGCAATTATTTGAGCGCCAGGCGGCAATTTTTCTCGATGCCCGTTCCAGGCCGGAATACGAGGAGGGACATATCAGCGGCGCCTTGAGCATGCCCTGGCAGGATGTCGAAAATGCCTTCGTCAACATCGTTGGTCAGCTGGAAGAGGACCGCATCATCATCACCTATTGTGACGGCGAGAACTGTGAACTCAGCCATGACCTGGCCGCATTTCTCAAGGAGATGGGATTTGACGATATCAGGGTTCTGGTCAACGGCTGGACGGTTTGGCGGGATGCCGGTCTACCAATTCAATAAACGGGTGGAGCCGATGAATAAACACAAGCATATTACCACATCTGCAAAGCAGCGTATCTTGAGCAGCCCGTATATCTGGGCATATCATCTTTGCCGTCTGCTGCTGGGGCTGGTTTTTGTCTATGCCAGCTATGACAAGATTCTGCAACCGCATGCCTTTGCCGTAAGCGTGTTCAACTACCTGGTCCTGCCCGATGGTCTTGTCAACCTGGTCGCTCTGACCCTGCCGTGGCTGGAGCTGCTGCTCGGCCTGTGCCTCATTTTTGGAGTGTGGCTTCCGGGTGCGACGGTTACAGCCACAGGGCTGCTGGTCATTTTTCTCGGCCTGCTGGCCTTCAATGACATTCGCGGCCTGGACATTCACTGCGGGTGCTTTTCCACCGAGACCACCGAGGGTCCCGCCGGACTGGGGACTATTCTGCGCGACATAGGCTTTCTCGCGGTATCCCTCTATCTTCTGCTGTTTGTCTTTGTTTTTCGGCGTCGGACCGAAAAATTCTCGCAATTACACTCGTAAATCGAGAAATACGGAGATTGCCATGCTGCGTACAGCACTTTTGCTCGCCTTTACTGGCCTGAGTGTGAATGTGGGTCTCGCGGCTGCCGGTTCACCTGTCGGACCAAAGACATATCTGCCCGAGAACTGGTACGCATTCGAGCCGGTGTTGGAGAAGACACTCATTGTCCACGACTTTCTCATCCGAGAAAAGAGGTTTGACATTGTCATTTGGTCGAATTACCATGTGTTGTGAATATGGCACGGGAAGTGGCAATTGTAGGGTTGTAAACTCCCCCAAACGCCGCGTTCCCTGGCCTGTGGGTCGTTGTTTTTATGCAGGTGCGTTCGCTGGAGCACGTCTTTTTTATGAGGGTGTCGGAATTGGATCAAAAACAGAAAGCGATGTATGAGGCCAAGGCCAATGTATTGAAAGCCCTGGGACATCCGACGAGATTATGGATGGCCGAGCAGCTTCAGGATGGAGAGAAGTGCGTCTGTGAATTCGCTGAAAAAATTGAGGCCGATATTTCAACTATTTCCAAACACCTGTCCGTTCTCAAACAGGCCGGAGTCGTAAAAGACGAAAAGAGGGGCAAGAAGGTGTATTACACGCTTCGCGTTCCCTGTATTCTGCAGTACCTGCCCTGTGTGGAAGAGGTTATTTCACACAGGATAGACGAACAGAGAAAACTTTTCGGCTGATTTTTTGTGTATTTAACGTCGTTGTATTTAACGTCGTTGATTGGCCATATGATAAATAATCAGGAGAGTTGAGGCATGAACTGGCAGAAGGAGTGGAAGTATCTCCTGTGGATACTCTTGGCATTTCTCGGCTGTTTTTTTCTTCCCGTCGGCTGGGCGCGTTTCGACGCGGCGGTCCTGGAAGCGTTTCATCTAGTGAAGTGGTACGCGCGCGAGCACGTACTGTTGTGTCTTATTCCGGCATTTTTCATTGCCGGTGCCATTGGAGTCTTCATCTCCCAGGGTGCTGTGATGAAATATCTGGGAGCAGGCGCCAACAAGATCATAGCCTATGGTGTGGCCTCCGTTTCCGGCGCCATCCTGGCTGTCTGTTCCTGTACGATCCTTCCCCTTTTTGCCGGCATCTACCGTATGGGGGCGGGTCTGGGGCCGGCAACGGCCTTTCTCTATTCCGGGCCGGCCATCAATGTCCTGGCCATTGTTCTCACCGCCTCGGTACTGGGGCCGGAAATGGGCATAGCCAGAGGCCTGGGGGCCATCGTCTTCAGCATCGTTATCGGTTTGCTGATGGCGGTCATTTTCAGAGAGGATGACCGCCATCGGCAGGAAGGTATTCCCATGGCCATGCCCGAGGAACAGACTTCCCGGTCGCTGTGGCAGAACGGGCTCTATTTCTTTTCCATGGTGGGAATCCTGGTTTTTGCCAACTGGGGCGAGACGCAATCGACAGAAGGGCTCTGGGCGCTGATCTATAGTGCCAAATGGCTGATCACCTCCGGCTTTTCCATTCTTTTTGCCGTGATACTGGTGCGATGGTTCGGGCTGGCACTCTGGAAGGTTGTCATGGCGGCGGCGGCGGTACTGGTTTCCGCCCTGGTTTTCCCGGATACGCCCGTCATTCCCTTCACCGTCGGTTTTATCGGCCTGTCGGTTATCACCAGCCTCGATAAGGGAGAACTCGGCCAGTGGTTCACCTCGTCCTGGGATTTTGCCAAACAGATACTGCCCCTGCTGCTGATAGGCGTATTGATTGCCGGGTTCCTGCTGGGACGGGTGGGCAATGAAGGCATGATTCCCTCCGACTGGGTGGCCAGGGCGGTGGGCGGCAATTCTTGGCAGGCCAATTTTTTCGCTTCCATTGCCGGGGCCTTCATGTATTTTGCCACCTTGACGGAAGTGCCGATTCTGCAGGGGCTGATCGGTGCAGGTATGGGCAAGGGGCCGGCGCTCGCCCTGCTGCTGGCAGGACCCGCATTGAGTCTGCCCAATATGCTGGTGATCAGAAGCGTTCTTGGAACCAAAAAGACCCTGGTCTTTGTCTGCCTGGTGGTTGTCATGGCAACATTGTCTGGTATTCTATTTGGTGCATTCTTTTAAAAAAGTCAGAGTGAGGATGACAATGGAAATTAAAGTTCTCGGGCCCGGATGCCCAAAATGCACGGCACTTAGCGAAAGTGTTGAACGTATCGCCAAGGAAATGGAGATCGACTACGAGTTGGAAAAGGTTTCCGACCTGGACAAGATAATGGGGTACGGGGTGTTTATGACCCCGGGTCTGGTGGTCGACGGTGAGGTAAAAAGCGTCGGCAAGGTTCCGAGTCCGGAGGAGATCAAAAAGATGCTGAAGAAATAATGCCTAAGGAGCAATGATATGAAATCAGCGAGGTTTCTTCCTGAAAAGAACACGAGTTGTGCGTCGGAATGACTCTTGTGATTAGGGCGGCAAGGCTCTCTCCAGAGAAACTGAGGCGTTGGCTCGAAATTCAAAAAAGAGAAAACAGACGCTATGAATATGCAGAAGAAGTGGTTGCAACAGCTTGCCGGCATACTCCTGTTTCTGGCAGGCATAGGGGGTGCCGGATCCCTGGCCCTGGCCGGTCCGCGGGTGGTGCTGCCGGAGGACAGATACGAGTTTGCCGCCGTTGTCGAAGGCGCTGAGGTCACCCATGATTTCCTTGTTAAAAACGATGGCGATGAGCTGCTTAAAATCCTCAAGGTAAACTCGGGGTGAGGCTGTACGGCCGCGACGAGCACGCGGCTGATCCCTCCGGGCGAAGAGGGGAAAATAACGGTTCGTTTTAATACCACTGGCTACGGCGGAATGGAAAAAAGTGAGAAGGTCGTGGTGAAAACCAACGATCCGCGCAGGCCGGATTTCAGATTGATTCTTTCCGGACGGGTAGAGAGGTTCGCTTCAATAGAGCCGGGTTTTGTGTACTTCAAGGGAGAGGCCAAGGATGTCGAGGCGGTCGAGCTTGAAGTCACACCCAATTCGACTGCCGGTTTCCGTATAACCCGGATCGTTGCCGCCAAACCGCATCTCTTTACCGCCGAACTCGTAGAACCCTGCGATGGAGAAAATGGGTCGTGCCGCATACGAGTTACCAACAGAAAAAAAGGTGCGGGTACGTATGTCGACGTGATCAAGATCATGACAGACAGTCGGGTACAGCCGAGCTTCGTCATAGTTGTGCGGGCAAATCTTTCTTCATAGAGGTGTCTGCTCATCGCGATGGAGGAAAAAAGGATGCTGCTCAAAAACTATCGCCTGGAAATATTTCGTTCAAAGTGCAACTCGGGAGCTTTAAGCCTCCATTGTTTTGCTCATCTCGATGAAGATGTAGGCGAGGCTTTGCCGTATCTTAATTCCGTTCTCGGGGGCTTTGGCTATATCGAAGACCCGCCTTCCCTGACTCTGAAAACCTCAGGCAAACTGATAACTATCCATTCCCGAAAAATCGCGGTCAACGCCCTGCAGGACAGGGAACAGGCGGAAAAGATCGTCTCCTGGCTGCAGCGGGAAATCAATTCCGCCTGGGACAACCGCGACAAAATCGCACCGAGCAGAACAGGGATCAGGCTGCCGGCCATGCTGGATATCCTCAAGTTGCTGCCAAAAACCAACTGCGGCGAATGCGGCGAAGCAACCTGCATGGTCTTTGCCGTCAGAGTCGCTGAAGGAGCCAAGGAGTACTCCGCTTGCCCGGCTCTCGACGGTGCCGCCGGCAAGAAATTGGCAGCCTATCTGTCACAGTTTCGTTTCGATTGATTTCCAGGGGCCCTGCAACCTTCAGGGAGCGGCAGCAGTTCCGATTGCTCTGTTTTTACCTGCGGCGTCTGCTCTGATAGCCGTGAACCGGTGTCATCGGCCTTTGCCAAGAGAAAGGATGGTTGCATGGATTTCACTTGGACTTTTCTCGTTCTTTGCCGCTATTTCCTTGATCGTCATATCGGCATCGGCGACGATGGCCTTGAGGCTCTGGTCAACACCTTTCAGCCGGATTTCGGCAGCTTTCAGCAAAGCAAACGCTATGTGAAGCTTTAGACCTTCTCTGGCGGACGAATTCTTTTAAGCCATCGATTTTGGGGGCTTTGCCGGATATTCTCCAGTGAATCCCGGCGAATGTTGCCGAGCGTGTGAAATCTCTTGTTCATGATTTCTAAAAGCTGTAGATTCTGTATGCCTGCTGAAGGTAACCGTGCTGGTTGCGCAGGTAATGGAGTGTGCTTTTTTTTAACGTATTTTTAGTCTTTTGCTCAATTATTGAGATATGTATAATTTCGATACTTCGACTATTCCGGCGGTGGTGCCGGTGCTGGAAGAAGTACTGTTGAAGCCCTGGTTTGCGCAGTCCATTCTTAACCAGGGGTTGGTGCTTCTTCGGCAGGAGCGGTTGAAGAGCTTTTACTATCTCAGAAACGCTGTAGGAGCAATCGTTGGTGACGATGCTCTTGTTTCTCTGCAGTTTGAATCAAGCAGGAGGCTGCGTCAGGGCTTTGTTGTTCGCAACGGATATTGCGGTATTTGCCAGGGTGGATCCGGTCGGGACGGTTGCGAACATTTGGCCGCTCTTGCCCTGTTGAGCCTGGTCACCGAAGAAAGTGGCAAAAAGACGATGCCGCTGCCGTTGGCCTTTAAAGGCAGTGACTGGGAAAAAATAGGTTTATTTCTATATGACTGGCTGGGAGGAAACAGGTATACGGCGAAATTGGGCGGCAGCGGTGAGGCGGTTTTCTGGGAGATGTCTTCCGGGAGTGATTCTTTTAGGATAAGCATTCCCGAGTTCTGGCTGCGGCAGGCGAGCATGCTGCTGCCGGAAGAACCCCGACATTCCCAGAGCAAAATGTCGAAAACGTTTGCACTGCTGCGCAAGCAGTTGCAAGAGTTGGTCATGACCCCCGGTGAACGAGCTTTGCAGGAGGCGGGAAGCTCCACCATCGGCTGGAAGAGGGATACTTCCTGCTGGATCTGGCTTGCCGGAATGCTCTACCTTTTGCATGGCAAGACACTTCCGGAATTCCGCCACCTTGCCGGCACGTTCAATTTTTCTCTTTCCCTGAACCCCGATGACGCCAAGGGTGGAATGCACCTTGTCCTTCCCGGGCCCAAGGCCTGGAGCCTGGTCCGGCATATCAATTTCGGCCGGGGAGATGCCGCGATTCTGCCTGGGGCCGTTGAGTTCTTTCGGGTGGGCCTGAACGATAAAGCCGAGCTGGAGATTGTCCCCTGCGTGCGGCTGGAAGACGGCAGGGTCTTGATACAGCAGGAACTCGGCAAAACCAGGTTTCCCGGCGGCTACTATCTGCCGGGAGAAGGTTTTCTTGCCGTGAAGCGTATCCCCCAAGAAGGAGTATTTTCGAAGCCGCGGCTGCAGAGCACCTTGCCTCTGCTCGGCTTTTTGCACGATGAAGCCTCCAGAGCCCTGCCGTTTACCGTCCCTTTCGAGGAGATACCCGCCTTTCTCGAGGCTAACCAGGGAGCTCTGCAGTATCCGGAAAACAGAGTCGCCGAAGAAGTGCTGAACGTCAAGGTTCATTCCCTGCCCGAGCGTTTGATCATTGATGGCTTTGAAGAGCGCCAAGAGTGGTGCTATCTCTCCTGCCATTATGGCCTTGGCAACACAAATATCAGTCTGGAAGATATCCTCGAAGCCCGGCACAAAGGGCTGAGCAGTCTGCCGGGAAGACACTGGCTGCAGATTGAAAACACTCCGTTGACCTGGTTATACGATCTTGCCGAAAACCGCCTCGCCGATGACGGTTCGGGCAGGATCCGTCTGCGGTTCCAGGAAATGCTGGCCTTAAGCGCCGTTATCGGCGAGGTCGAAATTGCAGAGCAGGAGCAGCAGGTGCGGCAGCGCCTCAAAGATCTGCTCGATGACGGTCGCTGGACGGATACCGCCATGCTCGGCCCCATTCCGGATCATTTGCGCGACTATCAGCGCAACGGCCTGGCCTGGTTGATGCGTCTGTACAGTATCGGCATTGGTGGACTGCTTGCCGATGATATGGGCCTGGGCAAGACCCACCAGGCTCTGGCCCTGATTGAAGCCGTGCGAAACATCGACGGGCAAAATCTCTGTCTGGTGGTTTGCCCTGCCTCGGTCGTGCTGAACTGGGCCGATAAAATCGACCGGTATTATGCCGGGCTGGGCTATGGCGTGTACTATGGAGCGCAGCGCGACCTGGACAAGGCCGGGGACTGCGGCCTGATCTTGACGACCTACGGCATCGTCCGGCAGGACCTGGCCCTGTTGCAGGAGTTGACCTTTGACGTCATTATATTGGATGAGATCCAGTATCTGAAAAACCGCACCACGGCGACGCATCGGGCCGCGGCCGCCTTAAACGGGCGGGTAGTCATGGGGCTCACCGGTACGCCGATCGAAAATTCTCTGCAGGATCTTTATTCCCTCTTTGATATCTGCCTGCCGGGGCTGCTGGGCAGTGAACGCCGCTTTAACAATCTTTATGTTCAACCGGTGGTCAAGGAGGGCAGCCGCCAGGCGAAACAGATGCTCAGCCGCCTGATCAGGCCATTTATCCTGCGACGGAACAGGCAGCAGGTATTGACGGAACTTCCAGATATCATAGAGGACAATCGCATATGCGAACTGAGCGATGATCAGGTGAGACTCTACCGGCAGGTTATAGACGAGCGTAGATCGGTGGTGCAGACGCTGGAGGATGAGACGGGGGCAATCCCATATATGAATGTTCTTGCCATGATTACACGGCTCAAGCAGATCTGTAATCACCCCAGCCTTATCCATGGAAGCCTGAATATGGATGCGTATGCCAGCGGCAAATGGGATCTGTTTGTCGAATTGACGCAGGAGCTTCTTGATGCCGGGATGAAGTTTGTGGTATTCAGCCAATATACCGGTATGCTGGCACTTATTGAACGATATTTCGATACCATGGGCATTGCCTTCTGCAGCCTTAAAGGCGATATGGGGGTAAAGAGAAGAAGGGAGATGATTGCCGAGTTCAACGATAACTGCCGGTGTCGGGTGTTTTGCGCCAGCCTGCTGGCGGGCGGAGTCGGCATTGATCTGACTTCCGCCCAGGCAGTTATTCATTATGATCGCTGGTGGAATCCGGCCAGGGAAGAGCAGGCTACCGCCCGCGTCCATCGAATGGGGCAAAAGGATGTGGTTCAGGTTTTCCGGCTGATCACTCGCGGAACACTCGAGGAAAAGATCCACTCACTTATCGGTAGAAAAAGTGAGTTGGCAGATACAATTATTCAAGAAGATGAGGCTGGCATAATCAAGCAGATGGATCGCAGAGAACTGGCCGAACTTTTGCGCTTGTCTCCTTGAGCGTCTGACAAGAAGAGACACTGCAACCCGGCTGCATTACTCTCTTTGATTGATGACGGTTATATCTGGGTAAATGGAGTTGTCAATTACCAGGGTGGTGATAACTACGCCATCCGCCAGATACACCCAAAAATCTTCCCCAGACCAAAGGAACATGGCTCTCAACCGATACGATACTACCTAAGAGGTATTGGAACCAGATAGAATCCTACATAAAAGGACATTCAGAAGCAGAATTCAGCCACAGCATATGCAATGAGTGCGCCAAAAAACATTTTCCTGACCATGATCTGTATAGTTAATGCTATCTGCTTGTCTCCACAACTCAGCATCAACTGGTATTGAGCTGAGGATTAAGGGTGATGGTCATCACTGGCGGAGGAGGGATCCGCGGATATTCGTCAGGCCAGTGCCGTCTCAGCTACAGGCAACGAAACCCGCCGAGGTTCCACTGGCAATGTCCGCAGGGAACATTGCTGCCATAGCAGTCATTGGCCTGGTGGCTGTTGTCGTTGGCGGAGAGGAGATTGCAGCACTTTTTGCCATTGAGCAGCAGGCCGTTGCTTTGAAAACCGATAAGTGCCTCCGCCGGCATCGTCTTTCTGGCAAAATGGAGTATTTGATCAAGCTGCGGATGCAACAGCGGCTCGCCGATGCCGTTGAGAATGAGCGTTTTTGCCCGGGCAAGGGATAGTAGTTTTTTAAAAACGGAGAGGGACATCTCCTCTTCGCCGATGCTGCTGCCCGAGGCGTATTTGACACACATCCGGCAATGAAGGTTGCACCTCCTCGTCAGCTCGACATATATCTTTTGCGGAGAGGCCAAACTGTGGGCGTCGCCGGAAGCTGCAGTCGCCGACGGCTCAGCGGTGTTGCTCATTGTTTTTCCCCGTTGTTTCTGCGGCATGCATGAATTGCCAAAATGTCCATTGAAAGCTGCTTACTCTTCTTGCAGCGATACGGGAAATGATTGGATATACTCCCGGATATCGTCTCGCACCCTTCGGTAGTGGATGAGTTGTTCTTCCTCGTCCTCCGTTTCCCGGGCAAGTTTCGGCGGGTCGTCAAAACCGCGATGAATCAACTTGCCGGGAAAATAGGGGCAGGTTTCGTTGGCATGGCCGCAGAGGGTTATGACATAGTCAAAATGGTCAATGGGCAACTCCGAGATAAGGGCTGATTGTTGCTTTGAGATATCGACGCCGGCCTCG
>JBEPWT010000096.1:0-11020 GCA_041642275.1 Desulfopila sp. | reverse complement strand
CCGGTTGGTTTCAACGATATTGCCGTGCTCGTCGAGAATGGCGATATGGCTCGACATGGCATTGAGCACTTTTTTGTATAAACTGGCATCTTCCATGGATTTCACCCTCAACGCCAAGAATTTTCGAAGAAAAACCCAGGGGCAGACGGTCGCCGCAAAAAAGCCAGGGCGGGGAGCGGGACAATCGAGATCACAGTTTCTGCTCTACTTCGGCAAAACAGGGAATGCAGAGTGTCCGCCCCTGATAGCGGCGGGTACGGGATTCCATCGTCTCCTCATGGCACTGCTCGCAGGCCAGAGATGTCAGTATCCGCGCCCGCCTCGGCGGCTGTTCATCAAGCGGGGTGCAGTCAAAGACCTCCTCCAGCGGTTTCTCCATGAGGATGGCGATCATTTCCTGACGATCGGCGGCAGGACCTTCCGTGCCATCTTTGGCATCGGGCCGCAGCAGAAGACGCAGGGCTTTGCCGCCGTCGCGATCGAAAAAGGAGAAAGCCGCCTTGCCGACATCGCGGTGGATGAGATTGCCCTTGCCGAAGGTGCAGCCGGTCAGATACTGGATGCCGTCGACACCGCACATGTCCGTCTCAGTGACACAGACAAGATCGTCCATATCACTGCCGGCGAATTCGCGCAGGGCGTATTCGGCGGCCCGAATACCAATGGCAAGTCCCGGGCAGCTGTGGCCGTGGAAGACCTTCACTTTCTCCACCTTTTCTTGGGTGAAACCGCATGTCATCTCTTTTCCTCCTTTGTCCTCCGTCGCCCATACGAAAAAGCTGCAGCAACCAAAGGATCATCCATAGTAGTTCGATGGTGACGCTCATTTTACCTGCTGAGCAGGACCAGGCCGGCAACCCAGCTCATCGTTTTCTCCAGTCTGGTTTCCGCAGACAGCAGTCCATCATGCCATCCCGCCACTTCCATCATCCTGCCGACATCCACGCCGAAACCGGACATCGAGGGTCTGGCCGCAAGAGGGTGCCGGCATACGCCCGGCGACGACAACTGCAGGCAGACATCGTTGTCGCCGCAGAAGATATCCTTGCAGGAGCCTCCGGCGAAACCGCGGGAACGGGGATAGGCCAGGCCGGTGGCCTGCAGTTCGACCGCGGCAACACTTTGGTGCAGCTTTTGCAAAACCTTAAGCCGCTCCGCTGAAAAAAGGTGCCTGACCGGGACATCGAGGCGGACGACCAGGGCATGGACGGCCTCATCGCGCCACCGACAAAACGCCTGCGGACCGGCGACATGGGGAGGGCATCCGGCCGAAAGGCCGTAATTCCGGCACCTTGGTTTCAAGCAGTATTCGACGAACTTTTCCTGAACGACCAACCGTTGCGGGAGGATCAGCCGGGCGTCGCTGGCGCCTTCACGGCGAGCGGTGTCGATGAGCGTCTGCAGATGTTTCTTCATAGCCTTGAACCTTTGTGTGGTGGCCCCCCTCCTCTTTCTATTGTACCTTTTACGCTGCGGCTGTGAAGAAAAAAGCAAAGAAGAGCCCGAAAAGCGCCGCCCGGCTGCGGTTATTCGGCCTCGGCAATGCCTTCGGCCAGAACTCTTTCGAACTCCGCCATGGTCCGGCTGAAAAAATGGTCGCCGCCGGCGATGACGGTAAGCCTGGCCTCGGGGTTCCAGCCTTCGATCCGGACGCTGATGTCCTCGACAGGGGCGATATCGTCGTTTTGGCCGGCTATGACGTGACGGAGTTTGCTGATATGGGCGACGGATGTGTAGTCCATAAAGGCCACCGGCGGTGCGACGTGCAGCTGCAGGCAGACCTGAGGTGGCAGTTGCCTCATGCCGGCCAGCACCCTGGCGCCGAAGGAGTAACCGGCCAGATGCACCCGCTCGATTCCCGCCCGCAGCAGATATTCGATGGCGGCACCAACGTCGGCCCGCTCGCCGGTACCATCGGCGAAGCCCCCCTCGCTCATGCCCACCCCCCGAAAGTTGAAGCGCAAGGTGGTAAAACCCTTGTCGCCATAAATCCTGGCGATACTTTCAACCACCGGATTTTCCATATTTCCGCCGTAGAGGGAGTGCGGGTGCGTCACAATCACCCCGGTAGAACCGGAGGATCTGGCAAGCAGGGCTTCGAGTAAGACACCATCTGCTGATCTGAACATCACCGGGGTTTCCATGGCTGCGGCCTCCTCTAGTGCCTGGCTAACGCTCTTCTGATGTCGAAATGGGGGGACGACGGCTCCGCTTCTCCTGGAACCGGACCTAGCGCTGCGGCAATATCTCCTCTTCCGGATTGTCGCAGTCCATCTCAACTCTACAGGCTTCATCGCCAGGCAGCTGATATTCATCGAGAAAGTCGCCACCACTGGAACTGCCGCTCGTTTGCCTGAAGAGTGTCTCTTCCTCCTGCACGGGCGTTGGTGCGGCTGGGCAATGTTCCTGCAGATAGGCGCGGATCGACCCCGCTCCGGTGTACAGCTCCAGGCTCTGGGGCGAGCGGACCAGCAGTACCGGAATCTGCTCGATTCCGAAGTGATCAAGAGCCGCCCGGTTTATCCGTGGTGAGTACGACTGCCGGCGCTCCGCCTCGGCCAGGCCGAAGGCATCTATCTCATCGATGGGATTGAAGCGAATGGCGCACGGGCCTTCGGCGTCGAGGTCTTCGATAATTTCCTCACAGTATTTGCAGTTCGAGGAGAAAAAAAGATATTTTTTCCCGCCTTCATCACCGCCGCCGTCAAGCACACCATAGGAACCGCTGTCGAGGTCGGCCAGAGGGTCGAGTCCGCCTCCGGAAAACTGCAGGCTGGCAAAGGCGGCAAGGACGGCAGCGAAAACCAGGCCAGCGGCGACAAGATGCCGCAGACCGGCGAGGATATTGAGCAGCAGCACAAAGGCCAGGATAATCAAACAGTACGAGCAGAATGTCTGGGCCACATAGTGCTGGAAGGCCACGAGAACGCCTTCCGCCGCCAGGGCTGCCAGCAGAACCACATTCACCAGCCGCCGGCGGCCGGGATCACGGCCGGCTATCCAGTATCCCCAGAAGACCGTCTGGAAAAACACGAAGCCGCCGATATTAAAAAAAATCGGGGGAATGGTCGTCAGGGAATCCACCACCCTGCAGCCGTCGTTTAAACATATCGCCTGCCGCTCACTGGCCAGCAGAACCACCTGCACCAGGGTGATGGCACTGCCCAGCAGCGCCACGAAGCGACTCATTCTCACTGTTGTTGGTATTTTTTGTGCTGCCATAGTGGAAAACTAAAAAAGAATTTACTTCGAAGCCGGTACTTCCTCATCCCGTTGATGAGGCTCCTCTCACCGAACCGATACTGCCTACGGGAACAGATATTTTTCCCGCAGGAGCTTTTTGTCGATCTTGCCGACACTGGTTTTGTCGATCGAATCGACGAACTTCACCTTAAGCAGTAATGCCTGTTTGTTCAATATCCCCTTGTCGGTGAATCCCTGGACATGCCTGACAATCTCTTTGGTCCCAATCTTTTCTTTGGCCAGTACCAGCGCCAGCGGTCGTTCTCCCCACTTTTCATCGGCTTTGCCGACAACGGCCACCTCGGCCACCGCCGGGTGCTGCGAGATGACGTCTTCAAGCTCGAGCGAGGAAATCCATTCACCGCCGATCTTGATGACGTCCTTGATCCTGTCGGTAATCCTGAGATAGGCCCTGTCATCGATGCTGGCGACATCTCCGGTATGGAGATAGCCGCCCTGCCAGAGGATCTCGGAATTGCGTTTATCTTTGAGATAGGCCTGCGTCAGCCAGGGGGCGCGCACCACCACCTCGCCCACGGACCGGCCATCGCCGCCGACATCATTCATGCCGGCATCGACGACCCGCAGATCGACGAGAGGGATGGCCCGGCCGGTCGTGCAGCGTATTTCGATCTCCTGCTCTTCGCTGAGATCATCTTCGTCCACCTGCGCAAGGCTCAATACCGGGCAGGTCTCCGACATACCGTATCCGGAGAAGATGTCGGCGCCCTTGCGCAAAAAGGCGCGGCACAGGGCTTTAGGAAGTGCCGCTCCACCGATCACCACTTTCCAGGCGCTGAGGTCCGTGTCGGCGAAGGCGGGGTCGCTCATGAGCAGATGAAGAATGGTGGGGACGCAGTGGCTGAAGGTCACCTTCTCCTCGTCGATGAGACGCAGCAGGCGGGAAGGCATGTACTTGCCCGGATACACCTGCTTGACGCCGGTGAAGGTGGCGATATAGGGAAATCCCCAGGCATGGACATGGAACATGGGGGTTATGGGCATATAGACATCATTGCGGTGAAACCTCCCCTGTTTGGCGGCGGTACTCAGTGCCGTCAGTGTTCCCAGGGTATGGAGCACCAGCTGGCGGTGACTGAAAAACACCCCCTTGGGCATTCCCGTGGTGCCGGTGGTGTAGAAGGTGGTGGCCCGCCTGTTCTCATCGAAGTCTTCAAATATGTATTCCTCCGGCGCCGCCGTCAGCAGCGTCTCGTATTCGCCGGTCAGGGGCACTGTGGTCTCGATCTGCCTGGGCTCATCCTGGAGGACGACATATCCCTTGACCATGTCGATGCGCGCCTTTATCTGTTCTAGAAGCGGTAAAAAATCTTCGTTGACGAAAATATAATCGTCCTCGGCGTGGTTTATGGTGTACAGGATTTGCTCCGGCGACAGCTTGATATTGATGGTGTGGAGGACGGCCCCGATCATGGGTACGGCGAAGAAACACTCCAGGTAACGGTGGCTGTCCCAGTCCATGACGCCCACTGTATCGCCGGGTCGGACGCCCTGCTCTGCGAGGACATTGGCCAGCCGGCACACCCGCCGGCGAAACTCTGCATAGGTGAAACGCCTCTCGCCCCTGTAGACTATCTCCTGTCGAGGGGTATCGACCACCGGTGAATAGAGAAGGTTTTTTATCAACAGCGGGTAGCTGTAGGCGGATTGCGTTTTTTCGGTTAAATCGGTCATGACCACAGGCCTCTGGATGTATTGAGCGTTAAACGGCACTGGCATACGTTGCAGTGCCGGGATTTCACGAGCACGTCTGGTAAAACAACTCCTTTTTCATCTTCGGGTACACTGCCTGCTGTAAATTGTGCTCCGTCTCAGCGGGGAGGAATCCCCAGGCTCAGCACTATATTGTATCTCCGGATGATTTACAATCGACCAGGCATCGGTGAGACAGATATTTGCACCGCCGATGCCTGGTCATCCCCGGTATTGCGCCGGCACAGGCGGAGACGACGGGAGAATGACCGCCAACTTTTCCTTTACAGAGACAAGAGTAGTTCCTACTATTAAAAGGTAGACAAACATGCTACTCTGTAGCAAGGATACAAAGAAACGTTGACGACAGACAACCAATACCAGAGGGAGGATCGAAAACGAAGAAAATGCCCGGCTGTGGGGGGGAAAAAGGGCTCTTGATTTTTCCAACCAATAATCGATATTTGCTGCTGGTTATTGTGTTCCGACGAACGCTGTCTAGATGGTTATGGCAATCCTCAAATGACAAGGAGATCAACCATGAGAGGCAACCAAGAAGCATATATTCTGGTGAAAGTAAAGGACGGGCGAAAATTCGTGTGCGCGTTAAATAAATTGAAAACCGCCAAAAAAAGCAACGACGAACAACATGGCGGCACCAGAATCAATCTTGAAAAAGACGTGCTCTGGCAATAGGAGATACCAAAGAAAGCGACAGGCATCTTTTTTTGCCATGGGTACTCCACAATGCACGGTTTAGCCGTGCAGGATTTTCATCAAAAGACTCGCCCGCTCTCCAGGCGGGTTCGCAAACAGGGGGCAAGACTATTTGCCCCCTGTTTTTTTTGTCAATTCCTTCTCTCCTCGGCGCAGCTTTCCGGAGCTTCCGACGCCAAAAGAGAATGCCCTTGCCAGGCGGGCGGAGCATGACGGCCGGCAGCAATCTCTCTTCCTGCAACACCAGGGTCCCCAACCCATCTCAGAAGCCACTGTCATCGACGCTGCCGGTGTCCGGATGCCAGCGGCGGATCTGCAGGTACTCGGGAAAGACCCGCGGCTTGAAGATCGACTTGCCAAGCAGCATGCGCAGACACTCTTCGATCCCCTCCGTTATCGTCGGGTGGGGATAGACGGTTTTGAGAACATCGAGTATTCCCTTGCCCTGGTCCAGGAAATGAGCGATCGACATGATGGTGCTCGATACCTGCGGCCCGGCCGCCCGCATGCCGAGAATCCGCTGCTGCTCATCGTCGCTGACAATGATCTTGACGAAACCGTGGGTGGCCCTCATGGCGATGGCCCTGTTGCACAGGGCATTGGAGTAATAAGCCACGCGATGAGGAATTTTTTTGCTGCGGCAGGCCTTTTCGTTGAGTCCGACGGCGGCCACCGCCGGATAAAAAAACATGACTGTTGACATATTGTCGTAATTCAGCGGCCAGGTGTTCTTGCCGTACATATGCTTGACGGCGTAGCGCCCTTCCATTTCGGCGATGTTGACCAGGGCCGGATGATGGGTGAGATCGCCGGCGGCATAGATATTGTCCTTGACGCAGCAGTTTTCGTCGGTCTGCAGTATACCCGGTTTGTCCGTTTCCACGCCCAGCGCCTCGAGCCCCAGGCCCGTGCGGTCGAAATAGCGTCCTATGGAAATAAAGGCGGCATCGGCCTCGATGACCTCGGAATGCCCCTCCTTGAAGTCCAGCACTACCTGGAGATTCTCCGGCTGATGAACGATATCCCGCACCTGGGCCGAGTGAATGATGCGCACGCCGTTGCGCACCAGGTTGTCCCGGACGAAATCGGAGACGTCCTTGTCCTCGAAGGGAATAATCCTTCTGGCACGATCCACCAGATAGACCTTGGTCTGAGCGAAGTTGGAAAAGATGGTGGCATACTCACAGCCGATGATACCGGCGCCGATGATTACCAGCCTTTTGGGAAAACACTGGAGATTGAGAATGCCGTCGGAATTGAATACCCGACTCTGATCGACCGGGATATGCGGAAAATTCCGGGGCCGGGTTCCGGTGGCGATCAGGAAATGATGGGCCCGTACCTCTTCGGTGCTACCATCGGCATGCTGTATTTCGATGGCCTTAGCCGAGATGAATCTGCCCCAGCCCTTTTTGAGCGTCAAGGATCCGGGCCCCTCCCACCGCGCCGGCGAATAGCTTTCGATCTGGGAAAGCATCTGGTACTGCTTTTCCTTGACTGCCTGGAGCACCGAGTCGCGCATGGCGCAGTAGTCGACGCTCAGATTGGAGACCCGATATCCCCGGTCCTGCTTGGAGGCAATGGCGCAGTCCTTGGCCAGCTCCCACATGGTCTTGGAGGCCAACGCTCCCCACATCACGCCTGCCCCGCCGATTTCAGCTCCTTCGACGATACAGACATGCTTGCCGAAATCAAGGGCCCTCACGGCCCCGGCAAAGCCCGCCGGACCGCAACCCAGCACGCAAACATCAAAAACCTCAGGGACCTTCTGTTTCATTTTTCACCCCATATCCTTATGTTGTCGCCCTCCTTCCCCGGTCCGCATCAGAGCTTTGCCCCTCCGGTATTCCGGGAGAGCATGCGCCTCCTCTCTTCTACCATAACTCCGCGCCGTAAAATGAAAAGCGACACCGGCGACTGGCCGGCCGCTGATCCTCTCAGGCTCACTCTACTGTTTGGGGCTGTACTGCCTCTTCAGCCAGGAGCTGAGCCCATCCAGGCCCGGAAAGAGGACCCGTTCGGTGATATTGCACTGGTCGAGCTTGTCCCGGCACTCCCATTTCAGCTTCGCCGGTATGATTATGCGCCGGTACAGTTCGGCATTGACCGCGAGCCAGTCATCGATATTTCGGCGGGCATTGGGCATGACCGAAAAAAGAGCGAACTGGTTGACAATTCTGTCATTCATCGAAGGCGGTTCGAAAAAGAGCAGAAATTCCTCCTTTGAGCCCAGGGCATCAAATTCCGCCAGGGTTTCGACAAACTCCTGGAAAACCGATTCGTCCGGAGCATGCTGCTCATGATGCGGCTGCAAAGCGTTGAGCAGTTCAACGGTAAATGCCTGGGCACCCTCGGATCTGAGCAGATTCCTCAAGGAGGACGGCAGGTGATTATGGGCCTTCTGGTAATCGACAACCCAGATGACGCCGTCGGTATCGAAGCGTTCAAGGTTGACCGTGGCAAAATGGAGGGCGATATAGGGGGAATAGGTCCAATCCAGCAGTCTGGTGGGCAGACCGTGATGCTGAGCGATGGAGAGCAGATGCCAGAAACTGCCAAGCTCCCGGGATTCAAGCTGGGCATACTTCCTGAAATTGCGCAGCAGGTGTCTTTCCAGCTGCCAGTAGGGACCTTCCAGGCGCTTTAGCGATGTCTGCAATCGGTAGCGGCTGTCGGAGAGGCCGCGAAAGGCAAAGGGTGAACGGTACCGCTGCAGGGAGTCATTCCAGGCGTCCCTGAAAAGCTGGTCCTGGAGCTGGTTCCAGGAGGATATGCGGACATCCGATGGTGTTTGGTCGTCTTTCATGGCGATAGAATATAGCTGAGCAGCTTCTCTCAGCCCCGGGTTTGTGGAGTCGGGTCCCGGCTTCTCTGGAGAAGGCGGGTTTGGGTAAAGGATAATGCTGATCTATCCGGGCTAACGGCAGGAATAGCGATGGCCATTCCGCCAGGTGTACAGGCGGAGCCGCGCTCTCATGCCGAAAGAATAATGCGGGCGGCGCTATCTCGCAGTTCCTGGATCGCCATGGGCTTGGCCAGATAACTGATGTTCCTTTTTTCAAGATAGCCTCTCTTCTCGGCGGAGAGATTACCGCTGATAAAAAGAAAACGGGAACCTATGCCCGGATACTTCTGTTCACATCGTTCATAGAGGGTGAAGCCGTCCATGCGCGGCATATTTATATCGGAGACGATAAGTTTATAGTATTTGCTCTCTATGCGCTCGAGGGCGTCGGTGCCGTCATGGACGACATCTATATTCCCCTCCCGGCCAAGCAGGGACCGCACCAGATCGGCGATCATCTCGTTGTCTTCGGCGATGAGAATGTTCTCGACCCAGATCGGCGGCAGGGTTCTGATCTTTTCCATGACAGCAAGGCTTTTCTCCACATCCCGGAGATAGTGTTCGATACCCTTGACATGCGCCTGGATGCGGGTTGCCGGATAGGTGAACTCGCTCGTCTGCTCCTTAAGGGTGTTGACCACATACAAAAAAATATCATTCCATTCCGATAATTCGGCTTCGACGATTTTTTCCACCAGCGCCCGCCGAGAAAGCGTTCCGCTGAGAAGCTTTTCTTTCATGTCCTCGAAATAGCCGAGGATTCTCGCCCCGGTTTCCTCGTCGACGCTGATATCCGGCTCGATGCTGTCCACCTCGGCAAGATAGGCCAGAGCGTTTCCCAATACATGGTAGTGCCACGACTCTTCTTCGGCAAGACGCCCCAGAAATCCCGAAAATGCGCCTTCGCCGGCATAGGAAGCGGCGGCCTCGGCATAGACCTCGCCGGCGGAGCACTCCACTTTTCGCAGCCATCGTATAATATCCTGCATCCTTACCTCCCTGGCAGCTGATATCCTTTAAATGTATGAATTCTGCCACCGCATTGCAAATACAAACCATTTTCTGCAAAACCGTGAGACAATGGGACCTGCGTTTTGACAGCCGCTTCTGTAATCCGTATCTTTTTAGGAGAAGGAACAGCTGCGCCGCAGACCGCCGGCGCGGTTGCAGAGTACCTCTCAGCCACAGGGTCTACCATGAATACCAGCATAAGAATTATCGACACAGCCATCGACAATGGAGCCGACATCGCCGGCATCGCCTCGATGAAGGCTCTGCAGGAATCTTCTTCTTCTCTGCTCTATGAGCATTTGGGCATCCCCCGGGGAAGAGCCGTCGCCGACCACCTGAAATCACGGGGCGCCGTCATCGACCAGCAGCCGGGCAAGGGCGAATGGGTACTCGTCATCGGCATAAATCATCCCGCCCATCTTCCTGAACTGGACTGGTGGGACGGCAACGGCACTCCGGGAAACCGGATGCTGATAGACAGCCTCAAGCGGACGGAGCACCAGCTTCAGAAAACGCTGGGAATAGCCTGCCACAAACTCCACTATTTTGTCGAAAAGGGAGGCGTCTTTCTCAAGGATGCGGCCGTACTGGCAGGACTCGGCTGCATAGGCAGGAACAATCTGCTGATCACCCCCGGCTTCGGGCCGAGGATACGTTTGCGGGCTCTGCTGCTCGAGGCCGACTTGCAACCCACAGGCCCGATCCGCTTCGACCCCTGTGCCGGCTGCAGCATTAACTGCAGAAACGTCTGCCCGGAAAAAAGCATGTCAGCAAAGCGCAGTGTCCCCGACGACATCGAGGTTCCGGCACTGCCGGCACGGGATGGCGCCTACGACAGGGATCTGTGCGGCCAGCAAATGGATGCGGATATTCTCAAGAGCGAAGACAAAGGCGGTGTGAGCGCACGGATTCCCGTCAAATTCTGCCGAAAATGCGAACTTATCTGTCCGCTGGGCAAAGACGGCGAGGCGAGAGCGGGCCAGCCTGCAACAGAGCAGAGAACTGCCAGGCAGGAGACGGCGGCACGCACCTTACCACAAAGTGACAGATATGATTGACATCTGCCGCCGGCCGAATTAGGTTCGCCTGACCAGCTGCAGCCGGCCCGGCTTTTATCTTTGCCCTGGAGGCGCTTATCTCACGGGACGCCATAAACCCATCCCTGGGGATAACGCTTACGCCGTCCTGGCTGCAGGGACCCGTGAGACAAGCACCTCCAAGCCACCAATATGTGATAGGCTAAGGTTTCTACGTAATTAGCATATTTTTTAATACGAGCATGAAAGACTCCAAAAAACAGGAACGGCAGGAAAAAATACTTCTGGAAGCTCTGCGTCTCTTCACCGAGAAAGGCTACTTCAACACCTCGGTCAACGACATCCAGGCCGCCCTGAACCTCAGCGTCGGTACGCTCTACAACTACTTCAAAAACAAGGAAGCTATAGCCATAACGCTCTTCAGCAACATCGAAAACTGCCTCTACGAAGCCCT
>JBEPWT010000095.1:0-11167 GCA_041642275.1 Desulfopila sp. | reverse complement strand
TTCAGGTCATCTTCTCGAAAACCTGGTGTTCACGGCCCTGCGCAGAATTACGCCGGACATCTTTTACTACAAGACCAGGTCGGGCCGGGAGGTTGATTTCATTACTGGAAGACAAGGCTCTTGCCGCATGCTTGTCCAAGTTTGCGAATCGATGGCCGACCTGCGGACCCGCAAGCGGGAAACCACCGCGCTTACCCAAGCCATGGCAGAACTCAAACTGTCGCATGGCACCATCGTCACGCGTAACGAGGAAGAGCAGATACAAGTCGATTCCGGAATTATTGAGGTAATGCCGGCCTGGCGGTTTTTGCTGGATATAGAGGGAAAAACGGCAGAATAGCCGTTTTGTGGTGGAGCCGGCACCCTTCTCCTGTCAGCGTTTGCGGGCCATACGCTCAGTACATTTCAGCAACACCATTTCCCTGGAAAGCTGAAGAGCTTGATTACTAAATGCTGAAACAACCAAAATTTCTTGTAAGGACAACTAGAAAAAGCTAGGCTAAAGTGAGTCAATAAAGTATTGAAGTACATTTTTTAGACCCACTGTTTGACCTCTGAAAGGATTGAATTGGGTGATGAAGAATGTGAACGTTTTCAGGTTTTTCCCGGTTCGCCAAGCTTGTAACTTTAACGATGCATAACTCTATGTTTTTAACGAGGTGGATAAATGAAGATCTACATTGGCAACATGTCCTATGAGGTAACAGAGGACGATCTGCGACAGCTGTTCGGCGAGTTTGGAGAAGTGCAATCCGCAAACATCATTATGGATAAGATCAGCGGGCGGTCCAAGGGCTTCGGCTTTGTCGAAATGGCCACCAAAGAAGAAGGCCAGGCCGCTATTGCCGGTTTGGACGGTAAAGAAATAAAGGGCCGCACCGTTACCGTCAACGAAGCCAAACCGCAGGCCAAATCCGGCGAGGGCCGGGGCGGGGCGGGTGGCGGTCGCGGCGGCAAAGGAGGCTACGGCAGCGGCGGCGGAGGCGGCGGAGGCGGCGGCAAGGGAGGCAAAGGCGGTTTCAGCGGAGGCCGCGGCGGTTCCGGCGGGGGTTCCGGCGGCGGCAAGAGAGGGGGTTTTGGCAGCGGCGGCGGACGCGGAGGCCGCGGCGGCGACCGATAGGCGGAGATATCACAAGATATCACAGCCACTCAACCTGAAACATTTTGATACTCTGGGCAGAATTCTCCGGCAGGGCTGATCTCTGCCGGTTTTGCCCTTATCCCTGGAGGAAAACAATGAATCCGGGAGACGGATTTATTTTCACCAAACAACGTGAAAAAAAATCAGTCCCCTCAGTCTTCCCATGAAAAATTAAACCTGTCTCCCGGACAACTCAGCTGATCATCACCCGATCGCCCCGGATCTGTACACGATCTTCGCACATACCCGGAAATCAACGAAGTGCCCCACTAACAATCCAACCATTAAGGAGGCGTTATGTTGACTCAACTCTGGCATCAATGGCGTTATCGAATACTCACGATCCTTGCAGGAAGCACCCTGCTGTTGTCTGCAACGGCCCATTCCGCCGCAATTCTCGAAGGTGAGCGGATGAGCCCGGTGGCGGCCGGGGAAGGCATGGTCGTCACCAGCCATTTCCTGGCCACCCGGTCGGCTGTCGATGTTCTGGAAAAAGGCGGCAACGCTGTCGACGCGGCGGTAACCGCCGCTTTCTCGCTGGCCGTCACCCAGCCCCGCTCGGGCAACATCGGCGGCGGCGGCTTTATGCTGATCTCCTCGGAACAGGAGGACGAGGTGGTGGCCATCGATTATCGCGAGAAGGCCCCCGGCAAGGCCAGCCGCGATATGTTTCTCGATAAGGAAGGTAATGCCGACAGCACGCTGTCGCGCTACTCCCATCTGGCTGCCGGGGTGCCGGGAACGGTCGCGGGGCTTGGTCTGGCTCTGGAGAGATACGGCACCATCTCTCTGCGGGAGGCCATGGCCCCTGCCATCAAGCTGGCGGAAGAAGGCTTCGTGGTCACCCCGCGCTTCAGTGACGGTCTCAAGGATAAAGAGGAGATGCTGAAAAAGTGGCCCTCTTCCGCTGAAATCTTCTACAAGCCTGACGGCGACTACTATGAACCGGGCGATCTCTTCGTGCAGAAGGACCTGGCCGCCACCCTCAAGCGTATCGCCGAAGACGGCGTCCGTGAGTTCTATCAAGGCAAAACCGCCGAACTGCTGGTGGCGGAGATGGCCGCCCATGGCGGGCTCATCACCATGGAGGACATGAAAAACTATGCCCCGGTCATACGCGAGCCGGTGCACGGTACCTATCGCGGCTTCGACATCTACTCCATGTCGCCGCCGAGCTCGGGAGGCACGCATATCGTGCAGATTCTCAATATTCTCGAAGGCTACCCCATCGCCCAGTACGGCCACAACTCAGCCCGGACCATTCACCTGATGGCCGAATCGATGAAGCGGGCCTATGCCGACCGCTCCTTCTATCTCGGCGACGAGGATTTTGTCACGGTGCCGCTCAAGGGCCTTACCTCCAAGGACTACGCCGCCCAAATCCGGGGAAAAATCAATGTGGACAAAGCGACGCCAAGCAGCACCATCGCCCCCGGCAAAGTGCTGCCCTTTGAGAGCGATGAAACAACCCATTTCTCCATAGTCGATAAGTACGGCAATGCCGTCTCCAACACCTATACCATCAATTTCAGCTACGGTTCCGGAATTCTCGTCGAGGGAGCGGGCTTTCTGCTCAACAACGAGATGGATGATTTCTCCGCCAAGCCAGGCGTTCCCAACGCCTATGGCCTGATAGGCGGCGAGGCCAACAAAATCGAGCCCGGCAAACGCATGCTCAGTTCGATGTCGCCCACCATCGTCAAGCAGCAGGGGAAAAACTTTCTTGTTACCGGCAGCCCCGGCGGGTCGCGGATCATCACCACCACCCTGCAGGTGATCATGAACGTTATCGACCACGGTCTCAATATACAGAGCGCCGTGGCGGCCCCGCGCATCCATCATCAATGGCTGCCCGATGTACTGCGTATCGAGGAAGGCATCAGCATCGACACCATCAATATTCTCAAGGAAATGGGCCATACCATCGAACAGCGGTCGGCCATGGGCGCTATCCAATCCATCATGATCAAGGACGGCATGATGTACGGCGGCGCCGACCCGCGTCGCTCCACCGCCCTGGCGGCCGGACTCTGAGGATACAGCACCGCGAAGGCGCCAGACGCCGCATAAGCCCTTCTGGCTGAGACAAGATCCGGAAGGGCTTATTCTTGCTTCGATATTGTACGCCTTAAGTTCAAAGCGAAAGTGGCAGGTTTGGTGCGAGAGGCTCGAGGCATGAGGCGACTTGATATTGAGTGGAGATTAGGCTCTGCATGCCTCAAGAACGAAACTATAAAAGGCGAACACTGTTCAATACAAAATATAGCTTAACAGCTATATAGTTCAGTGGCTATATTTTACCATGCAATGGGAAATTGAATATACTGATGAATTTGAAGGATGGTGGAACACTCTGACCGAGGAGGAGTAAGAATCAATTGCCGTTTCGGTTGGCCTTCTTGAAATTATGGGTCCAAATTTACCTAGGCCGCATTCGGATACTCTGAATGGTTCCCGATATAGCAACATGAAAGAATTACGTACGCAGCACGCGGGAAAACCATATCGCACATTATATGCGTAAGGAGCAAGAAGCCAGACCTTATCTTGATTTTTTCTTTGGCAGGTCGTTATGCGATTTCCCGCGATTTCTTGCTCGGCGGGAATTTTATAATTTTATGTACGTCCCCCTTTTCCTCACGATGCGGCTCAGTTTACCGCCGCTGTAGGTATAGCTGACGTTTCTGCCTTCGATATCTTCGATCATGGAGATCTTGTCTCGCAGAAGAGGAAAAACGAAATGCCCATTTGTCAAGCCTGGCCCTTTATTCTCCTTTATTCTCGCTTTCCCGTTCCTTCCCCTTATCCCGAAGTCAAGAGAACTTTTCTTTGACGTAAATATGCCTTATAGTGCAACTGAAACAGATTGTTGATATAATAAGGTGATTAAAATGACTCTTGGCGAGAAGATATTACGTCTTACCAGCGGGCCGGTGCTTAGCAGCTATGAACGTGTGAGATAACGCCTCCAGTGGAAGTTGCCAAAAAACTGGCTGAAGCATTCGGCGTCACGTTGGACTTCCTGGTGGACAAGACGGGAGCAGTTGCGGAGGTAACGGATCGGGAGATGTTGAATAGGATTACCGAAATCAACCATCTGGATCAGACCGACAAGACCGTCATTATCCGGGTGATTGATAGCCTGCTCAGGGACGCAAAAGCCAAAAAAAACATATGGGGTAAAGAGATGCAAGCTCTAATTGATGACAACAAACTCAAGGATCTTATGAAGCAGGCTATCATCGAGGCAATTGAAGAGAAGAAGGATATGGTCCAGGAACTCCTGCTCGAAGCTTTGGAAGATGTAGCCATGATTCACGCAATTAAAGACGGTGAAGACTCCGGTCTTGCCGAGCGGGACGAGATTTTCGGAATTCTTTCCGGTTCTGAAGGTTCTGCATGAGGACACAGTTCACCAAGAGTTTTGCAAAAGATCTTCGTAAGCACAGAAAAAACCCTGACCTCCTCGGGCGGTTCAGATGATCATTGAAGATGTTGAACAGGTTGAGGCCGTCACAGATCTAGCCAATCTCAAGCAACTCAAGGCCGAAGGCAGTTATTACCGCATCAGGACCGGTGATTATCGCATCGGCATCACCATTGAAGACGACCTGATAACTTTTGTCCGAGTACTCCACCGCAAAGAGATTTACCGTTTCTTCCCCTGATATCTTTCGGGTCCGATAATAGAGGACAGTCTTGCTTGGCGGCAAAAAGAAAGGAATATGCCAATCAGCCGTTATACCGGACTGCGTCGGTGAACTCTTCGTTGGCGGGAATACCCATTTGTCAAGCCTGCCCCCTCTCGTTCGTGACCCCTCTCATTCGGTTATGCGATTTCCCGCGATTTCTTGCTCGGCGGGAATTTTATAATTTTATGTACGTCCCCTTTTTTTCCCGTCCCCTTTTTTTCCCTGAAAGTCAGAAAAGAGTGGAAGAACGAATCAAAGCTGCGATGGTGGAAATGCCCCTTGCCGAATTACGTCAAGCCCGCAAAATCACCCAACAGCAGATTGCCGATACATTAAAGATTAAACAGGCCTCCGTTTCAAAAATGGAAAGCCAAACCGATATGTATATCTCAACTATGAGAAAATATATTCAAGCAATGGGAGGGGAATTGGAGATAATGGCCAAATTTCCTGAAGGAAATGTAAAGGTCGATACATTTGAAGGCCTGGATTTACAATAGCGGCCCGTCGTATTCCAGATTGTGATCGCTTCCTTAAATGAACCGAAGCATAGGTCCGCGAAGACAGAATCATTATGCTGCGACACTCCCCTTTGTCGCCTTAACCTGCCTGGATTGCTGCAGGGAAACCACCAGGATGCCCAAAAGCGTCATCGATCCGCCGACGATCAGCCTCCAGCCCAAAGTATCGTTGTAGAAGAAAACGCCGAACAGCGATGCGAGAATGGGAGCAAGCAGCAGGAGCGGTGTAACCGTCGACACTGGATAGCGGCCGAGGAGATAGTAGACTATACCATGGCCAACGACGGAGGCCCCCGCAGCCGAATAGAGCGGAGCCCAGAAATCGGAGAGTTCGGAGCCGGTGGTCAACAGCTGCACGTGTCCCGACTCGAAGAGCAGTGACAGGATCAACTGCGAGGGAAGACCCACCATCGCTATCCAGGCCTGCAGTTTGAAGACGCCGAGATTGGGGCATTGCCGCATCAGGACGGTGGCCGCGGCCATGGCGAAGGCTGCACCGGCGACCCAGAGCACGGCATCGAGATGGCGGAAGACGATGGGATCGAAGCCGATGATAAAAACGCCCCCAAGGGCGAGGAGAATGGCCGCCGTCTTGCCAAAAGTCAGCCGATCACGCAGAAAAAGAACGGACAGCAGTGCGGAGAAAGGCACATACAACTGGGCGGTGATGGCAATGGAGGCGATGTTGCCGCCGGCCTGCAGGCCGATGAACATCATGCCGAAATGAATAACCCCGAGGAGAAACGCCACTCGCAGCAGGGGCCACATGTAGCCTGGAGCCGGTTTGAGCCATGGCAGCATCAACAGCAGCAGAAAAGCGAAGCGGATGGAGGTGAAAAAAAGCGGCTGGAAATGATCCGCCCCTATTTTCCCGGCAATGAAATTGAATCCCCAGGCAACATTGGCCAACAGGATGAGAAAGAGATGGGGAAGGTTCATAAAACTGTCTTTCTTTCATAAGGGGGGCAGGAATTCGGTCGCTTCGGCAGTTGTGCCCCATGCTAATCAAAAAGGGGGTCTTGCCATTTGACTTTCCTCTCTGAATTTTCCTGCTCACTGCCAAATATTACAGACTGATGTGGCCGGCAATTATACGTAATGCTCTGTCCATAATCCCCTACAGTACCACGAAAAGCAAATTGCAAGACCTGCCCCCCGACCTTCTAACCTCTTTTTATTGGAAGGTTAGCTTTCTTTGAGATGACACACATTCGCGAAGATATAAATTGATTAAATTCTGATAAGGTATGCCAGTTTCTTCCGACATATTCTTAAAGTAATCAATGACATCAACACTCATTCTAATTGTCACTTGCTTTTTCAACTGCTTAGCAAATGGATTTTGGCGCTTTCTCATTTTTGTTAAATCGTATTCTTTTTTCATGATCGCACTCCCGGGTACTCTTTCATCTCGTTCTTTGTAGCTTTTCTAGCTGAGATTATTCGTATGGTTAATTCACTTTCTCGAAAGCAATGAACCACAAGAAGAATACGAAATGTATTGCTTAAGCCCAACATTAAGAATCTGTCTTCTTCCTTGGAATTGTCATCATCCCAAAATTGAATTGCCTGATCATCGAAAAAGACTGACTGGGCTTCTTCAAATGAAACGCCATGTTTCATTAAATTGCTTTGAGCTTTCTTGTCGTCCCATTCAAAGATTATGCTATTCATATTTACATCATAATTATGTCATAATGACAATGCAATGTGTTTTTATTGTAGTACCACGAGGGACAAATAACAAGACCTGACCCCCTGACCCTACGAAGAGCAAATAACAAGACCTGACCCCCTGACCCTAGAAAACCGTACCGATCAGGTAGGCTGTATAGCCCAGGTAGCAGGCCAGCAGCACCGCGCCCTCGATGCGGTTGATTCGGCCTGGTCCCCGAATTCCATAGCCGACAGCAAACAGCGACAGGGTCAGGGCGGCCATGACCAGCATGTCCCGGTTGAAGACCTCCGGGCCGACGGCCATGGGATGAATCGCACCGGCGATCCCCACCACCGCCAGGGTATTGAACAAATTGGAGCCCAGCACATTGCCCAGGGCAATGTCATGCTCCCCCCTGCGGGTGGCGATGATCGACGAGGCCAGTTCCGGCAGGGAGGTGCCTACGGCGACGACGGTAAGGCCGATGATCAGGTCGCTGACGCCAAAGCCATGGGCGATCTCCACAGCACCCCAGACCAGGATGCGGGAGCTGACAATCAGCAGCACCAGACCCGTTACCAGCCAAAATATCGCCCGGCGAATGGGCATGGCCCGCACTTCCAGCGCCTGCTCCACCTCGCCTGCCAGCGTATCGGACTTTTTCCGCATTCCCTGCCAAATGGTCCAGGCCATCAGCCCGCCGAATACGACAAGCAGCACCACGGCATCGAACCGGGTGATTTCGCCATCCCACACCTGCCATGCGGCCAAAGCCGTCACCGCCGCCAGGATGGGCAGCTCCTTGCGCAAAACCTGGGAATGGACGGCGATGGGGCTGATCAGCGCCGTCACGCCGAGGATCAGGGCGATGTTGGTGATGTTGGAGCCATAGGCATTGCCAAGCGCAAGCCCCGGGTTGCCCTGCGAGGCCGCCAGCGCCGAAACCACCATCTCCGGCGCGGAGGTGCCGAAGCCGACGACCACCATGCCGATCAACAGCGACGGCATGCCGAAATGGCGGGCGGTGGAAGCCGAACCCTCGACAAAGCGATCGGCGCTCCAGACCAGCAGCGCCACGCCAAAAACCACAGCGATAATTGCATATACCATTGCGCACCTGTTCTCGTTTTCAGTGTGGAATCGGTCCTCTCCACTCCGTAGCACTCCATACCGACAGAGTAATAACAGGTTGATAGATCACAACCCCTCTTTCAGCAATCCACCCACATAGGGGATCTTGCTATTTGCTTTATTTCTCTAAATTTTTTTGCTCACAAAGGAATAGAATACTGCAGATTGAATTGGCCGGCGATTATACATAGCGGTCTGGCCATAATGCCTTCAAGTACCAGAAAGAGCAAAAAACAAGACCTGACCCCCCCCACTTTAGCTGTTTGGGAAGAAACGATACCGATCCCTATCAGCGTTTACAGGCTGCGGAGCGTGTTTCGGACCAGAAACCATGGCAGCCGTTATTGATGTGCAGCATATTCATCAAGAAGTCTGCGAATCATCTTTTGATATTGGGTATTGTATTTTTTTGCTTCCTTTTTAAAAAAATCGACGCTTGTCTTGCTCAAAGCAATGGTGACTTTGACGGTTTCATCCTTCAGGGCAAGTTCTTCAGGCGAGGGTAGAAAGTCTGAAACCACCTTTACCTTCCCCAAAGGTTCATCTGTGTAGTGTATTTTTCCTTTCATATATTTTCTTCCCTTTCCGCCAATACCCGGCGCCAATTATCCTTATGGTATTCTTTCTATAGGTGAATCTTACAGTAAGAATTCCACCGGCAACGATTCCAATACAGTAAAATCGTTTTTCACCTTCACCGTGTTCCAGATCTTCGAGGATCACACGATTGTGATCTAGAAAAGCAAGCTGTGCCAAGGCAAAAGAAACACCATGTTTCTCCTGGTTTAGCAGGTCTTTGTTGGCATCCCACTCAAAGTCGCTTTCTTTTCTCATCACTTAATAATAACGTTGAAAATTGGCTTTTGTCAATATATTAATATGGCTTATAATATGGCTGTACGGCTCTAACCCCGGTAAGCCGCAAGCGGCCGGGACTCAGTTCAGTACCCCCTTGAGGGGTGTAAGTACCTTGGCAGCAGGTTCAAGTTATTGGCTTTTAAAGTACTCTCCGTTTTCTTGTTATTTATGACAGCTTTTGGGGAGTAAGGTACTAAACTGGACATCGGTTCCGCTGAATTCAGCGGGAAGGCCCCCGACTGGGCCCCTGGGCCCGGTCGCCCTGAGTCAGATGATTCGGAGCGGGTCTTTCTCGATTGCACAAGCGATGGTGCTGCCGGTTCTTTGTGATGTACAGTGATTCGCATCCGCATCCCTATCTCTTCAATGACCGGTTCCAGCAAACCGAGTGTTTTCGCTTCCCGGAAAATGGCGGCATCGTGACTCACCCGCCCTGCTACGTTGCAAGACGGAGAACCGGTTCAGAGGACAGGGCGGTGAGGTAATTGTCAAGCCGCCGTTTGTCGATCCCGCTCAACATGAAGGCCAGGAAGATTTTACCGTTCTCCCTTCTCCTGACCCGGGCCGGCAGCTCTCTCTCAAATCCAGGTATGCGAAGTTTGAGCGAAGAGCCCTTTTTCAAAGGAGCCTCCCATGCCAGGGCGGCACCCGTGGAGGAGATCACCACCTCTTGGATCTCCTCCTCCTGCTCTCCTATCCGGGCGAAGGCGGAATCGATCTCCACCCTGTTGCTGCCGCGCCGCTCGAACCGGCTGGCCCGCAGGGCTTTGCTGTATTCGTGGGGAAACACACGGCCTATGCACCAGCCGGTGAAAAAGAGCGTGCCGACGATATAGAAGAAAAACGGATGCTGATAAGAGTGCATATCGCCCGGAAATCGATCCTCGCTGATGGAGAAGAACAGAACAACTATCAGGGCGCCGAACGACCCCTGTACCACTGCCTGGATGCCGCCATGGATTACCGAGGAGGTACCGTCGGTTTTCATCACCTGCAGATAGTAGGTAACAAAGGCGGTGGTCACTGCCACCGGCAGCGGCCAGAACCAGCTGTCTCGCACCACCTCGAAAAGCGTCGCCCCGAACGCATGGGCGAGCTGCCACCCAATCAGCAGCAGAAAAACGAACAGATACCCCACCGCGGTACAGATCACCACCCGGAGCAGCCGCCCCGGCACGATGCCCTCGTAACGCCCCGGAAACTCATTGAACCACCCGGCCATCCGGAATTTTTTATAGAGATAGTAGGCAAGACAGATGCATGCCCCCTGCATGAACATGTGCAAAAGGCCGATATCCAGTGCCCTGAACGGCTTGATTGCTTTTCCCGCCGCAAATTGATGGTAGAGGGTCATCAGGGTGGTAACGGTGAAAACGAAGAACATGGCGGCGAGAACCGAGTCGACGACCAGGGGCAATTGCCCGTGAATTCGCGGATACAATCCGAAAAAGGCGAACTGCTCTCTGCGTGTCCCTTCGTTGCGCGCGGTGCTGAGTATGCCGCAGCAGATGTACTCGTAGGTGGTCTGCAGGAGCTGGTCCATATCGGCACGAAGCTTCCGCAATTGTGTGTCATCGTTGACGGATCCGCCGGTATTCCCATCTTTGTCGGCTGCACCTTCGGTAATTTCCCGGCTGTAGTTCTGCATACCCCTGGATATCTCATCGAAGAGCGGCAGCATATCGCTATACGTCCGGCCGAAGTCGAAATTGAATTGGCTGGTGCGGTGATCCTGCCGCCACTGCGATATTTTCTTCTTGAAATAGAGAAGCTTGAACCATTTATGCCAGAGTTCCTTGTCCGGATCGGCCGGATCGATTCCCGCGGGAATGTAGGCATCGATCTTCTCCAGGACCTCTTTCTGGTCCTGGAGGTCGCTCAGGAAGAGTTCATGGTCGTTGACGAGCCGGGTGACCAGGGCGGCGGCTTGTGAAGGTATGAAAGCCTGACGGTGGAACCAGGTACGAAGCCTGGCTTCGCCTTTGCGCAGAACAGGAACGGAAGGGAGAATGGCGATGATCGTCAGCAGCAGCACCAGCGGGTAGTCCCGATGCGCTATCTGGCTCTGGTCGAAATCCAGTTGCGCGATGGAATAATTGTTTGTCAGCGAGCCGAGAATACCTGGAAAGGCGAGAAGGCAGATGTAGATGAGCATGCAGGTAAGGGT
>JBEPWT010000094.1:0-11269 GCA_041642275.1 Desulfopila sp. | reverse complement strand
AGAAGGACAACACCGTGATCGCCACCGTCGCCCAGACCATGGAGGTATAGCCGAACAGCCTTTTCCGCGAAAAGGTGGGCACGACCTCGGAGAAGACGCCGAAGGCCGGAAGGACGACGATATAGACTTCCGGATGGCCCCAGATCCAGAAGAGATTGGCATACATCATCATATTGCCGCCCATGTCGTTGCTGAAAAAATGGGTGCCGATGTAACGATCCAGGGTGACCAGGGCCAGGGCCACGGTCAGCACCGGGAAGGAAAAGAGGATGAGAAAGGAGGTGCACAATGCGTTCCAGGTGAATATGGGCATGCGCATCAGTTTCATGCCCGGACCGCGCATGTTGAGAATGGTGACGATGAAGTTCACCGCCGTCAACAGCGAGCCCAGCCCCGAGAGCTGCAGGGCCCAGATCCAGTAGTCGACGCCGGATCCGGGACTGTACTGCAGCTGGGTCAAAGGGGCGTAGCCCGACCAGCCGGCCTTGGAGAATTCACCGATTCCCAGAGAGACCATGACCAGCATGGCCCCGGCCATGGTCAGCCAGAGGCTTACGGCGTTGAGATAGGGAAAAGCCACGTCGCGGGCGCCTATCTGCTGCGGAACGATGATGTTGATCAGTCCGGAGAGGAAGGGCATGGCCACGAAGATGATCATGATGGTGCCGTGGGCTGTGAAGATCTGGTTGTAGTGGTCGGGAGGCAGAAAACCCTGGGCGCCGGCCGCGGCTATGGCCTGCTGGCCGCGCATCATCATGGCATCGGAGAAGCCGCGCAGAAGCAGGACCAGGGCGAGAATGATATACATGACGCCGATGCGCTTGTGGTCGACGCTGGTCAGCCATTCCTTCCAGAGATAGGACCACTTGCCGTAATAGGTGATAAGCGCAAGAATAACCAGGCCCAGCAGCATCGAGCCGACCACGGCGGTCATGACGATGGGGTCCTGGTAGTGTATTTGTGAAAGGCTCAGTTTGCCGAACATGTCATTCTCCCTTCGAACCGGCTTTTTCGGCGGTTTCGGTCATGGTATGTCCGTGATCGGCGTGGGCATCCATGCCGAAATGGGGATGATATTGGCGGATGATCTTGACAAAAAGCTCCGGGGCCACCGAAGAGAAGTAGGTGACTGGATGGTAGCCGAGGGTCGGCTCCTGCAGTTTCTGGTAGCGCTGCCAGTCGAGGGGGGTGTTTCGGCCGCGGATTTCGGCGATCCAGTCTGTGAACTCCGCCGGGGTCGTGGCGGTGGCCTTAAAGCGCATGTAGGAGTATCCTTCGCCGCTGAACTGCTGATTCTGGCCGGCATAGACGCCCTCCTCTTCGGCCAGCAGGTGGAGTTTGGTTTCCATGCCGCCCATGGCATAAATCTGGCTGCCAAGCTGGGGAATGAAAAAGGAGGTCATGACCGTATCCGAAGTGATTCTGAAATTCAGGGGCACATCGGTGGGGAAAACCAGCTCATTGACCACGGCGATATCATATTCGGGATAGATGAACAGCCATTTCCAGTCCAGCGACACCGCCTCGATTTCTATCGGCTCCTTGTTGGAGTCCAGGGGCCTGTAGGGATCGACGGCGTAGGTGGTATTCCAGATGAGGATGCCCAGCAAAGTGACGATGATCGCCGGAATGATCCAGATGACCGCCTCAATTTTGGCGGAGAAGCTCCACTTGGGGGCATAGTCGGCGCCGACATTGCCGGCTCTGTATTTCCAGGGGAAGAGATAGGCCATGATCATCACCGGGATGACGACGATCAGCATCAGGACAAAGGCCGTGACGATGACAAAGCGTACCGTTTCGCCGATGGGGCCCTTGGGGTCGAGGAGCACCAGCTCGCTGCAGCCGCTGAGCAGAAAGAGACTGAAAAGAATCAACCAGATATGGCGGCTTGAAAATGGCCGCGGCAGGCACGTGAAAGCACTGATCACCGCTTTCCCTGAGGACAATTGACGTTTCCGCATTATACATTCCTTGTGAGACTCTGAAAACGGCCGGCAGAGGCCCCGTGTGAGCGGGAAGAGCCGACATGTGCTGTCTGCATATAGAAGATGTTTATCACAATTACCCCATCGGGGCAAGGCAGGCCGAAAGAATAATCGTTTTCACCTGGGAAAAGAGTGGCGGTCCGGCTGAGATGTGGCGGCCGGTGCAACAGCGGGATTACTGGTGCTCATGGTTGTCCGTTGGCGAGTCCTCTTTTTCAGGGCCTATGCCCTGAACCACCCTGAACCGCTACTGCCACAGGAGCGCCGGCAGCGCCAGCAGCAGAAGAAAGCAGGGATAGTAGCTGGCTCTGTTGAACAGGGTTGAGGCCTCGCTGCGGTCCTTTGTCCGGAAAAGCCGGACTGCCGGCAGCAGCAGCAGATAGATGCCCAGGGCGATGACGCCCAGATAAAGAGGCAGGGGAAAGTGCAGCGGCGCACTGCGAAAGAGCAGGCTGCTGAGGACGATGCTGGTGCTCAGGCTGACAAGGACGATGACGCTTGCACTTCGCGCTCCGAAGGTGACCGGCACGGTTTTGGCGCCCAAATTGATGTCTTCCTCGATGTCGTGCCAGTCGGCGGGCACGTTCTGGCCGCCTATCTCCCAGAGAAAGAGCCAGAAAAAAAGCAGCAGCAGCAGGGCCGGTTCGGGACTGGCATCGACGGCGAAAATGGCCGCCAGTCCCCCCAGGGTTTTGACCACGCCGCTCACCAGGATGCGCAGATGGGAGATCTGTAAGAGCAGGCAGTAGATGGTTTCCAGCAGGCAGCCGACGATCAGAATAAGGGCGCAGACGGGATTGAGCACAAAGGCACAGACAAGCGAGACCAAGCCCCAGCCGCCGGCCCAGGCAACGGCCTCGGTCATGCTCAGATAGCCGTGGGCCAGCGGGTGGCGGATATAGGCGGCATCGAGATATTCGGAGGTAGTTTGAAATCCGCTCTGGCGGATCTTCTCTTGGTCGGATCGGTAATCGACGATGTCGTTGAGGGCGTAGACGGCGGTGTAGCCGCCGAAGGCGGCGATCATGCCGAGGATGATGACCGGAGGCTCGGGCAAATGGCCGAGCCACAGCAGCGCCGCCAGCAGAGGCGCGCACATGTCGAGGAGACCGTGCTGCGTCCTGGACAGGGCCAGAAACAGTTTGATTCGCCTAAAACCGTGATACTGAACTGCCTTCATGTTCTCCCCTGATACCTGGCCTTGGTGATCTGTCCGGCCGCCGTTACGGCTGAAAAGCTCGGAGCCCTCCTTCTCCCGGTCCCCGGCGGCCGGGACGGGCACACTGCCAACGGTAAAGGGATATCCGAAGGACGGCGATAACGTCACAACCGTATTAATTAGTGTCAATCTATATCAATTTTCTTTTGTTTTCCAGGTTTTTCACCATCTCTGGCGGGTGCCGGGTACCTGCCGTTCATTCCTTTTTCCCGGGCAAACGAATATTTTGCCTGCAATATTTCAGAAAAAACCGTGCCATGGGATGCCATGTGCGGTACTGTCAGGCAGTTTTCAAGAGCAAATTGAAACGGAAGGCGGAGTTTTGCCCGGGATGTTCTAAGAGAGAAAGCTCCTCCCGGCCGAGCCACCTGCCGGCAAGGACTTCGGTCGAGAGTGGGTTTTGGATGTGATCATATACAATAGAAAGACATTGGCGGATCGGCTCAAAACCATCCGTAAAAAAAACTGCCTATCGGCACACTTCCGTGGCCGCCTCATCCTGGTTCTTCTGTTCGGCATTGCGGTATGCTTTCCTTTTACCTGCCGGGCCGACAGCCAGGAACCGCTGCGAGTGCTGGTGCTCCACTCCTACCACCAGGGCTTTTCCTGGACCGACGCTTTACAGAAAGGGATTGCGGAGACCTTCGCAGAATCCGCCCTTGATATTGAACTGTCAGTGGAACACCTGGACAGCAAACGGCACCCCGCTCCCCTTCTTTTTGAACACCTGAGAGAGGTTTATACGGCCAAATACGCCCGCTGGCGGCCCAACCTGATTCTTTCCTGCGACGACGACGCCCTCGCTTTTTTGTTTGAGTATCGTAACAGCCTCTTCCCCGGTGTGCCGGTGGTTTTCTGCGGTCTCAACGTGGATAATTACAACCCGGCGATTCTTGAGAACCGGAGAGGCTATACCGGGGTGGTGGAGCGTCTTGATCTGGAGGCCACCATAGAACTTATTCTTTCGATGCAGCCGGATGTGAGACAAATCGCCTTCATCCATGACCAGACCACCTCGGGTCTCGTCGACCGTCGGACCATCGCCGCCCTGGCACCGGCATATGCAGACAGAGTCGGCTTCGTTTATCCAGACGATGGTCTCGGCCCCGGCGCGGGAGTCAGTGAAGCACAACTGATCTCTTTTCTGGAGAACCTCTCCTCGGATTCGGCGGTCTATTTCCTCGGTTTTTTTCGGGACCGGTTCGACACTCCTCTGGCTTTGGATTACATTCTTCCGCGCATCTCCGAAGCATCGCCGGTGCCGGTATATACCCATGCCGAGTCCTTTCTGGGATACGGTGTTATCGGGGGCAAACTTTTGAGCGCCGAAGTACACGGACGCTCCACCGCCGAAAAGGGCCTGCGTCTGCTGGCGGGTGTGCCGGTTGAGCAGCTGTCGGTGAGCGTGGAGAGTTCCAACCGTTACATGTTCGACTACCGCCAGCTCAAACGTTTCGCCGTATCCCGATCCCGTCTGCCGGAGGGCAGTTTCGTTCTGTTCGAACCAACCTCTTTCTGGGAGCGGCACCGCACCGGTATTGTCTGGGCCCTTGGCGCCCTGTTCGCCCTTGTCGCCTTCACCACCGCTCTTCTGGTGAACAGTGTCCGCCGACATCGCATTGAACGGCGCCTGGCGGCCAGTGAAAAAGAATACCGGCTTCTGGCGGACCATGCCACCGATATGATCAGCAGGCATGATCCGGAAGGAGTTTTTCTCTATGTCTCACCCGCCTGCCGTCATCTCCTCGGCTATGAGCCCGAGGAACTGATAGGCCGGGACGCCTATGAACTCTATCATACCGAGGATCTGGATCAGATTCGAGATAGCCATTGCACCATCTTCGAGAACCCCCTCGTCTCCACCGTCTCCTATCGTATTCGAGACAGCCGGGACTGCTATATCTGGGTGGAAACCACCAGCAGAACCATTCGAAACCCGCAGACGGAGAAGGTTGAGGAAATCGTTGCGGTCACCCGCGATATCACCGAGCGAAAACAGGCCCAGGAAGAACGCCTGCGAATGCAAAAACACCTCCAGGCCGTTCAGCGGCTGGAAAGCCTCGGGATTCTGACAGGGGGCATCGCCCATGAATTCAATAATATCCTCACGACCATGATGGGCAATATCGAACTGGTCAAAGACGATCTTGCAGAAGACCCGGCAGCCCGGGATCAGCTGGAGGAAAGTATGCAGGCCGGCCTGCGGGCCGCGACCCTTATTCGTCGGATGCTGATGTTTTCCGGCAAAGGGCATTTTATCTGCGAACCGGTTGATCTCAACCGGCTCATAGAAAGTGTTTTTGAGTTGCTCCAGGCAGCCGTTCCCGCTCGGATTTCCCTGGACCTGAAGCTCGACCGGCCGCTGGCGAAGATCAGTGTCGATGAATCCCAGATTCGGCAAGTCCTGATGAACCTGGTGCTCAATGCCGCTGAATCCTACGAGGAAGATGCCGAAGGATTCGTCACCATCTCCACCGGCTCGGCCGAATACGACCCGGCCGCTCTCGCCGACAGCGAATCGGAGGTCTGGTTGACCTACCAGGAATCCTTCAACGCCGGACGGTTTGTCTATCTGGAAGTAAAAGACGCCGGCGCCGGTATGGCTCCCGAAACCCGCAGGCGCCTGTTCGAACCCTTCTTCTCCACCAAGTTTCTAGGGCGTGGTCTGGGGATGGCTGCCGTGCTGGGGATCGTGCGGGGCCACAGGGGATTTATGCGCATCGACTCCGAACCGGGTGGGGGAACCGTTGTGCGGGTATTCTTTCCCGTCCAGGAGGATGGTGGAATAAATACCACAGACAATGCCGACCGGAATCCGGCGGTATCGACGACCGGTGGAAGAATCTTTACGGCGTGAGATTACGCCGGGGTTCCCCTAAAACCCATCAGTGAGGCCCTGGGGCAGGCTTAGCAAGAAGTGATTAAAAAGGTGACCGGGAAGAAATTCCCCACTGTATAGGGATACTCCAATCTGATTTTTCTTCGAACAACGGGTGGAGAAAATGCACGATTTTTCAGCGACGACTACCCTGGTGACCGGCGGAGCCCAGGGGATCGGCCGGGCCGTGGTAGACTACCTGCTGGAGTGCCGCGGCAATGTCGCCGCCCTGGATATCGACGGCGAGGCCGGCGAGGAACTGCTCGCCGATTATGGCGGCAGCGGGCGGCTGCTGTTCTTGCCGGCGGATGTGAGCAGTGAGCAAGAGGTTGCCGCCTCGGTGGCGCGGGTTGTCGACTGCTTCGGCGCCCTTGATTTTCTGGTCAACAACGCCGGGATCGCTTCGCCTTCCAATGATCCTGTGGAGCGGCTGGCGCTTGAGGACTGGGAGACCATGTTGAGGGTCAATCTGACCGGCGCCTTTCTGATGGTCAAATATGCAGCTGCTCATCTGGGCAGGCAACGTGGGGCAATCGTCAATATGGCTTCCACCAGGGCACTGCAGTCCGAGGTCGACACCGAGGCCTATGCCGCCTCCAAGGGCGGTCTGGTGGCGCTCACTCACGCTCTGTCCGTGAGCTTTTCCGGACGCATACGCGTCAATGCCGTTTTACCGGGATGGATTGATGTCAGTTCTCTAAAAAAGAAGGCAAAAAGGTTCGATCCGCAGCTCAGCGGCGAGGACCACCGCCAGCACCCGGCGGGCCGCGTCGGCCTGCCGGGCGATATCGCCGCCCTGACAGCCTTTCTGCTCAGCAGCGAGGCCGGTTTCATTACCGGGCAGTCCTTTATCGCCGATGGCGGTATGACCAGAAAGATGATCTATATTGATTGAGATAGACGAAAGAGAAAAGGGCCCGAGTATGACGGCAACAGCGCTAAGCCATCAACTGCCATCAAAAACAAGACACTGCCATGAAAACCCGGACGGACAGCGGCAAACTTCCAGAGTATAGCTTTACCAAGTGGTCGATTTTCGGCGTCCTGATTCTCTCCTATATTCTTGTTTATTTCCACCGCATGGCCACCGGGGTCGTCAGCGAAGACCTGCTGGAGGCCTTCGCCATAACCGGTACGCAGCTGGGAACCCTGTCCTCCCTCTATTTTTTCGTCTACGCGCTCATGCAACTGCCCTCCGGGGTAATCGCCGATACCATCGGCACCCGCACCTCCGTTGTCAGCGGCAATCTCATAGCCGGGGCCGGGTCCATACTTTTCGGCATGGCGGGCAGCTTCGAGCTTGCCTGTCTTGGCAGGTTTTTTGTCGGGCTCGGGGTCTCCGTCGTCTTCGTTTCTATAATGAAGAGCAATTCCGTCTGGTTCCATGAAAGGGTCTTTGCTCTCATGAGCGGCCTGACGCTGTTTGTCGGCAACCTGGGATCGATTTTGGCCGCCGGCCCGCTCGCCGAAATCCTGACCTACTTCCAGTGGAGAAGCGTCTTCGTCGGTATCGGTCTGCTTTCGCTGGCGCTGGCGCTGCTGGGCTACATGGTTGTCAGAAACAGGCCGGAGGATCTCGGCCTGGAGCCGCCCAACAGCTATCAACAGGACGAGGAGAGCGAGAGCGCTTCCAGCTGGTATCGGCAACTGAAATCGGTGGTTTTCACCCGGCGGGTGTGGCCGGGGTTCTGGGTGCAGTTTGGCATGGTAGGCGGTCTCTACTCCTTCATGGGGCTGTGGGGTGTGCGCTATCTTCAGGACGTGCACGGCGCCGCCAGGTCAGTGGCGGCAAATCATATCACCGTCATGCTGCTCTGCTTCGCCGTCGGCTCGCTTTTTTTCGGCTGGTTTTCAGATCGCATCGGCAAACGAAAACCAATTCTCGTCGGCTGTGTGCTGGGCTATCTTCTTATCTGGCTGGTGCTGATGAACCTCAGCTGGGTTCCGGGGATGGCGGGCTACGCCATATTCGCCTTCATGGGGCTGATGGGTTCGGGCTTTGTGGTGAGCTTTGCGGCGGCAAAGGAAGTGATTCATCCACGCCTGTCCGGCATGGCCGTGAGCGTGGTCAATACCGGCTGTTTCGTTGGTACCGCCGTCATGCAGCCGCTTTTCGGCTATGTGATCGATTTTTTTTGGGACGGCACCCTGGTCGACGGCATCCCCGTCTATTCTCCAGCCGATTACGACAAGGGCTTTTATTTCGTCATCGCCTTTGCCGTGGTCGCTTTGGCCGGGGCCCTGAGGCTGCGGGAAACCGGCGCCCGCAATATCGTCCTCGCCAACCGCAGCCGCCCCTGATAGACGCCGGGTCCGTCACCGTCCTCTATGCAGCAGTCGACCTGTTTTATGCCGACTGTTTTTCCAGAGCCCATTCCGGCGACTTCGATGACTTTTTACGAGATTATCTTACCTTGATACTCGGTGAAAAACCGCCTCAAGGAAAGAGCCTGCGGGCGTCGCCGGCGCTCCGAATTTTTCTGGACTCTTCCCTTGATCTCTTTTGGGAACTACAATGATACTATTGCAGGAAGATATGTATATCCTCTGAGATCGCTCATGGTGCAATGGGTGATAAGGATGGCGAGGATGGCGCGAGAGTTAAGAAATCTTGAACAGATGCTCGACCTGATGAGCGAGATCATCGATGATCGGGACCAAGTATCCCTAAAACTCATTGTCGAGACAATTGGCAGCAGAACCTTCGGTCCCCTTCTGCTTTTGGCGGGCGTAATCCTGGCTTCCCCCCTCAGTGGAATACCGGGCATGCCGACGTTCATGGGTATTTTCGTGATATTAACCATCAGTCAGCTCCCCTTGAAGAGGAAAGGATTCTGGCTGCCGCGCTGGCTGTTGCAGCGCTCGGTAGAGAAACAAAAAGCGAATAAGGCCATAGGCTGGCTGCGTCCGCCGGCACGCTTCATCGATCGCTGGCTGCGGCCGCGCTTGACGGTTTTCGTCAAAGGCTTCAGCACCCATCTCATCGCCTTGATCTGTAGTATCATCGCCATCTTTATGCCGGTGATGGAACTGGTGCCGTTTTCTGCTTCCGGAGCCGGCGCCGTCCTGGCTCTCTATGGCCTTTCGCTGGTCGCCAACGACGGTTTTCTGGCCCTGGTGGGTTTTGTACTCACGGCTGGAATCTCGATCTTGATTATTTATGGCCTGCTGTGAAAAGAAAAGCTGGGGCAATAGGGCAGGATAAGCGCAGCTGGCCGCGGTACAGGCCAGTCGAGGTCTCAGGGAATATATTCGAGGGAAAACCAGATTAATAAATGCCCGGAGGGCTCCCTGTGCTATAATGAGATCGTCAGGAGCCATTACCAGGAAAAAGGGGAGGGAACCGGTTCTATGTTTTGCCTATGGCCCGGGCCTATGGCGCGGCCACTCCGTTTTTTAACATTCAAGAAAAGATAGGGAAAACCGGGAAGGTTTGAAAAAGCGGTACCCTGTTTCTTTCTGTCGCCTCAGAGGAGTTCTATGAAAACATTATGGGCCGGTCTACTGCTGATTCTCTTCTGTCTGCTGTTGTCGTCATGCTCGTATTTCGCCAACAAGCCTTTGGAAACGCTGGTATATAAACACGATAATTCGGTTCCGCCAAAAAACCTTTTTATCTTTATGCGGGGTCTGGGCGGCAGTCACCGCAGTTTTGCCGATGCCGGCATGACTGAGGCGGTGAAAATGAGGGAAATACCTTTTGATATCATCGCTCCCAATGCTCACTTCGCCTACTACTCTGAACGAACCCTGATTGAACGGCTTCATGAGGATGTGGTGCTGCCCGCCACGCTCCAGGGCTATACAAATATCTGGCTGATCGGCGTCTCCATGGGGGGACTGGGCTCAATGCTCTACCTCAAGGAACGACCCGAACACATCGACGGTATTTTTCTGGTTGTCCCTTTTCTCGGATATGACGAGATTATCGACGATATACTCGCTGCAGGCGGGGTTCGGAGCTGGCAACCGGGAAACTATGATCCCGATGATGACTGGGAGAGAATGTTCTGGCACTGGATTAAAGAAGAAGTGACGGACCGACCGACTGTTCCTGTTTTTCTGGGTTATGGCAGAAGCGATGAGTATGTCGAGGGACAGCGCCTTTTTGCAACCGTCATCCCGGGGAACAGGGTGATTGCCGTAGACGGCGGCCATGATATCGCCACCATCACCTCACTCTGGGATATATTTCTCGACCGCGGTTTGTATAGACCGTAAAAAGACATGGGGGCAAACATCATGATCAGAAGAGGCGTGGGCAAAGGCCTTGATTTTCTTGGACAGATTGCGTCAATGCCAGCGGCTTTCTTCTTTTCATTGACTGTATTCTTGCTTTTTTCCTCTTCCTGCAGCATGGTGCCGAAGAGCCATATTGGAGACAGGGCTGCAGCGACGGAGCGCATCGACTTGAAAAGCACCAAGGAGGAGCAAATCTGGCGCACCGACGAACTCGCCCTCCATTACCATATACGCCTGAGGGAGCAATATTTCGAGATCCGGGGCTTTGCCGAGGTCGACACAAGCATCACCTATACGTTCCCGTCGGCAGAATATCTCTCTATCTACATCTATCTCCTCGACGCTGACGGCGTTGCCGTCAGCAGACACACGGTATTGCCCAGAATAGCCCTCTACTCTGCCTTTACCGATAAAGCAAGGTTCAGCGCCGCCATTGAATACGATCAGCAGACATCCTTCATCGCCTTCGGCTACCTCGGCAATTTTTTCAGCATCGAGGATGATGGGCGGGGGCGAAGACGCGGCTATGAGAAGATCGAGTGGGAGATCTATCACGATCCTTTTCCCTAGTACCCCCGAGGTCTGCATAAAACATCGGCCCGCGGCCAACAAGAGGAAAATTCCTACCGCCTGTTCAGGCGCAGCAGGTAGAGAGAGACCAGTAGCCCCGTGACCACCAGGAAAACGGCTACCCAGAATTTTTGCACCAGCAGGATACTGATCAGCAGACAGAGCCAGAGCATCAGCAGGGCTTTGCGCAGAGTGGAGACAGATATTGAGCGTTTCTGCAGATAGTCGCGAATGGTGGCGCCGAATACCGGGTGTTCGAGCAACCAGCGTCTGAGCCTGGGCGACGACTTATAGCTCAGCGCCGCGGCAAGGATCAGAAAGGGCGTGGTGGGAAGCACCGGCAGCAGGGCGCCGATCATTCCCAGGGCGAGG
>JBEPWT010000093.1:0-11341 GCA_041642275.1 Desulfopila sp. | reverse complement strand
CTGTCGAGCAGGGAAGAAGGCTTCAGGACGATAAGCTGCTCGATGTTGTATTCAAAGCTGAAATAGGCACAGGCGCTTTCCAGCAGCCAGTAGAGAATGCAGAAAACGGCCAGAACAGCGTAGCCTTTCGGGCGTGTTACATTAGTCTTCAATGTCTTCATATAATACCGCGGCGATTTTGAGAGTGACGGTCACTTTTCCTCAGCCTATCGCTCTTTAGCGGCTTTTTCCAGGATTATTCCCTGCCAGGGCTTCTCCCGCCCTTCATTTTTGCTGGTGCGGCAGGCAGGAGTCCCCCGGGGAGAAATCTTCATATTGACATTCCCTGCCTGAAGGAGAATATTCAGATGCCGGACAGCAAAGAGGCGGGGGAGAGGGAAGGGAAAGAACGCGGCAGCGGACGGCGGAGGCACTATTCCAGAGGATCAAAAGACACGGCAGGGCATTATGGCAAACCAGGAAAAAGACAGACTTTTTGACATCGAGGCCGTCGATGAGGATTTTTCTTTCAACGAGCGGGTTGTCGAAGTTTTCGATGACATGCTCGATCGTTCAATTCCCTTTTACCGCGAGGTCATCCGGGCAACGGCGGATCTGCTCGATACGCTGCTCAGGGAAAATGACCGCATCGTCGACCTTGGCTGCGCCACGGGCACGACCCTGCTCGAGTTCTGCCGGCTGATGAATACCGAGAAAATTGCCTACCTCGGCGTCGACAACTCGAAGGCCATGCTGGAAAAGGCCCGGCTCAAAGCGGAACTCTACACCAAAACCAGACAAATCGACTTTCTCGAAGAAGACATAGCCAACATCAACCTGCCGGGAACCGGCGCCTTCATCCTCAATTATACCCTGCAGTTCATCCGTCCGGTCCAGCGCGAGGATTTTCTCAAAAAAATTCACGCCAATCTGCGCCCCGGAGGCGTGCTCATCCTCGGCGAGAAAACCATCTGCCACGATCGCCTGCTCAACAGGGTATTTATCGAGCTCTACCACAATTTCAAACGGAACAAAGGCTACTCGGAACTGGAAATCGCCAAAAAGCGCGAAGCCCTGGAAAACGTTTTGATCCCATTCTCCCTCGAAGAAAACAGGGCGCTGCTGCGGAAGGTGGGCTTTGCCAGCGCCGAAAGCTACTTCCAGTGGTACAACTTCGTCTCCATAGCCGCGGTCAAGAGCACAGAGGACCCCAGATAACAATGGAGTATCTTCAATACCTCTCCCCCGCCATCGCTGTCGAGGCCATCACCGCCGAGCACCGGGCCAGGCAGCGCTGGGTCAACCAGGATAAAAAGGGGTTTCTCCGCTACCGCAGACCATGCACGGCCCTGTCCCACTACAGAGCCGAGCGCCTTGACTGCAGCGGCGACACCATCGTCATCGGCGAGGAACAGGAGGTGGGCAGGCAGCAGCGACTGGAGATCGAAAACCACCTGCGGGCCTTCATGCCCTGGCGCAAGGGACCGTTTTCGATTTTCGGCACCGATATCGATGCCGAATGGCGCAGCGAAAGAAAATGGCGGCGGCTGCTGCCCGAGCTGCCGCCGCTCGCAGGCAAGACCGTGGCCGACATCGGCTGTAATAACGGCTACTATATGTTCCGCATGCTGCCGCAGTCACCGGCAATGGTGCTTGGCTTCGAACCCTCGGTCCAGCATTACTACTGCTTTCAGGCCCTGCGCACTATGGCGGGAGCCGCCAATCTCCACATCGACCTGCTCGGTGTCGAGCATATCGGCCTTTTTCCGGAAAGCTTCGATGTGATCTTCTGCATGGGGATCATCTACCACCGCGCCTCTCCCATCGATGCCCTGAGAAACATCCATGCGGCCCTCAGAGCCGGCGGCACACTGCTTCTCGAGTCCCAGGCTATTCCCGGAGACCAACCCTACGCCTTGTTTCCCGAGAAGACCTATGCCAAGGTACCGGGAACCTATTTTGTGCCCACCGGCAGCTGCCTGGTCAACTGGATGCGGCGCGCCGGTTTCAGCCGGGTGAAGCTGTTCTGCTCGCATCCGATGTCTGCTGCCGAACAGCGCAAAACAAAATGGATGACCTTCGAATCCTACAGCGATTTCATCGATGCCGATGACTTCGAGCGAACCGTCGAGGGATATCCGGCCCCTCACCGGGTATTCCTGTCCGGTCGAAAATAAGAGATGAACCATATTTCCCCGCCGAAAACCAAGATCGCCATTGCCAGATGAACAAACAGGATATACTATTGCCCCACATTTTTTTAATCCGTTCCGACCAGTACCGTTCCGACCAGTACTCGTCTCGCTTATGTTTCAGACATTGACTGCAGAAGACAAAATTTCACCGCAACAGGAGTTAGACAATGGAGACCAAGAACTGCACCCTGTATCACGGCGGCCTCAAGGGCGCCGAAGCCACCTTTGGTGAGCTGGCCGAGGAATACGGCCTCAGGGAGGTTATCTATACCTTTGAAGGTCACAAATTAAGCAGGGAGAAAAACAGCGTCGTCCTCAGCCAGGAGGAACTCGAACGCGGCGACATCAGCATGGAACTCGCCTCCCGCATGCTCAACCGGACCTATTATGAAACCGATAAAATTCGAAAAGTCCTGCAGACCATCTTTCATATGGTCAACAGCGGCCATCAGATTTTCGTGATCGGCACCATCCAGGAGGGCGGATCGGTCAAGGGAGGAACGGGCTGGGCCGTCGAGCTTGCCAAAATGTTCAACCGGCCGCTGCATGTATACGACCAGCCCACCAAAAAATGGTTTACCTGGAAGGACGGCTGGAAAGAAGACAGCCCCAGGATCGAATACGATACCTTCGTCGGCTCCGGCACCCGCTACCTCAGTGACGCCGGCCGGGAAGCCATCGCCAGCCTCTATGCCGATTCCTTCAAGGATTGAACTGCAGAGAGGCAGGTCGCTTTAGAAAAGCAGCAAGCCGCAGGGTGCCGTCCCGCAGGATGATCCTGGACATCGCTAGGCATCGAGATTGACCACCACCCTGCCCTTCTGTTTGCCGTTGAGCATCAGCTCGATATGGTGATCGAGGCCTTCGAGACCGATCTCCTCACAGATATCAAACAAGGTATCCACCTTCCATTCGTCGCTCAAAAGCTGCCAGATCTCCCGGCGAAGCGGCATCGGGCAGTTCTGGGAATCTATGCCCACCAGCCGGATGCCGCGCAGAATGAACGGGAAAACGGTCAGCGGTAATTCGGGTGAGGCGACGTTGCCGCAGCAGGTCACGGTGCCGAAGGGCGCCGTGGACTTGATGGCGGTAGCCAGGATTTCGCCGCCGACGGTGTCGATGACACCGGCCCAGGCGGCCTTGAGCATGGGCCGGCCGCTGTCGTCGACGGCATCTTCCCTGCCGATCACCTTGGAGGCTCCCAGTCTTTTGAGATATCGCTTTCCTTCCGGCTTACCGCTGACTCCCGCGACCTTGTAGCCCAGCCTGACAAGCAGGGAGACGGCCAGACTGCCGACGCCGCCGGAGGCGCCGGTAACGAGAATTGTCCCGTCTTTCGGCCCTACCCGTTCCGCCAGGGCGTGTACCGACAAGGCGGCGGTAAAACCGGCGGTGCCGAAGATCATTGCCTCTCCGAAATGTAATCCTTCCGGCAGTCTGACGACCCATTCCGCCGGAACGCGTATATACTGTTCAAAACCGCCGCAGGTATTCATACCCAGATCATAGCCGGTGACCAGAACCCTCTCCCCCTCTTCAAACTCCTTGCTCTCGCTCTCGACGACCTCTCCGGTGGCGTCGATTCCCGGGGTATGGGGGTATTTTTTGGTTACCCCGCGATTGCCGCTGGCCGACAGAGCGTCCTTGTAGTTGAGCGATGAGTAGCGCACCCGGATGAGAACGTCGCCGGCGGGCAAATCCTTTACCGCTTTCTTTTTGATATTGAGTTTGAATTCACCTGAACTGTCCTCCTCGACCACCAGAGCCTTGAAAATCTTATGATCTGATTTCACGCTTTCCCTTCTCCTGATAGAGTTGTTGTATGCATCTTCCGCCGGTCACAGGTGCGGCCGCCTCCATGCCCGGAAATGATCGCTGCCGCACCGGAAATGGCGGTCAGCCTCCACCTCTCTGCAAGCCGTTGCCGGGTCAAGGCTTCGAGGGAGCCGGGCACCCAGCATAAAGGCACCTGCGGCATATGGTCTTCTGGGTATGAGTTGAGATGCCGCTGTACTATACTCCATTGTAGTATATTCTGGCCGCTATTACCAGCATAAGATCATAATAAGTCGTTATCGCCCCGACGTCACCCCTGTCATCCGACAATTGCCTCAAGCGCCTGCAGCAGCATGCGGCACTGGTCATCGGTGCCGACGCTTATCCGCAGATACTGGTCTATTCTCGGCTGGCGAAAGTGGCGCACCAGGATGTTTTTTTGACGCAGGGCCTGGCTGAGCTCGGCGGCATCATGATGCTTATGGCGTGCAAATACAAAGTTTGCCCGCGACGGCAGAACCTCGAACCCGCGGAAACCAAGTTCGGTTGAAAGGTGATCCCTGGTGACCATTATCTTCCGCCGCGTCTCGTCGAAGTAGTTGCGGTCGGTCATCGCCGCCGCGCCGCCGGCAATGGCGAATTTATCCAGGGGATAGGAATTGAAGCTGTTCTTTACCCGCTCGAGGCCCTCGACAAGCTCTTCCCGGCCTATGGCGAAGCCAACACGCAGACCTGCGAGCGCGCGGGATTTGGACAATGTCTGCACAACCAGGAGGTTGTCGTAGCGATCGACAAGTTCCACGGCGGAATCCCCGCCGAAATCTATATAGGCCTCATCGACGATGACCACGGAATGGCGATTTTCGCGCAATAACCAATCGATCTGTCGCAACTCGAGGCAGCGGCCGGTGGGGGCGTTGGGGTTGGCAAAGAGAATGCCGCCGTTTTCCCGGGCGTATCCCTCCAGCTCTATTTCGAAATCATCCCCCAAAGGAATCTGGATGCAGTCGACATCATAGAGCCGGCAATAGACCGGGTAGAAGCTGTAGGAAATGTCGGGGCAGAGTATCGGCCGCGGCTGCTGCAGCAAGGCCTGGAAGGCATGGGCCAGAACCTCGTCGGAGCCGTTGCCGACGAAAATCCTGGATGAAGGCTGACCATAGTAACGGCCTATTGCCTCCTTCAGTTCCAGACATTCCGGGTCGGGGTAGAGACAGAGGCCGGATGACGCCTGCTCCTGCATGGCCTTGATCGCCATGGGCGATGGACCGTAGGGGTTTTCGTTGGTGTTGAGCTTTATAAGACCTTCTATCTTCGGCTGCTCCCCGGGAATATAGGGGCTCAGATTTCTGACTTTGGCGCTCCAGTATCTACTCATTGCTTTTTCCTTGTCACCTGTTGCTCGTTTGCTTGTCCTCTCTGAGGATGCCCGCGGCTCTGCGGCGGCAGGAGTATTTTCGCTGCCCCAGGATGCCGCCTGTGCTCCGGCTGCAGCTGAACCTACATAAGTTGCCTGGTTTTGGCCATCATTTTTGCAGAAGCCGCCAATGCTCCTTGATCTTTTTCCACCATGCGCTACAATCCTACCATACCGCTGGTATTTTTACTTTCATATCTGCCCGATGAGGCCACACCATGCGCTGGAAACAGTTCCTTACCCCCGTTGCATCATTTGACAGCACGCAAGTGCGGGACATGCTGGAGAAGACCGACGAAGACATCCAGCTGGTCGACGTTCGCCAGCCCTCCGAATACCGCTCTTCGCATATTCCCGGAGCACAGCTCATTCCCTTGCCGACACTGGCCAAGTCCCTCGACCAATTGGATCGAAACAAGCCGGTGGTGGTCTACTGAGCCATAGGCGGAAGGAGCCGCGTGGCGGCTCAACAGCTGGCTGGCGAGGGATTTACCAACGTCATCAATCTCAAGGGCGGCATCAAGGGATGGGAGGGCGCCGAAGCCATCGGCGACGAAGGTCTCGGCATGGAAGTTTTCGACAGTCTCGACTCGACTGAAAACATATTGAAGACGGCCTATTCGCTCGAACAGGGCCTGCAGGACTTTTATCTGCGCATGACGAAGGAGGTGAGCGAACCGGATGTGGTGAAGCTTTTCGGCAAACTGGCCGGCATCGAGGATATCCACAAGGAGAAGATTTTCTCTGAATACAGCAGAGTGACAGGCGCAACCGATCTTGCCGCCTTCGAAAAAGAGCTGCGTCAGGATTTCGTCGAGGGCGGACTCACCACCGAGGAGTATATCAAACGCTTCAGCCCCGATTTGAACAAAGAAGAAGATGTCATCGGCCTGGCCATGTCCATAGAAGCCCAGGCCCTCGACCTCTATACCCGGGCAGGCCGAAAGACCCGGGACAAAACCGGCCGGGAAATGCTGGAGCGCATAGCCCAGGAGGAACGCTACCACCTCGAACAGCTTGGCTCCCTGATGGACAGACTGCTGGAGGAAATCAATGAGTAAAAAACTGGTGCTGGCTGGAGGCGGGCACGCCCATATGATGATTCTCGCCGACCTGACAAACATCATCGCTGCCGGCCATCAGGTGACGGTTATCCAACCCTCGGACCACCATTATTACTCGGGAATGGGCCCGGGGATGCTGAGCTCCTATTACTCGGCCGATGACATTCGTTTCAACACCCGTTTCGTGGTCGAACGCCAGGGAGGCCTTTTCGTCAGGGACAAGGTGGCGCGCATAGAGGCAGACAGCAATACCGTGGTCACGGAAAACGGCACCAGCATTGCCTATGACGTTCTCTCCTGCAACCTTGGCAGCTTCGTGCCCTTTGAAAAAATCGAGGGCGGCAGGGAAAAGGTTTTCGCCGCCAAACCGATAGAGCGCCTGCTCGAAGCCCAGCAGAAAATCAAGGAACAGGCGGATACAGGCAGCGTGTCGATCTGCGTTGTCGGCGGCGGTCCGGCGGCGGTGGAAATCGCCGGCAACTGCTATCATCTGGCCGCGGCCAGGGGGTGCAAAAACATCGATATCCGCCTTCTGGCCGGAAAAAAAATGATGTCCGGCTACAGCGAGGCCATCGGCAGAATCATTCGCAAGACCTTCAACTCCCGCGGCATGGTCATCGACGAATCCGGCTATGCAGCCAAAATCGTCGACGAAACCGTCTTTCTCGACAACGGCAAGACCTTTAAAGCCGACATTATCTTCGTGGCCACCGGTGTCAAGCCCTCTGGGGTTTTCACCGAATCCGGCCTGACAACCGGTCCGGACGGCGGCCTGCTGGTCGACCGTTTTCTGCGGTGTCCCGATCATCACAACATCTTCGGCGGAGGCGACTGTATCTATTTCTCGCCTTCCCCCCTGGACAAGGTTGGAGTTTACGCCGTACGTCAGAACCCGGTGCTGCGGGACAACGTCAAGGCGGCCCTCGATGGCCTGGAGCCGCAGCCGTTCGATCCTGGAGGCAGCTATCTGCTCATTTTCAACCTCGGTGACAAAAAAGGCGCCCTGCAGAAAGGTTCTTTTGTCTGGGACGGCAAAATCTCTTTTTTGATCAAAGACTATATCGACAGAAAATTCATGCGCAGGTTCCAGGCACTGGAAGAGTAAAGATCATACAAAATTGTTACAATGCCACCAAAGGGTCGTGCCGCTGCCGGCTGCTGGAGCCGGATCACCTTCGATCCTGAAAGACTTTCTGTCCTGCAGACCGCCCTATTCTCCGATACTATCTACAACCTGCCCTGAACTTCTCCGCAGGCATTGTTATTGCAAAATCAAGCGTCATCAACCCCCATCTCTCCGCCATTACCCGCGGGGCAGCGTCTGAGGTGTGCACATGACCATGATAATCGATACGACACTGCGTGAAGGCGAGCAGTCGCCGGGCGTGTATTTTACGCCAGCGCAAAAGCTGCGGATAATTGACGGCGTGGCCCGGGCCGGCGTCGAGGAGATGGAGTTGGGCATCGCCTCGCCGCTTATCGACACCACCGGCGCTCTGCTCGACTACTGCAAAAAAGAGCACCCGGGTCTTGACCGTTCCCTCTGGAGCCGCTGCAGGGAAGAAGACATTCGTTTCGCAGCCGAACTCAAAGCCGATATTATCTCGCTGTCCCTGCCGGTTTCCGATGTCCTCATCGAAAAAAAAATGGAAAAAACCAGAGAATGGACGGTTACTCGTCTGCGGGCGGCGATTTCTTTTGCCGACAGCCTGGGGTTGAAAGTGGCCGTGGGCTTTGAGGACGCTAGCCGCGCCGAGCTGCGGTTCATCCTGCAGCTGACAGAGATTGTCCGACAAAGCGGCGCCTTCAGACTGCGGCTGGCGGACACCATCGGCACATCATCGCCCGCCGAAATGGCCTCTTTGGTCACCGAGGTTGCCAAAGTTGCCGGCGGCTGTCATATCTATGTTCACTGCCACAACGATTTCGGCATGGCCACGGCCAATGCCGTCTCCGCCATCGAACATGGGGCGGCCGGAGCAGACGCCGCCCTCCTCGGCCTTGGCGAACGATGCGGCTGCACCCGGCTTGAAGAGTTGGCCGGCTATCTGCACCTGAAAAGAAGCGCCGCCTACGACATGGGAGCAATAACCGCCCTCTGCCGCCATACCGCCGGATCGCTGGGCAGAAAAATCGCCGGCAACCAGCCCTTTACCGGCAAGGACATCTTTACCTGTGAGACCGGTCTGCACCTGCAGGCGCTGCAGAAGCATCCTGAGACCTACGAACCCTATGCCCCCGAGACCGTCGGCATGCGACGCAGACTGCTGCTCGGCCCCAAGGCCGGCCGCAAGGCCATCATCGGCCACCTGCGGCAGAAAGGCTATGGCGTGCCCGCACAGATCGACGATGAGACCGTCAGAAACATACGCCGTTGTCTCACCGACCAGACGACAACCGACGACACCCTCGCCGCCTTTCTGCCGGCACTTCCTTCAGCGTCAATTCCCTGATCCCCCGCCGCCACTTCCACCCGCCGTCAGACCACAGCGTATTTCTTCATCCCGTATTTCTTCATCCGCGGCAGACCGCCGACATGCAAGCCGGGGATTTAAATGCGAAACCCCCTGTCTCAACCGGCGGAAGCCGGTGAAGCAGGGGGGTTCTTTCTACAAGAGGAGCTTTTCCTCTTCTCCTTTCCAACATTTCCAACACATCGCTGCCGCCCGGGATAACCATGCCGGACGGCAGTTTATCAGTGAGACCGTCCTCAGATAGCGTCGGGGCCGCTCTCGCCGGTGCGAATACGCATGACATTCTCCACCTGCAAGACAAATATCTTGCCGTCGCCGATCTTGTTGGTATTTGCCGCCTCACGGATGGTGGTAACCACCTTTTCCACCATATCCGCCGCCACCACCAGTTCGATTTTTGCCTTGGGGTTGAACTCGACCTGGTATTCGGCCCCTCGGTAGACCTCCTTGTGCCCTTTCTGTCTGCCGTAGCCTTTGACTTCGGAGACGGTCATACCGGTAATGCCGAGTTCGTTAAGGGCTTCCTTAACTGCTTCCAGCTTGAAGGGTTTTATAATGGCTTCTATCTTTTTCATGATACTCCTCTTATCAGTCTTTGGTAAATTCAGGATAGGCGTCAAGACCGCACTCGGATATATCGCAGCCCTCGAGTTCCTCTTCTTCGCTCACTCTGATGCCCATGACGGTTTTGATGATCAACCAGGTTACGAAACTGGTGCCGAAAACCCAGGCGAAAATCACCACCACGCCGATAAGCTGGGCGACCAGCGATCCCTCTGGATTGGTGAAGGATACGGCAATCAGCCCCCAGATGCCGACAACGCCATGCACGGAAATGGCGCCGACCGGGTCATCGATTTTGGCCTTGTCCATGAAAACGATGGAGGCGACGACAATCAGGCCGCCGATGGCGCCGACGAGAGTTGCCAGTAACGGACTCGGGGTCAATGGCTCAGCGGTGATGGCGACCAGTCCGGCCAGGGCGCCGTTGAGGGCCATGGTCAGATCGGCCTTGCCGAACCAGGCCCGGGAAAAGAGCAGGGCGGCCACCAGTCCGCCGGCGGCGGCTGTATTGGTATTGACAAAGATCATGGAGACGGCGTTGGCCTCTTCGATATTGGATATTTTGAGCTCGGAGCCGCCGTTGAAGCCAAACCAGCCGAGCCAGAGGATAAAGGTACCGAGGGTGGCCAGGGGCAGGTTGGCGCCGGGAATGGCATTGATTCTACCTTTGACGTATTTGCCGGCACGCGGTCCAAGAAGCAGGACGCCGGCTATGGCCGCCGTAGCGCCGCAGAGATGGACGACACCGGATCCGGCGAAGTCGAGAAAGCCGAGGCCGTCGAGAAAACCACCGCCCCACTTCCAGTAGCCCTGTACCGGATAGATAAAACCGGTCATGACGATGGCGAAGATCAGAAAGGCCAAGAGCTTCATACGTTCGGCGACGGCACCGGAAACAATGGACATGGCCGTGGCCACGAATACCACCTGGAAGAAGAAATCGGACATCGCCGAATAATAGGTACCCCCACCGCTGGCAAGGACATCGTCTACGCTGTTGTCCGGGCCGAGAAAGAAACTGAGGCCGGGAATGACGCCGTTGCCGTCGCCGTACATGATATTGTAGCCGACGATCATATACATTATACAGGCAATGGAATAGAGGGCGACGTTTTTGGTAAGAATCTCCACCGTATTCTTGCTGCGCACCAGACCCGCCTCAAGCATGGCGAATCCAGCGGCCATCCACATGACCAGCGCTCCGGACATGAGGAAATAGAAGGTGTCGATGGAATAGGCCAGGTGGATGACGGTTTCCCCGACGTTTGCATCCTCGGCCAGAGCCGGAAATCCGGCGGCCAGAACCGCAAAAAAGGCGGCTCCACTCCAATAGGTTCTAGGTTTGATTTTCATTGGTGCTTTCACAACATGTTCCTCCTGAAGAATTGATTTTTTGTCTGCATAGGTTCCGCAGATCTACCAATAGCCAACAACTGCCCCCTTATTACAATCGGTGTGCCATGAACTCTCTTTTTGGTTTTTGCAAAGTTATTTCGTGCACTTAAAGAATATTCGCCTGGTCTCGGCGCATTACAAATCATACATTTTATACATTTTTGTCATCTATATTTTTTCCTTATTACAAACTTGTCATGCCGTGCCTGTTGCCGACAGAGCCTGCGCGCCGACTCCGCACGGAACCGTCCTTCCCCCGAAAACCTGCCCGCGATCAGGAAGAAACCAGAAACACCAGAGCCGCAGAAGCGGACCGAAAAAAAACAGCCCCACAGAGAGACCGGCCGGACGGACGGCAGGACACCGCCAGAGCACATACCAGTCCCCCGGCTTCGGCACCACCTTGGCAAAAGGGCTGCCATCAGTGCTATCAGCACGGATCAGCGAAAAGAATCATAGCGGTTGAGGCCGTACTTC
>JBEPWT010000092.1:0-11350 GCA_041642275.1 Desulfopila sp. | reverse complement strand
CGTAGATATCCTTGAACTGCTTCTGCAGATCGGGGCGCTTGAACCAGTCGTAGCGGAACCAGTAGAGGTTGGCGAACTGCTGGTCGGGAATCTGATAGAGCTTGTTGTCCGGAGCGGTGGTAAAGGATTTGCCCATGAAATCGTCGACATCGAGCATGGGGTTGGTGACGTCCTTGCCTTCGCCGCTCATCCAGTCGGTCAGCGGCACCACCTGCTGATAACGGAAATGGGTGCCGATGAGATCGGAGTCGTTGATGTAGGCGTCATAGATATTCTTGTTCGACTGCATCTGGGTCTGCAGCTTTTCGATGACGTCGCCCTCGCCGATGAGATCGTGGGTGAGCTTGATACCGGTGATCTCGGAAAAGGCCTTGGCCAGCTTTTTCGACTCGTACTCATGGGTGGTGATGGTCTCGGAGACGACGTTGATCTCCATGCCTTTAAAGGGTTCGGCGGCCTCAATGAACCAGGCCATCTCCGCCATCTGCTCTTTTTTGGTGAGCGTCGAGGGCTGGAATTCGCTTTCGATCCATTTCTCCGCCTCCTCCATGCCCGCCTGCGCTATCACAGGTCCGGCCAGGAGTGCAGCGGTTACGGCTGCTGTTGCAAAGTGTTTAATCATTGTCCTTCTCCTCTGTTGTTCTTTGGATTTTTTCTGGTTTTTGCCGGAGCAAAAAACCAGAACACACATACCGACAACGAAACGGACGGTCCGGCGATGGCTTTGAAGGGCTCCCACCCCTTCAAAGCCGCAGGCCGTCCGGGTTTACACCCACTTGAAAACGCACAGGGCGTAGATAAGGGAGACGACCAGCGCCCACCAGAGACTGAGGCCGATCAACGCCAGCCAGAAGATATGGATATAGGCGGAGCCGAGAAGCGAGATGAACAGCCTGTCCCCCCGGGTGGTCTCAAAGCCGAGGATGCCCCTGCGGGGGTGGCCGCCGGGCGACTTGATTTCCCAGATGGTCATGCCGATGAGCAAACAGGCGATGATGATGAAAAAGGCGGCCGTCGGTCCGGTCCAGGCCATCCAGTTGAGATTCATATGATCCTCCTCTATACCCGGCCAAGGGCGAACCCTCTGGCGATGTGATTGCGGACAAACCAGATTACCAGGGCCCCGGGGACGATGGTGAGCATGCCGGCGGCCGCCAGCACGCCCCAGTCGAGGCCGGAGGCCGAGACGGTGCGGGTCATGATGGCCGAGATCGGCTTGGCATCCACCGCCGTCAGGGTCCTGGCCAGCAGCAGTTCCACCCAGGAGAACATGAAGCAGAAAAAGGCGGTGACGCCGATGCCCGAGGCGATATTGGGAATGAAGATCTTTATGAAGAATTTCGGCCAGGAATAGCCGTCGACGAAGGCGGTTTCGTCGATTTCCTTGGGTACACCAGACATGAATCCCTCAAGGATCCAGACGGCCAGCGGCAGGTTGAAGAGGCAGTGGGCCAGGGCCACGGCGATATGGGTGTCGAAGAGGCCGATGGAGGAGTAGAGCTGGAAGAAAGGCAGGGCGAAAACCGCGGGCGGGGCCATTCTGTTGGTGAGCAGCCAGAAGAACAGGTGCTTGTCGCCGACGAAGCTGTAGCGGGAAAAGGCATAGGCGGCGGGCAGGGCGAAGGAGACCGAGATGACCACATTGATGCTGACATAGATCATCGAGTTGATATAGCCCGAGTACCAGGAAGCATCGGAGAAGATCACCGCGTAATTGGCCAGCGTCACATCCCGAGGCCAGAATGAAAAGGTGGAGAGAATCTCCGCATTGGTCTTCAGGCTCATGTTCAGCAGCCAGTAGATGGGCAGCAGGAGAAAGACGATATAGACAACGGGTATCAGCCATTTGAGTTTCATGATTGCTTACCTCCGTCTGAGCGGCTTTCGAGGCCGACATTGCTCATCACCGTATAGAACACGTAGGAGAGCAGCAAAATGACCAGGAAATAGAGAAGCGACATGGCCGCCGCCGGTCCGAGATCGAACTGGCCGATGGCCAGCTTGACCAGATCGATGGAGAGGAAGGTGGTTGCGTTGCCGGGTCCGCCGCCGGTGACGACGAAGGGTTCGGTATAGATCATGAAGCTGTCCATGAAGCGCAGCAAAACGGCGATCAGCAGCACCCGGTGCATCTTCGGCAGCTGGATATAGCGAAAAACGGCAAAGCGCGAGGCGCCGTCGATCTTGGCCGCCTGATAGTAGGCGTCGGGTATGGAGCAGAGCCCGGCGTAGCAGAGCAGCACCACCAGGCTGGTCCAGTGCCAGATGTCCATGACGATGACGGTGATCCAGGCGGCCAGCGGATCCTGAGTATAGTTGTAGTCAAAACCCAGCGATGCCAGGGTATAGCCCAGCAGACCGATGTCGACGCGGGCGAAGATCTGCCAGATGGTGCCGACGACGTTCCAGGGAATGAGCAGCGGCAGGGCCATGGTCACCAGGCAGACCGGCACGCCCCAGCCTCGCTTGGGCATGGACAGGGCGATGATGATGCCCAGGGGGATTTCAATGGCGAGGATGATTCCCGAAAACATCAGCTGCCTGAAAAAGGCGTCGTGAAAACGCTCGGAATGGACCAGCTCCCGGAACCAGTCCATGCCCGCCCAGAAAAATACGTTGTTGCCGAAGGTGTCCTGGACCGAGTAGTTGACCACGGTCATCAGCGGGATGACGGCGCTGAAGGCGACGATCAGAAAGACCGGCAGCACCATGAACCAGGCCTTTTGATTGGGCTGCTTTTCAATCACGGTTCTTCTCCTTGTATGCGGGTATCGTCTCCATAAATATTGATGTGTTGCGCATCGAACAGCAGCGTTGCTTTATCATCCGTCATCTCCGTCAGTTCAGGAACGATGACGTTGAAGATGTCGTCGTTGAGCCTGACCCGGGCGATTTTATGGGCGCCGATGTCGTCGACTTTGACGATGTCGACCTTCAATCCTTCGGCGGCAGGCGGGGCCAGGGCGAGGTACTCCGGCCGGATGCCCAGCTCGATTTTGTCGAAGCCGGAGAGATCGCCGTAGCTGCTGTCCAGGACGATGTCATGATCATGCAGGCGCAACATATTCCCTTCGACCCGGCAGGGGATGATGTTCATGCCCGGCGAACCGATAAAATAGCCGACGAAGGTATGTTCCGGCCTCTCGAAGAGATCCTCCGGCGTGCCCACCTGGACGATTTCGCCCTCGTACATCACCACCACCTCGTCGGCGAAGGTGAGGGCCTCGGTCTGGTCGTGGGTGACGTAGATCATGGTGAAGCCGAACTGCTTGTGCAGCTTCTTCAGTTGCGAGCGCAGGGCCCATTTGAGATGAGGGTCGATGACGGTCAGCGGCTCGTCGAAGAGGATGGCGTTGACGCTCTGGCGTATCAGGCCCCGGCCCAAAGAGATTTTCTGCTTGGCATCGGCGGTGAGATGCTGGGCCTTGCGGTAGAGATCGTTTTCCAGACCGAGCATTTGTGCAAGTTCGATGACACGGGGCTCTATTTCCTTGCGGCTTCGGCCCTGGTTGCGCAGCGGGAAGGCCAGGTTCTGGAAAACCGTCATGGTATCGTAGATCACCGGAAACTGGAAAATCTGGGCGATGTTGCGCTGTTCGGTGGACAGTCCGGTGACCACTTCATCATCGAAAAGGACATCTCCCACAGTCGGGATCAGCAGCCCGCTGATGATATTGAGCAGCGTCGTCTTGCCGCAGCCGGAGGGGCCGAGCAGGGCATAGCAGTTGCCGTTTTTCCAGGTGAGATCGAGGCGCTTCAGGGCGAAATCGTCGGGGTTGTCCGAAGGTCCGCTGTAGGAGTGGGCTATTTCCCTGAGTGTGATATTTGCCATCGTTTTCCCTCAAGCCGCCGCCATATGGGCGGGTGTGACCACAAGTTTATCGGAGCTGTCAAAAACATAGAATTTATCGGGGTCGAGAAAGACTTCGATGGTCTCGTCGACCTCGAGGGGGTGGATGGAATGGGTCAGGACCACCCAGCGCAGGCCGGCGACATCGATATGTATATAGCTGACGGAGCCGGTGATCTCGGTGACCACCACCTTGGCCTTGACGCCGATGCACTTTCCGCTGACCGGCTGCAGATAGAGGTGATACGGACGGAAAGCAATGGTGTAGTCGGCATCGGGCAGAGCCGGCAGCTCTCCAAGGACCGGTATTTCCACATGACCCTTGAAGAGCATGCGGTTGTTGAGCTTGGTCACCGGCAGGGTGTTGAGCGGCGGATCGGAAAAGGTCTGGGCGGTGATCAGATTTTCCGGCCGGTTGAAGACCTCGATGGTCTTGCCGAACTGGTAGAGTCTGCCCTGGTGGAGAGCGGCGGTGTTGCCGCCGAGAAGCAGGGCCTCGGAGGGCTCGGTGGTGGCGTAGACGAAGATGGCGCCGGTGGCCGAAAAGATCCGCGGCAACTCCTCGCGCAGCTCCTCGCGCAGTTTGTAGTCGAGGTTGGCCAGCGGCTCGTCGAGCAGTACCAGATCGGCGCCCTTGGCCAGGGCCCGGGCCAGAGCGGTGCGCTGCTGCTGACCGCCGGAGAGTTCCAACGGCTGCCTGTTCAGCATGTCGCCCAGCTTGAGCAGGCCGGCGACCTCGGCAACTTTTTCGGCGATGGCCTTTTTGGAGGCGCCGGCTATCTTCAGGGGTGAGGCAATGTTTTCAAAGACCGTCAGATTGGGGTAATTGATGAACTGCTGGTAGACCATGGCGACGTTGCGTTTCTGCACAGCCAGGCCGGTGACGTCTTCGCCGTCGACCAGAAGCCTGCCGGAGGTAGGCTTGTCGAGGCCGGCCATCAGGCGCATGAGGCTGGTCTTTCCCGAAAGGGTGGGTCCCAGAAGAATATTGAGCGTCGCCGATTCCAGGGTCAGGCAAACGTCGGCTATGTGCAGTTCCCTGCCGACCATTTTCGAGATGTTCTGTAGCTCAAGCTGCATGGTGTCCCCGCAGTGCAAGGTTGAAGGTGAAAAAGGTCCAGGCGATCGGTTGGACCTGCCAGCGGCGGCCGCACCATGGGAAAAAACGTCCGCCAGTGCGCCTGCGGTACTGCTCTGTAGGAGGCGTGGCCGGCAGCCGTCCTGTACGATTTCCAGTATGGTAGCAGTGCTTTACAGGCATAGGCAAGTCTTTTATTCTCCCCTGTGCATTTTCATCCAGGCCGCCAGAGCCTGACGCTCTTCTTCATCGATAAACAACCCCAGGCTGGTCCGCCGCCAGAGTACATCCTCGGCGGTCCTGGCCCATTCCGCCTCCATCAGGTAGCGCACCTCCTTCTCGAAGAGATCGGCGCCGAAACAGATGCCGAGATCGGCGGTTGCACGCGCACCTTCGAGCAGGGCAAAGGCCCTGGTGCCGTAATATCTCATGAGCCGACGGACGTGTGTTTTCTCAAGGAAAGGAAATGACTGGGCAAGGGCCTGCACTTGGGCGTCGAACTGCTGAGGGTGAAAATCACCGCCGGGAAGGGGCCGGCTCTGGGTCCATTCGTCGCTCATGGCCGGCAGGAAGGGCTGCAGTTTCTTGAGCACCGCTTCGGCGAGTTTGCGGTAGGTGGTGATCTTGCCGCCGTAGATGGAGAGCAGGGGAGCCTTGCCCCCCTGGTCGTCGATCTTGAGGACATAGTCGCGGGTGGCGGCCTTGGCCTCGCTGCTGCCGTCGTCGAAAAGCGGCCGGATGCCCGAGTAGGTAGCCGCTATTTCGTCGGCGGTGATCGCTTTGCGGAAATACTCGCTGGCCGCATCACAGAGATAGTCGATTTCCTCACGGGATATTTCCACTTTGCCGGGATCACCGTCGAAGTCGACGTCGGTGGTGCCGATCAGGGTGAAGTGATTTTCGTAGGGAATGGCGAAAATGATGCGGCCGTCGCTGTTCTGGAATATGTAGCAGCGGTCATGGCTGAACAATCTTGGGACGATTATGTGGCTGCCCTTGACCATGCGGATATGCTCACCATTCTCTTTATGGGTGGCGTGGCTGAGAAAGTCGTCGAGCCAGGGCCCGGTGGCATTGACAACGGCGCAGGCAGTGACCTCGCAGATTTCTCCGCTGTGGGCGTTTTCCAGCTCGAGTTTCCACATATCGCCCTGGCGCAGGGCCTTCAGGCATTTGGCGCGCGGAGTGATGACAGCGCCTCTGGCGGCGGCGTCCATGGCGTTGAGTATCACCAGGCGGCTGTCGATCACCCAGCAGTCGGAATACTCGAAGCCTTTGGTAAAGAGGTTTTTCAGCGGTTTTCCCGCCTCGTCGCGGCTGAGGTCGACGGTGGAGGTGCCGGGGAGAAGCTCGCGGCCGCCGAGATGATCGTAGAGGAAGAGTCCGAGGCGGATGATCCAGGAGGGCCGCAGGCCCTTGTGGTGCGGCAGGATGAAGCGAAGGGGCCAGATGATGTGGGGGGCGGCGTTGAGCAGCACCTCCCGCTCCTTCAGGGCTTCGCGGACAAGACGGAATTCGTAGTATTCGAGATAACGCAGACCGCCGTGGATGAGCTTGGTGCTGGCCGAGGATGTGCCGCTGGCCAGATCATCTTGTTCGCAGAGAAACACCGACAGACCCCGGCCGGCGGCATCTCTGGCGATTCCGCAGCCATTGATGCCGCCTCCTATAACGGCCAGGTCATACGGAGGAGTCTTCGACATGGGTGCTCCAGGGAGTAGTGCCTTTTCTCGTGCTCCGGGCGGTTTCGGGTATGGAAACTTATGGTTTCATACGCGTTCTAAGAAAAGGTTAGTCGAAAATAAATTCAGTTGCAAGTGAAAATTAACGTGAATATAATTTTTTTGAATCGGGCAGTGGAGGTTGAAGAGGCGGAGGTGGCAGGGGTGATTGCCAACCGGATAGAGAGGAGTGAGGATGTGCCGCATTCGCTGTGGGACCAGGCTTTGCCGGCAGCGCCGTGATGGCGCCTGTCGGACGGTGGTGCTTTCAATCGGGTCTGGCGATGACGATTTCGACATCGTTTAGCCGGCAGAGTTCGGCGAATTCCTTTGAGGGAACCCCGTCGATGACCAGGGTGTCGATCTCGGCTATATGGGCGATGCGCACGGGGGCATTACGCTTGAATTTCATCATGTCGGCGACCATGATGACATGGCGGGAATTGGCGATGATGGCCTGGGCCACCCGCACCTCGCTGAGGTCGTAATCAAGGAGAAGTCCGTCCTCGTCGATGCCGGAGACGCCGATAATGGCATAGTCGACCTTGAACTGGTTGATGAAATCGACGGTGGCGACGCCGACGATGCCGCCGTCGGAGCGTCGCACCAGACCGCCGGCGATTATGAGTTCGATTCCCGGCGACGATCTGAGAATATCGATGGCCTTGATATTGTTGGTAATGGCCATCAAACCCCGGTGGGAGGTGAGTTCCCGGGCCACCTGCTCCGTGGTGGTGCCGATGTTGATGAACAGGGAGCAGTCGTTGGGGATCAGCCTGGCCGCCCGCTTGCCGATGGCCCTTTTGGCCTCCGGGGCCAGCAGCTTGCGCGCTTCGTAGCTGACGTTTTCGATGCTTGAGCCGACGATGGCGCCGCCGTGGATACGCTGCAGCAGCTGGCGGTTGCAGAGCTCGTTGAGATCTTTGCGAATGGTCTGCGGTGAGACGCCAAAGGATTCGGCAAGCTGGTCGACGAGTACCCGGCCTGTGTTTTTCGCCTTCTCGAGAATATCTTTTTGTCTTTCGGATAGGATTTCCATGGCTTTCGAGTAATGGCAAAATTGCGGTCATACGAAAGTGGAGATGATCTATTATTCTTGTAAAGTATCGCCTTGTCAAATAGAATTGCAGGCAGACCAGAATTCGGCAGCGCTAGTGTCTGTCCAGGAATGAGCAATTTTGTTCTAAATCTAGGCGCTCGATGAATTTAACCGGAGGCATATAATTGATATTCCGAGGATTAAATTCTGAGAGCAACCGGTAAGCGAAGTATGAGACTCCGTGAGTTAGGGAAAAAGTGCCATTTATGGACAGACACGAGCTAACAACACTCCAGTGGAGGCTGACACAATGACTGACAATGGCTATACCGACATAGACGTCCGCTTTGAAAAGGGCGTCGTCCACATCGTTCTCAACCGTCCCGACAGGCTCAACGCCATCCGCATCAACACCTACCGGGAACTCATCGAGGCACTGCGGCAGGCCGACGGCTCCGAAAGCTGTCAGGTCATTCTGCTGTCGGGACAGGGGGGCAATTTTACCGCCGGCAACGATCTTCAGGACCTGCTCAACGCCGATGCCGACCAGGTGATGGAGGGCGTACGGTCCATATTCGATTGTGTCGCCTCCCTGAAAAAGGTGCTTGTCGCCGCCGTCGAGGGCGTGGCGGTGGGAATCGGCACGACCCTGCTGCTCCACTGCGACATTGCCGTCGCCTCCAGAGCGGCTAGATTTCGTCTGCCCTTCGTCAACCTCGGCGTCGCTCCCGAGGGCGCTTCGAGTCTTCTGCTGGCCCGGGCGGTGGGCGATAAAGCGGCACGGGAGCTGCTTTTCACCGGCAGGTTTTTCAGCGCCGAGGAAGCCCTGGCCTGGGGATTGCTCAACAGGGTGGCCGAGCCGGGAGAGGCGGTCGGCTCCGCCCGTGAATATATACATTCTCTTCTGGGGCAGCCGCTGGCATCGCTGGTGGCCACCAAAAAACTGATGCGGGCCTCCAGGGCAGAGGTTGGCGATGTGGTCGCTGCCGAGCTCGAGGTTTTCGCCCGCCTGCTGCAAAACGAGCAGACCAAAAAGCGCATCGCCTCCCTTATCGGCGATTGACCGCCCCCTGAAGATTGCAGAGGCGGCCATCTCATTCCGGCAGCATATCGTAGAAATAGGTGAGGATGTCGGTGCGGGTGAGAATGCCTATGATCCGGCCCTCATGGGCAACGGGCAGGTGACCGATATTCTTGCGGACCATCAGCTGGGCCGCCTCCGAGGGCGCCATGTCGGGGGCGATGGTCGCCACCTGGCGGACCATGAATGCCTTGACCGGCTGCTGCCACTGGCGCTCCTGTCTGATTTTCTTGAAATCCCAGAGGACGACGATGCCCTCGAGGGTATCCTCGCTGCCGACAAGGATACCTCGGATGGCCTTTTCCTCCATGATCCTTCTGACCTCCTTCATGGGTGTGTCAGCCGGGACCATGGTCACCGGATAGGACATGAGATCGAAGACCGTCGCCTGACTGGTGGTGTTTTCGCGGATGCGGGCGATGATCTGCTTTTTGATTTTTTGCGGGTCGCAGTCATCGGCTCTAATGGTGGCCGAGGCCGCCCGCGGATGACCGCCGCCGCCGAAGTGGCGGAGCACAGCGGCGACATCGATGCGGTCGCTGCCGCTGCGGCCGATAATGGTGCAGGAGGTTTCACTGTTGACGCAGATGACGAATACCGCCTGGCAATTGACCAGTTTGCGGTAGGTGTTGACGACGGCCGAGAGCATCGTCACCTTTTTTTCCAGCCGGATAATGTTGAGGCCGACCGTTGTTTTGCGATGGTTGATCTTTTCCGAGTTTTCAAGAAGATCGAAGAGCAGATCGCGCTGCCCGTCCTCGTAGGGAGGATTGAGGAAAAAGGCGGCGACGTTGAGGTCGGCGCCGTTTTCGAGGAGAAAGGCGGCGGCTTCGGCATCGACAGGCGTGGTCGAGGGATAGACGAGATTGCCGGTATCCTCGTAGAGGCCTATCAACAGTACGGTGGAGTCCAGGGGGCTCAGCGTCATTTTGCGGCGCCGCATTTCCCTGATCAGCAGGCTGACGGTGGCGCCGGTGGATTCGAGGCATTGCCAGTGGGCGGCGATGTCGCCCGGTGGGTGATGGTCCCAGACATGAATCGTCAGATCGCTGCGGCAGCGCAGTTTCTCCATGCGGTCCAGACGCCTCCAGCTGCCGGTGTCGACCACCACCAGGGTGTCGATATCGTCATGCTCGATCTCGCCCGGCAAAACGATGTTGAAGGCGGTTTTATGGGTGGAGAGAAACTGATCGACGTTTTTGTTGACCATTTTCGGCACCACGCCGAGGGCGCCGGGATAGAGCAGTGTGGCGGCGATAACCGAGGCGAGGCCGTCGAAATCGGTGTTTTTATGGGTGGTGACAATTTTCACCGCGGTCTATCCTCTTTCGGCGCAGTCGGCGGGGCTCGTTCCACACCCGGCTGCATTCCCTCCCTGGCGGTGTTGACGACCCTGCCGCAGTGGGGACAGTCGAGCACCAGGCGGGCACCGCTGAAACCCGGGCCGTGTTCGACCCGGAGGATGCCGGGACCGCCGCAGAGATCGCAGCTGGCCTTCTGGCGGCCGCGGCCAAGGCGGATGGTGAGCAGGCCGGCGTAGATGCCGATCACCAGAAAACCGACCATGGCGATGGTTTCGAGACCGGCCAGATAGAGCAGTGCCAGAACCAGGACCACGGCGGCGGCGATGAACCGGAGCCAGTGAAAACGCATTAAGCTCATCGACGGAAGTATCTCAGAGCAGGGCTTTGAAGGCCTGCAGCAGCCGGTCGACGTTTTCCTGGCGGGCGGTATGACCCATGAGGCCGATCCGCCAGATTTTACCGGCCAAAACGCCCAGACCGGCGCCTATCTCGATGTCATGCTCCTGGAGCAGCCGTTGGCGCAGGCCGGCCTCATCCACGCCTTCGGGGATAGCGACGGCGTTGAGCATGGGCAGCCTGCTTTCGGCGGCGACGGCCATGGACAGGCCTATCTCCTCCAGACCGGCCACCAGGTACTCATGGACGCGACGGTGACGGTCGAAGACCTGGTCCATGCCTTCTTCGAGAATGACGCCCAGGGCGGCATAGAGGCCGTAGAGCATATTGATGGGGGCGGTGTGATGATAGGCGCGCTGCTCCCCCTGCCAGTAGTTGACGATCATGTTGAGGTCGAGATACCAGTTGGGGACCTTCGACTTTCGTGCCTGCAGGGCCTCGACCGCCTTCCGGGAAAAGGAAATCGGCGCCAGGCCGGGGGGGCAGGAAAGACATTTCTGGGTACCGCTGTAGATGGCGTCGATGTTCCACTCGTCTGCCTTTACCTCCATGCCGCCGAGACTGGTGACGCAGTCGACCAGATAGAGGCTGGCGCTGTCGTTGAGCAGCCTGCCTATCTCCGCTATCGGGTTCATGACGCCGGTGGAGGTTTCGGCGTGGACGACGGCGACGATTTTATAGTCCGTGTCGGCGAGTTTCTGCCGGACTGCATCGACGAGAACCGGCGTGCCCCAGTCGAACTCGACGACATCGACGGCGGCGCCCAGCCGGGTGGCCAGATCCTCCATGCGCATGCCGAAAACACCGTTTTTGAGGATGAGAACCGGATCGCCTTTTTCGATGAGGTTGACGAAGCAGGTTTCCATACCCGCCGACCCGGT
>JBEPWT010000091.1:0-11560 GCA_041642275.1 Desulfopila sp. | reverse complement strand
GACGGCCGGCAGGCCGAGTTTGGAGAGCGAAAGACAGAGGATGATATTGTCGTTCCAGACAGGGGTGGCCTCGGAAAAGACGATTCCCGGAAAGGGGAGGCCGTAGGCGTTGTCAAGGATAAGGGGAACGCCGGCATCCTTGGCCAGCCGGTCCAGCCTGCGCACCTCGTCATCGGTGATGACGTTGCCCGTGGGATTGGTGGGCCGGGAAACGCAGAGGGCGCCGGTTTCCTCGCTGACATCGATGGCGTCGAAGTCGACCCGGTACTTGAAGAGATGCTCTTCCAGCCGGTCGATCTTCGGTCGGGTGGCGATAAAAAAATCCTCGCTGAGACCGATGTCGGCGTAGCCGATGTATTCGGGCGCCAGAGGCAGCCGTATGCGCTTGCGCCGGCCGCCGTCATACTCGCCGGCGAAGATATTGAGCAGCAGAAAAAAGCCGGACTGGCTGCCGTTGGTAATGCAGATGTTCTCCGGCCCCACTTTCCAGCCGTACTGGTTGCGCAGAAGCGAAGCCAGGCTGTCGAGAAAGGCCTTTTCACCCTGGGGCGCGCAGTAGAGCCCCAGCAGCCGTCGGCACAGATCATCATCGGCGGCGATCTCCTGCAGGCGCTGCTGCATCCGCTGCTGGAAGACGGGGATATGGCCGGGGTTGCCGCCGCCCATCATTATATACGCATCCTTATCGCCGGCAAGCGCCTCACCCATGTCCTTCATGAGCGAGAGGATGCCGACTTCCCGGGCGAACTTTTCACCAAATTTTGAATATGTCATCACGTTTTTCTTTTTCTGATTACCCCTGAAACTCAGCTTGACCAATGACAAAGAGACAGGGTGCCCTTTTCACCAATCTGCAGCCAGGACGGCTGCAGTTACGCCCCCAGGGATGGGTTTATGGCGTCCCGGGAAAAGGGCGCCCTGTCTCAAAATATGTTGCTGAACATCAGCGGTAATCAGCTTTCTTTTAGATTGCATAGCTGTCTCTACGGTCCTGTTTGCGCCTTAGCCGTCCTGCCGTGCCGGCCTCTGCCGGTAACCAGGGCCAGAAGGTAGATGACGACGAGCGAGAACACCACCCTGCCGACAAGAATGCCGCCCCAGTGCCCGCCCAGGGCCATCATCAGCAGCGTATCCTCCACCAGCGCATGGCTCAGCCCCATGAGGGCCAGGGAAAAGAAGACCTCACGCCGGCCCATGGCGCCGCTGTTGGTTTCGCGGATAATCAGGGCGCCGCCGTAGCTTATGCCCATGACCATGCCCACCACCGTCACCGGCGCCGCCCTGCGGCTCATGCCAAACAGCGGCAGCACCGGTTCGAGCATACGCTCGAAGAAAGCGAGGATGCCGAAAAGGCGCAGGAGCTTCATGATAATGATAATGCAGAATATAACCACAACTATCAGGGCGAAATTCTGCAATTGCCCCGTCGCCCAGGCCCACAGGGTGTCGGGCCGCGCTTCCACCTGAAAAAGCATCACCGCCGGCTCCTGCCAGAACTGGAAGAACGAACACAGGCTATGGAGCAGAAAACCATAGATAAAGGCTCCAGTCAATCGTATCAGGGCGATGGCGGTAAAGGACGCGCCGGCTTTTTGGGTGATGGTCAACTCCAGCGGCAGGGAATGGGCGATCAGCATGGCCGAACAGACCACCGTCACCTGGGCAATGCTGAGATCGAGTTCCGGCACCAGCGCAGCGAAGACGACCACCGCGCCGTAGAGGTTGGTGAGCATGGCCGTCGCCCAGACCAGACCCATGGAGCCGGGAAGGCCGATGATGCCCATGACCGGTTCGAGCAGGGTGCTGAGAAAAGTAATCAGTCCGAGCTCTTCGAGAATTTTGGTGATAATCACCACCGGAATGGTGATCTTGATAAGCTCCCAGCTGGTGTGCAAAGTCTCCGTAACCAGCTCCCGTGCCAGACCTTCAGCTCTGCCCCAGCCGGTCCTTTGCCCGGAGCCCGGCGATCCCTCGTGATCGTTTTGCTTCACCGTTGCTTCCTTTTCTTGGGTGTAAACAGCCGGCAGTGCTCGCCGGAGGAGACAAAAACCACCCTGGCGGGCAGCTGCCGCGAGATAAATTTCATTCCCCGGCAACCATAGGGGCGCGACGGTTTATGGGTAATGTAGAAATATGTGCACATATAGCAGTTCACCATTTTCTTCTGCATATTGCTCACCATAAGTCCCGAAGGAAAAAAGCACACGGCAACCATAGCCTGTATGAAGATGATGGCAATAAGAAAAGGGTCCTACCGGAGTTCGGCATAGTTTTTGGGAAAATCGAAAAACAGCAGGCGGCAGCCGCCGGAGGCCAGTTGGCGCCACTGGTCGACCTCGCAGCCGACGGCTGCTATGCCCGAGGTGGGAATGTTGGTCAGCGTCTCGCCGGTCAGCCGCTCGGCGAAATCGGTTATGCCGTAATTGTGGCCGACGATGAAAGCGCTCCGGCATTCGTCGCCGATGGACCGGGCGATGCGCAGAAGATCCTCGGCGCCGGCCTCGTAGAGACCCTCGTCGAAGCGGATACGCTTGCGGCCATAACCGATACCGTCGGCCATGATCTCCGCCGTCTTTCTCGCCCGATGGGCCGGGCTGGCAATAATTATGTCCGGTGCTTCGCTACGGCCGGCCAGCTGGCGGGCCATGAAGGGCGCGTCCCTCTTCCCGCGTTTATTGAGTTTCCGCTCGAAATCGACGGCTCCGGGATCGCTCCAGCTCGATTTGGCATGGCGGATCAAAATAAGTGTTTTCATCGCAGCTCACCCCGCTGTTCGACTTCCCTCCACAGTCTCTCATAGGCCAGCGAAGCAACGGATCTGCTTCTGACCGCGCCGACGGGTTTCCTGGTGATACCCATTTTTTCGACCTCGGCCATGTAGGGAATGACGGCCTTCATGAATATTTTATACTTCCTGTATTTACCGATGGTATCGAGATGCATCGATTTGCGTTTTTCGGCCATGGAGAAAAAGGCATGTATCCTTGTCTTGTCAACGTCGATTTTCTTGCAGAGCTTGAGAAGCTGCTCCAGAGAGAGCATGGACAGCGTCGTCGGAATCACCGGGGTGACCACCATATCGGCGGAGGCGATAATAGTCTCCGAGAAAAGGGTCAAATTGGGGGGACAATCGAGAAACACCAGGTCATACTCCTCCGCGAGAGGGGCGAGGGCCTGCCGCAGCGCCGTCGCCTCCCGCTGCTTGCGGTCAAGCTTCAGATCCATATTGCGGTGGGAAAAATGGGCCGGCAGGAGGTCGAGATCATCGAAGTCGGTACCGCGGATGAATTGACGGATATTGCCTTCCAGGAGTTTCTTCGAATTGAAATTCTTCTTCGGTCGTATGCGAAAATAGAAGGACGAGGCACCCTGGGGATCGAGATCGCAGAGCAAGGTCGCCAGACCGTTCCGGGAAGCGGTATAGGCGAGATTTACGCTGGTTGCGGTTTTGCCGACACCGCCCTTGCTGCAATACACGGCAATTATCTTCATATCTTCTCCCTTCTGATCAAGGACCGCTGCTCGCTCTTCATTCGATAAGCGTCTTCTGGAAACGCTTCTGGTTTTTCACCGAGGCAAAAGCAGAAAAGGTCTTTTCAAATTTCTGCCGCACCTTCCTGTGTTTTTGAGACAGATGGGTTATCAGCCCGCCGACGGCGGCGGCGATGCGCAGCGAACGCCTGCTGCCAGGCCGCAAACCATTGCCGTACTCTTCGAGCATCTCCAGCTGTACGGAAATATCGTTGAAATCGCCGAGATTGTTCTGCAGCTTCTTCAGCTGCCCGTGAAAAAAATCGAGCTCGTCCACGGCATAGAAGGAGCGGAAAAACTCCAGCAGATACCTGAGCTTCTTGCCCTGGATCCGCAGGCTGTGCAGTTCGTCGTCACCACTGTGAGCATCGATTCTCTCGCCGCTTTTCATTATTTTCCGGAAACGCCGGCGGATGATCTTTCTGGCAACGGGCCGGCAGGGCTGTTGTCCGCCCGGCCATGGCAGCGATTCGCCGTCGTCCTCGAAAAACCGCCGCCACTCGTCTGCGAGCCTGCCGTAGCGCCCCGACGTCAGTGCGTCTTTCATGATCTCCAGCCTCTCTGCCCGCTGACGTTCGAGTTCTTGGAAAAACTCATCGAGCCCCCGGTGCAGCTGTTGCGGCAGCATGTCGGCATAGTCCTCTTTCTTCAACAGATAGACATCGAGGTCGCGCACCGGCCCGGTGACTGATCCGAGCCACCTGAACTCGTTTTGAAAAAAAACGAGCTGCTGCCGGGGCAGGGAGTTTTTCATCTGCGACAGCAGGGAACGGGTGCGGCGCACGGCGATGCGGAAATCATGAAGGAATTCGCTGTCGATATCCTCGATTACGCCGCCATAGTTCACCTCCATGCCTGCAAGCAGATAGCGGCCGATGGCGGCGACACCATCCCGCAGACCTATGTCCTCATCGAGAGCCAGTGCATATTTTGAAGAATAGCAGGGTCTCGGCAGTTCGAGACTCGCCAGGGCGAGATCAAGGCTGCTTTGCCCCTGAATCCGCAGGAGACCGGCATCGGCCTGCAGCCCTGAGGCTTTTGCAAAGTCCGACTCATAGCCGCGCACCTCGTCGATGCGAAGCAGCGGCTGCAGCTGCGCCTCCCTGCCGCCGGCAGCGGCGGTGCCGTAGCAGTACAGAACCCGGACGACGATTTTTCGGTCGTCGTTGCGCAGTTCATAGGCCTCACGGGTGATCTGCCGGCTGCAGATCCTGGAAAGAGCCCGGATGCCGGCGACCCCTCGAAGCAGCTGCTGAAGCTCCGGCTCGGCAATATCCCCGGCAAAAAAATGCTGGCCCTCCGCCGCCGTACCGGCGGCGATGACTTCTTCATCGAAGCCGACGAGCGCAAGCTTCTTTGTGTTTTTTTTCAACAGGTATCCGGCGGCATACAGATCGCCGCCGAAGGTATCGTAATAGCTTTCACTGGAGCTTAGAACGGTGGCCTCCTTGACTTCGAAGGATTTCTCCAGCTGCTGCAGTGCCAGCCGTACCTGCTGCCCGTCCACCGCTGTAAATTGATCCCGACGAGTTCGATCCATAGTTTTTTCCGTTTAAAACCGCAGCCTCAGCCGCGTCGACACAGAGCCCTTTTCAGCTTCGGTAATCGGCATTGATGCGAACATAATCCAGGGAAAAATCGCAGGTATATATCTCCTCACAGGCACCGCCCTCCTTCAAATCGACGCTGACCCGGATATTCCTGTTCTTCAGGACTTCCTGGGCGGCAGCCTCGGCCTCCCTGGTGGTGGCGACGCCGTTTTCGACGATGAGAATGTCATCGAAGAAGATGTCTACCTTGTCCGGGTTGAACTTGACGCCGGAGCGTCCCATGGCGGCGAATATCCGACCCCAGTTGGCATCCTCGCCGAAAAAGGCGGTCTTGACCAGGTTGGAGTTGGCTATGGTTCTGGCTATCTGCACGGCCTCCTGCTGCTCCCGCGCCCCGCAGACCCGTACGGTGATAACCTTGGTCGCACCTTCCCCATCTTCGACGACCATCAGCGCCAGTTCCTTGAGCATGCCCTCGAGGCAGGAGCGGAAAAGGGCGTGGTCGGGACTGCCGATTTCCTCTATCCAGGGATTGCCGGCCCTGCCGTTGGCCATGATCAGCACCATGTCATTGGTGCTGGTGTCGCCGTCGACGGTGATGCGGTTGAAGGTGACATCCACCGCTTTTTTCAGAGCATCGTTGAGCTCGACAAAGCCTATTTGGGCATCGGTTATGACAAAGGCCAGCATGGTGGCCATATTGGGCATGATCATGCCCGAACCCTTGGCCATGGCCATGAAGGAAACGGTCCTGCCGCCTATCTCCAGAGTCCGCGAAACCGTTTTTCTGCTGGTATCGGTGGTCATGATTGCTTCGGCGACGTCTTCGAAGTTTTCGTCGCCGAGGCTGTCGACGAGCTGCGGTATACTTTTTTCAAAGGCCTCGACATTGAGCTGTTCACCGATGACCCCGGTGGAGGAGAGCTGCACCATGTTCTCATCGATCTGCAGTCTTTCAGCCAGCAGCCTGCTGACGGCCAGGCAGTTCCTCATGCCCTCCGCACCGGTGCAAGCGTTGGCGCAGCCGCTGTTGACCAGTATGGCCCGCGCCCTTCCCTGTTTCAGCCTGGCCATGTCCACCGCCAGCGGAGCGGCAACCACCTGACTGGTGGTGAAAACGCCGGCGGTCACCGCCGGCTCCTCCGAATAGATAAGGCCCAGATCGAGCCGTTCTTTGTACTTGATTCCGGCGGCTACGGCCGCAGAGGAAAAGCCCTCTATTTTCATATCATCAACCTCGATATATATATTGACGGGAGTGCCGCTGCCTGTACGGAGGCGGAACTGCCCGTATCATCCTTTTTTTCTTAGCAAAACCGAAGAGATGGAAAAAAATGCCTTTTCCCCGGCAAATTCACAGTCTACCATCTTTAGCCAGTCTCTTTCCAGAGATAATTGCAAAAATCGCCTCGGCCCGGCAATACGGTGCCGTCGGCAGTCCTGGCCTTCTGCCCGGCGCCAGGGGAACCGCCGGCGGCACCGGCACCTGAAGCTCCCGAAATATTTTGCTATATCGAAAAAAGCGGCTATTATACAATCACATCGACGAAGCAGGCCGAAAAGACCAAATCTGCTTGTCCCTGAAACTCAGTTGCTGTCACTCCCAAGAGGCAGGGTGCTGAACATCAGGGATAATCAGGATACCGCATTTTGCTAATCAGCTCATGGATCCTGAACAATTTCACTGGAGCAGCCACGTTATCTCCACCTTTCTCTTCATCGCCGATATTACCATCCGCATTGGTCTTTCAACTCGCGCCGTCTTTAAAAAACGTCCCTACGGCGTCACCATCGCCTGGCTCATCGTCATTCTGCTGCTGCCCTTCATCGGCGCCATCTTCTATCTTCTCTTCGGCGAAAACCGTATTTCCGAAAAACGGGCGGAACGGGCCCAGAAAACGCTCAAGCACTATCAGAGCTGGCTGCAGTCCCTCTCAGACCGGTCCCCGGTAGACTGGAGCAGCGTCAACCCGGAAGCGGTTCCGCTGAGCAGGCAGGCGAGCAGACTCATCGGTATGCCGGCCATGAGCGGCAACGATCTGCAGATAATCACCTCCCCGAAAGAGATACTCCGCTCCATTCGCGCCGATATCGAAGGGGCCCGCTCCACCTGCCACCTGCAGTCCTATATATGGCAAAGCGGCGGCATGATGGATGAAATCGAGAATGCCCTCATCGGTGCCGCTGAACGGGGGGTCACCTGCCGCCTGCTGGTCGACTCCATCGGCAGCCGTGACTTTTTGAAAAGCGACAATGCACGGCGGCTGCGCCTTGCCGGCATCAAGGTGGTGGAGTCGCTGCCGGCAGGCATTATCAAGGCCTTTTTCGCCCGTATCGATATCCGCAACCACCGCAAAATCGTCGTCATCGACGGGGAAACCGCCTATACCGGCAGCCAGAACATGGTCGATCCGGCCATTTTCAAACAGGGGGAAGGTGTAGGCCGGTGGATAGACATGATGGTGCGCATCAGGGGACCGGTGGTGGAAAGCCTCGCCGGCACCTTCATCAACGACTGGTTTCTGGAAACCGACGCCGACCAGTCGCGCATACGCTCGCTCAAGGAGGATATCTCCAATATCCGCCGCATCGCCGACATCTATCCGTGCAAACCGGCGGGAACTGTTCCCGTACAGCTGGTGCCTTCCGGCCCGGGCCTGGTCTCCGATGCCATCCACAAGCTTCTTCTCACCACCATCTACGCCGCCCGCAGGGAGCTGATCCTGACAACGCCCTACTTCGTTCCCGACGATACGCTGCTGACCGCCTTCAAATCTGCGGCGGAACGGGGCGTCGACGTCCACCTGATACTGCCGAAAAAAAACGATTCCAAACTCGTCCAGTTCGCCAGCCAGGCCCATTTTGAAGATATGATGAAGGCCGGGGTCAACATTTTCCTGTTTACCGGCGGTCTGCTGCACTCCAAGACCATCACCGTCGACGGTGACTATTGCCTGTTCGGCTCCGTCAATCTCGACATGCGCAGCTTCTGGCTCAATTTCGAACTGACCATGATCATATTCGACACCGATTTTACCACCAGCATCAGGGAAAAACAGCTCTCCTACCAGCAGCAGTCGCACCACCTGGCCCTGAGCGACCTTTCCGCCAGACCGCTGACGGTCAGGTTCAAGGAAAACGTCGCCCTGCTTATCGGGCCGCTGCTGTGAACACTGCCGCCCAATTCATGGCTGAACCCCAGGCAACACAGCCGCAGGAAAGGTAATGGCCGTACATATCCCTCTGATTTGTACCATCCATGCCAACTTCCCCGCCCTGGAGGCGGTGGAATATTTCACTAATCGTTTGCATTTATCCCTGTATGCCTGATACTATCCGGTCTTGCACATCTTTTTCTCGCACCAGCAAGGCACAACCATGAAACAGCAAAACGCACTGAAACCAGAGGAGGTGTTCGGCAAAGGGGCGACAGCCACCATCTGCCGTCTGCTGCAGAAGTTCGATCATACTCTCCAGCGCGACACGCCCAGCAAACATGCCGATAAAATTGCCCGCACCCTCAGCAGGGAAGACCGGCAAAAAATCCTCCGGGCGGCCCTGCTCAAGCATTATAATGCCGAAGAGCTCAAGCCCTACCAGGCGGAACTGATCAAGATGCAGACCCATCTGGAAAAAACCGGCAAGAAGATGATCATCCTCTTCGACGGCCGCGACGCCTCCGGCAAGGGCGGCACCATCCGCCGGGTCACCAGGTATATGAACGAAAAGCGCTATCGCGTCTGCGCCCTTGGCAAACCCAACGAGATACAGAAAACCGAGCTGCACATGAAGAGGTACATAGAACAATTTCCCCACGCCGGAGAAATCGTCCTCTTCGACCGCAGCTGGTATAACCGGGCCATGGTTGAGCCCATTATGGGCTTCTGCAGCGAGGAGCAGTATCGCCGTTTCCTGAGAAAGGTCATCCCCTACGAGGAAAACTTCATGCTCGACGGCGGCAAGACCATACTGCTCAAACTCTATTTTTCCGTCTCCAGGGAGGAACAGGCCAAACGTTTCGAGCGGCGCCTCAATGATCCCCTGCGCCAGTGGAAGCTCAGCGAGGTCGATCTGCAGGCCCAGGAACTCTGGGACGAATTTACCGAAAAAAAACGGGTCCTTCTTCAAAAGACCCACACCGACAGTTCGAAATGGTGGGTGGTTCGCTCCGACGACAAGCATCTGGCCAGAAGGGAGACGATGAAGCTGATTCTCCGCTCGGTCCGGTACCTCGGCCGCAGCAGATCGCTCAACTATTCACCGGACCCCGATATCGTCATTCGCGGCGACGTCGAGCTGAAAAACATGAAGCTCGAACAGAAAAAATACGGCACGGCACTGCGTTGATTGGCTGGTGCCGGCCGGTACCGCGCGCCCGGTCGCAACACCTTGTCTCCCCCGGCAGCAGCCGAGGCGCCGCCTCGGACAAGCCGGGCACTGCACCATCGGCGGAAAGTGATCGTATACATTCCGCCGGCGCAAACTCTCTTCCTCAACCGTGGAGTCAACATGAGCTCAGCGAAAAAAGATGGAAAACCGCAAGACGCCGAAGCTGTGGATATCCCAGAGGATATCCGCCTGCGGGAAGGCACCGCCTTCAAGAAGATGAACAAAAAGGAGGGCAAGGACAAGCGGGCCGTCTGGGTCAAGGAGTGGCACCTGGCCTATGAAATCGAGCTGAAGAAACTGCAGATTGAGCTGATGAAGCTGCAGACGCACATGAAGAAGCACGGCCTGCGGGTTCTGGCCATCTTCGAGGGCAGGGACGCCGCCGGCAAGGGCGGCACCATCAAGAGGTTCATCGAGCACCTCAACCCCCGCCACGCCCATGTGGTGGCACTGACCAAACCCAACGAGACGGAAAGCAGCCAGTGGTATTTCCAGCGCTACATCACTCATCTGCCCGCCGCCGGCGAGATCGTTCTCTTCGACCGGAGCTGGTACAACCGGGCCATGGTCGAGCCGGTTATGGGATTTTGCACCGACGAACAGAACAAGCGCTTCCTCAAGGATGTACCCATGCTCGAGAGACTGCTGGTCAAGGATGACATCAAACTGTTCAAGTTCTATTTTTCAGTTTCCAAGGAAGAACAGAAGAATCGGTTTGATTCACGGAAGACGGATCCCTTGAAGCACTACAAGATTTCGCCGGTGGACAATCTGGCCCAGCAGTACTGGGACCACTACTCCGTGCGCAAATTCCAGATGCTTTCGGAAACCAACCGGACCATCGCCCCCTGGACCATCGTCCGCTCCGACAACAAGAAGATGGCCAGGATCAACTGCATGAAGCATCTGCTCAGCAACATGGAATATGACGAGAAACTGCCCGATGAGCAACTGCTTCCCGACCCGGAGGTGATCGTCTCCGGCATCGACGAGCTCAGGCATATGGAAGAGAATATCATGAGGCCTGCCAGCCTCTACGGATGATGCCGGCATCTGACGTCGAGTGCTCCGATGCCGCCGGCAATACTCTTGAATTTCTGATTATGATTCCCCTGCAAGCAAGCGTATCCCCTTGCCAAGGAAGAGGATGCTCTTTTCACGGGTATCAGCGGCCAGGACGGGTTTACCGCGTCTTGGGAAAAGGGGATCCCGTCTCAAAATGAGGTGCTGAACATCGGCGGTGATCAGGAAATGTATGAGTGTCTGAAACGCAGCGCATCCTCTTTCTGCGTCCTACATCGGCTTGCCGTGGCACTTTTTGTACTTCTTGCCTGAGCCGCAGGGACAGGGGTCGTTCCTGCCTATTTTATCCCCTTCGCGCTTGACGGTCTGCGGTTCCTTGCCCTCTTCGCCGGCCGGCCCCTTGTTGAGCCGCATCTGCTGTTCCTTCTTGCGGCGCTGCTCCTCCTCGTATTTCTCGACGTCCTGCTCCTTGACCACCCGTACGCGCATCAGCGTCGAAACCGTCTGGATCTTGACGGTATCGATCATGGTGTTGAAGAGCGCGAAGCCCTCTTTTTTGTACTCGTCCAGGGGATTTTTCTGGCCATAGCCGCGCAGGCCGATGCCCTCCTTGAGGTGATCCATGGACAGCAGGTGATCCTTCCAGTGGTTGTCGACCATCTGCAGCAGGATAACCCGCTCCAGGTGCCGCTGGGCCTCTTCGCCGTTGGCCTCGAGCTGGGCGGCATAGGCCTGGTCGACCAGATTCCGGATCTTCTCCCGGAAGGAGTTCTCGTCAAGGCCGGTTCGGTCCTCTTCCGTCCAGTTGGGCTGGATATGGAAATATTCCATCATCCGCTCTTCGAAGCCTTCCCAGCTCCAGTCTTCCGATTCCAGTTTCTCCTGGGCGAACTCGGCGACGACCCCCTCGATGAGTTCGGCCATCATGTCTTCCAGCACTTCGGTGACGTTCTCGCTGCCCAGCACCTCGCGCCGCTGCTGGTAGATGACCTCGCGCTGCTTGTTCATGACGTCGTCGTATTCGAGCAGGTGCTTGCGGATATCGAAGTTGTGGCCCTCGACCTTCT
>JBEPWT010000090.1:0-11664 GCA_041642275.1 Desulfopila sp. | reverse complement strand
ACCAGGTCCTGGCAGACGACGAGCGCAGGGAAATCGTTTCAGGCTTCACCGCCGAGGCGTCGTCCTTGAGCGGCACCCTGCCGAAAAAAGACAATATGTCCTTCGAGCTTCGGCTGGCCGAAGGCGGCGAAATAACGGCCGGCGGCCCCCTGGCTCTTGCTCCTCTGCAAACCAAACTCAGCCTGAACCTGATGCAGGTACCCTCGGGTTTTTTCGCTTCTCTGGCCCCGGACAGCCTCAAGGCCTCCGTCGAAACCATGATCAACGGTGAAGTGGACTATTTCCACCCGCAAAAAATGGTCGCCGGGGATCTCCAGCTCGATGGCGGCAGACTCTACTCAGGCGACGGCGCCGACGTGGCGGGCTGGGAGGCAGCCATTCTCAGCGATTTCAAATATACCATGTCGCCTTTGCACCTGGGCATAACGAAACTGACGCTGGATGCGCCCCGGCTCTTCTATACCAACACCGGCGAGCATCCGCTCCTGGCCGTCCGCCGGGCCTTGAAATCCTCTCTTCCTGAAGAAGACGGCGGCAGCGATGCAATTTCGTTTTCACGGCTGGACATTGTCCGCACAGACATTCAGGACGGGGTGGTGGAATATGTGGATGAACGCATGACCCCGGCCTGGCAGACGGACATAACCTCTTTTTCCGGCTTCATCGACAATTACCATCTCTCCGAGTCTTCCGGGCCTATACGATACGGCGTCAGCGGCACAATAGACGGCGGGGGCCTTGCCGCCCATGGAAGCATAACCGCCACCGGGGAAGGCAGTGTCGCCGACTCCGTCCTCGAATTCAAAGGGCTGCCGCTCAGCAGCCTCGAGGAACAGCTGCTGCAGTCTTTTGCCCTGCAGATCGACCAGGCCTATGCCGATGTATACTGCACTCTGGGCGGTGACGCCGATTACGCCAGCTTGACGCTGTCCTCACTTGCGGCAGCCGATACTGATTCTCCGCTGGCCATGACCATCGCCCTGCTCAGCGATACCCCCGACTCCTTATCGGAAACCGTCGCCCTGAAGAGTGGCGGTACGGGTGGAGATACGGGTGGAGATACACCGGTCTACGATCAGATCATCAATCACTTTCAGAAACTGGTGATCAAAACCAGCGTATCCCCCTATCTCCTGCTGCCCGAAGAGTACGCATCTCTGCGCCAGGACAACACCCTTGCCTTCCAACCCGGGGAAGCCGCGCTCAGCTCCACAGCCGAAGCAACCCTGGACCTCTGTGCTCTGCTCATCGAGGACTATCCGCTTCTTCGCCTCATCCTCCATTCCATCGTTTCCCAAAGCGAAGACAGATCAGCCCTCCAGGCGCGGCTTGAGGAAGATGAGCAGAAAAGGGTACAGCAGGAAAACGAAAAACTGCTGCGGCAATGGACAGAACGCGACAGCGCCCAGTCGCCGCCGCTGCCGGCAGAAGGGGAGATTGTCGAAAACGAGATTGTCGAGGACGAACTGCAGGCCTTCGTCCCCATCAGCGCCAGACCAGTTATCGTAACGGAGGCAATGCTCAGAGAGCTCGGCCGGGAAAGAGCGGAAAGAGCCTATGCATATCTTACGGAAAAACATGATGTCGCCCAAAAAAACATAACTTTGGACGATGAAACGCAAATCGGCGACCAGGACCCTGAAATCATGATAGAGCTGGGCCATATCGGTGCCGAAAAGCAGAGGCAGGCAGACCAAAACGTTCTGCTTCCTGCCGCTGCGTCCCCTCCGGCAACTTTCACCACAGAAGACGGTTAAAGCCGCGGATGACGGCGTACTGTCCTATAAAACCCTAACTTACAGAAAACATCATGAAAGAAATCATCAAAAAAACCAGGACATTTCGTAAATTTGATTCTACCAGGCCCGTCGACGGCAAAACCCTGGAGGAGTTGATAGAACTTGGCCGGTTCGGCGGCTCAGCCAGAAACAGCCAGCCCTGGCAGTACCTGATCGTCAATGACAGGGAAGAATGCGACAAAGTGTTCCCCCATCTCGGCTGGGCCGGCTATTTGACCGACTGGAAAGGCCCCGACGAATCCCAGCGTCCAACCGCTTATATCCTCTGTTATCTCAACAGGGATTGGCTCAAAGGCACCCTGCAGGAGGCCCAGTTCGACCTGGGCATCGCCACCCAGAATATGCTGCTGGGGGCCACAGATATGGGTCTTGGCGGCTGTCGCATAGGCGCTTTCTCGCCGAAAATAGTCGAGTTCTTTCCGCAGCCCGAGCATCTCGAACTGCATCTGGTCATCGCCCTGGGAACACCTGCGGAAAAAGTCGTCATCGAGGAATGCCGCGGCGAGGATATCAGGTACTGGAGAGACGAACAGCAGGTTCATCACGTCCCCAAGCGCTCTCTCGCCGATATCCTCCTGCCGGCCAAAAAGGATACGGCTTAAAGCGCTCCTCCCCAGGCCGCCATCCCCGCCAGCCGCGCAGCTTTTCTTCCCGGTCCCCGGGAGCCGATGACCGGCAAGAAGGCGATCTTTTGCCCATACCGCATAGCTGCGCTTTTCCGGTCCACATAAAAAATTTGCCCCTTACAAGCGTCTTTTGAGCAAACCATGAACAGGCAGACAGTAGAACAGATTCTCCCCTATATCGAATGGCTGGCCATTGTTTCGCTCGCTGCCTTTTTTCTCAGTATTTTCCTCATCCCCCTGTACATCACCCGACTGCCCCGCGATTATTTCCTGAGACTCTACGCAGAGCCGGTGCACACCGATCTCACCGCAAGCCGCATAGCGCTGCTGATTATACGCAGTATTCTCGGCACTCTTCTTCTGGTGGCGGGCTTTATCATGCTCTTCATCCCCGGCCAGGGCATATTGACCATCGTCTTCGGCGTGCTCTGCATGTCTTTTCCGGGAAAACGAAAACTCGCGCTCTACCTCGTCAGCAGAAAATCGGTGCAAAACAGCCTCGACTGGATACGCAGGAAGATGAAACGCCCCCCCTTTCACTGGCAGAACTGATTTTCGGTTTTCAGGAAAATCAGAACCCCGTGCTTTACTTTGCTGCAGCGATTGTCCTATACTTGAGCTGATCAATCGAATTGAGAAATATGCGCCGGGGGGACGAATCCTTTTTTTCGACTGATGGCGCGTTCCATATAGCCGGCGCCTCTGCCCGCACCGTTTTCATCTCAGGACTTTTCATCTCAGGACTTTTCAGCTCATGGACATATCCGACCCACAGAAAGAGATTCAACGACTCGTTTCCAATCAAAGCGGCATGCTCGATGCCATAACGGATCCGGTAATGGTCGTCAATGGCACCAAATCCATCGAGTTTTTCAATCGCAGTGCCCGGGCCTTCCTGCGTGAATTCGTCACCCTGGAGTCGACAACGACGCAACTGAACTCCGCTTTCAGCAAAAGATTTCTCCTGGCCATTGAAGAAGCCGGTAAACACGGGGACGAATCAACGCCCAACCAGCTGGTTTTCGACGACCGTCACCTCGAGTACGATACTGCTCCCTTCCACGGCTACAAGGGGGACATGCTCCAGTGGCTCATGGTTCGCGATATAACGGAGAAAACCAAACACGAAGAAGAACTCTTTCTCTTCCACAACAACATCGAACTGATTCTCTCGCAGAAAATCAAGAAACTCAAGGAAAGCGAAAAGATCCGCCAGCAGATGTCGGAGCAGCTCAATACCCTGAAGACCCAGCTCGCCAATCTCTCGAGCGACAAGGCCATGATCGGTTCGAGCAAACCCATGCGTGATCTTCGCGACATGGTCACCCAGGTGGCGAAGTCGGATGCGACCATACTCATTACCGGCGAATCGGGGACCGGCAAGGAACTGGTCGCCAACCTCCTCCGGGAAACGAGCAACCGAAACAACAAACCGTTTCTCAAGATCAACTGCAACGCCATCAACGACTCTTTATTGGAAAGCGATCTTTTCGGCTATGAGAAAGGAGCCTACACCGGGGCGCATGCCCGCACCAAAGGCAAGTTCGAGGTGGTCTCCGACGGCACTATCTTTCTTGATGAAATTGGCGACATCAGTCCGAGAATGCAGGCGGCCCTGCTCAGAGTTCTTCAAGACGGAGAAATTATCCGGGTAGGCGGAAACAGCCCCATTCAAATCAATGTTCGCATCATAGCGGCGACCAACAGGGATCTGGCGGCAGCAGTGCAGGAGGGGGATTTCAGGCTTGACCTCTTCTATCGTCTCAATATTATCAATATTTCCATTCCGCCGCTGCGCGAACGAAAAGAAGATATCGAGGACCTTGTCTCCTTCTTCATCCGCAAATACCGCCTCTCCTTCAAAAAGGATGTGGATTTCGTCCCACGTCCCATCATCGACAAGCTCCGGAGCCACAACTGGCCGGGCAATGTCCGTGAACTCGAGAATGTGATCCAACGAGCCGTACTGATGGCCAAAAGCAATATTATCACCGAAAACGAAATCCTCTTCGATACTTCCTCCGTCCCGCAGGAAAACACCCAGGCATCCATGGCCAGGCAATTTTCCGGCACCCCTCTCAAATCTATTCTCCAGGAAGTAGAACACGAGGTCATCATCGCCACCCTCGAGAGAAATCACGGCAACGTGGCAAAAGCCGCCAAGGAACTCAAAGTGGGCAAAACCGCCTTTTACGACAAACTCAAACGCTTTGACATCTCGCCCAAGGAACACCGCTAAATTTAATCGGCATATATATTGCAAAAAATCTGCTGAAGAACATACTTTTCCTCCATTTCCTCGAATATCTTGGCGAGCATGGCAGATAATTCAGCAGACAGCAGCGGATGCCCTTTCTGGTTGAACATCGCCAGACGCTGCACCGCTAGCGCCGACGGCCTCTTCATACCGGACGAAAACCATATCACAGGCTACTGCACTTCGCAGGAATTCACTCTCTGTACATGGTATCGCCGGGAACTGCAGCCGCAGAACGTAGCGGTATCCGGCGCCACAGTCAATCGCCGGAACCATTCACGCATTCCCGTACGCTACCCCGTCGTGTTGAGATATGCCAACCAGGCACCAGATAATCACAGGCCCGGCTCCGGCATGGTGGATACCATAAACTTCAGCAACGGCGGCCTGCAGGTCGTCAGCCCCCAGCCGCTCTTCGCCTCTACCCTGGTGCGTGTTATCTACGGCAGTTTTGCAGAGACCGCCCCTCATGAGGACCTGGTTCTGGTGCGATGGTGCCACTATCACCAGGACACCATGAATTACCGGGCCGGACTCAGTTTCCACTCCCAGCTTACCGGGAAAAATCGCCGCCTCTATGGTAGCCTTTTGCGGGCACATAGCAAAAAAATCAGGCAGAGCTGAAACCTTGCCTCAATAAAGCATGTCCCCGGAACCATTTACCCCCTGCGCCTGCATGAGTGCAGTTGCGACAATGGCGCCTCATAAACGTGCCGGCCGGCGGCGATGGCACGCCTCTCAGGCCGGGGGGACACGGGTAGCGGTCAGCCTTTTGTGCACTACCCAGATAAGGATCAGCACCGGTACTCCCATAAGGGTTGTCAACAGGAAGAAGCTGTTATAGCCGAAGGTATCGACGAGGGTGCCGGAGTAGCCGCCGAAGAGCTTGGGAAACAGAGTCATAAGCGATGAAAAAAGGGCATACTGCACCGCCGTAAAGGAGATATTGGTAAGACTTGAGAGATAGGCGACAAAAGCGGTGGCGGCAAGTCCGGCACTGAGGTTGTCGATGGCGATTACCACGGTGAGCATGGCAACATCGGCTCCGGCCGAGGCCAGGACCATGAAAAGCAGATTGGTCGCCGCCGAAAGAAGTGCGCCGAGGAACAAAATGGCCAGCACGCCGTATCGCAGTGTCAGCATACCCCCGAGAAAACCGCCGACAATAGTCATGCCGACGCCATAGAGCTTGGTGATGCCGGCAATAACGTTTTTGCTGAAGCCGAGATCGACGTAGAAAACGTTGGAGATAACTCCGAGAACAATATCCGATACCCGGTAAAAGCCGACAAGCGCCAGGATGAGCAGAGCGGTTTTCACATTATAACGGTTGAAAAACTCGGAAACAGGATCGATATATGTTTCGCGGACAATATTTCCATCGACCGCCCCTGCCCGTACCAGGAGGCCCAGGCAGCAGGCGGCAATGAAAAGGGCCGTGAACAGTCGACCCGCTTCGGCCAGAAAACCGGAAAAGACCGTTTCATGGAAGACGGCCGCCAGCATTCCTTTGACATGCTCAGCGACGCCGCCGCTGAGGAAAAACGCCAGGCAGAAGGCAACACAGCCAGCGATGAAGACCAGGAGGAGCCGCAGATAATCCTGTGAAGAGTACCTGTAGATCAATGGATCTCTGTTGCTCTCCGGCTCCGGTATGATAAGCGTCGTCGCTACGCCAACGCCCATGGCCGCGGCAGCGGCGTAATAGGTGTGTTTCCAGGCGCTGTAGACATAGCCGCCCTCGCCTCCCAGGTAGGAGGCGAGAAAGAGTGAACCGGCGCCAGCCGTGACCATTCCCAGACGATATCCGGCAATATAGGTGGATGAGAGCAGCGCCTGGTAAGAATCATCGATGCATTCGATGCGATAGGCATCGATGACGATATCCTGGGTCGCTGAAGAAAAGCCCAGGAGTACGGCGGCCAGAGCCATGAAGACGAGATACTGCCGGCCGGCGGCGGGATCGACGCTGGCCATGGCCAGAATTGCGGCGATAATGCAGAACTGGGCGAGCAGCATCCAGGAACGTCTTCGGCCAAATACCCTGGTAGCCAGGGGCAACGGAATCTTATCGACCAGCGGCGCCCAGATGAACTTGAATGAATACCCGAGAGCCGCCCAGCTGAAAAAGGTCACCGCCGATCTTTCGACCCCGGCCTCCCGCAGCCAGACGGACAAGGTCGAAAAGATCAGCAGAATGGGCAGGCCCGCAGAAAAGCCGAGAAACAGCATGGTGATCACCCGCGGATGCATCCATGTCTTCAACACCAGCCTCCAGGGGCGTTTATTCTGCTGAACCTCTGCCGTCATTGTTGTGTTTCGTTCCTTGATAATTATGTTGTCAATTTCAATGGTAAGATGTTACGATTTTATTTCAGGGCCAGCGGATGCCGGCAGGAACGAAAAAACGCAATCCTTTACCAGCGCCTTGCAACCTCAAACAGATTCGATTTCCCACAAGGGATACTATCTACACCATGTCTATTAAAATTTACAATACATTAAGCCGGGAAAAGGAAGTATTCTCCCCCCTGGAACCCAACCATGTCAGGATGTACGTCTGCGGCATCACCAGCTACGACTACTGCCACATCGGCCATGCCCGTTCGGCGCTGGTTTTCGACATGATTGTCGAGTATTTCCGCTACAGGGGCTACAAGGTTACCTATATCCGCAACTTTACCGATATCGACGACAAGATCATCAACCGCGCCGCCGAACAGAACACCACGCCGGAGGTTCTGGCCCAGCGCTTTATCGATGAGTTCTACATCGACATGGACCGACTTGGTATCGGCAGGCCCACCCTCGAACCCAAGGCAACCGAAAACATCGACGAAATGGTAGAATTCATTGCCGGCCTCATTGACAAGAAGATGGCCTATCAGTCCGGCAGCGACGTCTACTACGCCGTCGACAGTTTCGAAGACTACGGCAAGCTTTCCGGCAGAAAGCTCGAAGACATGCAGGCCGGGGCGAGGATCAGCGTCAACGAGCAGAAAGCCAACCCCTACGATTTCGTGCTCTGGAAAGGTTCCAAACCCGGCGAACCGCAGTGGGACAGTCCCTGGGGGCCCGGGCGTCCTGGCTGGCATATCGAATGCTCGGCCATGAGCAAAAAATTCCTCGGAGATACCTTTGATATACACGGAGGCGGCCAGGATCTGATTTTTCCGCACCACGAAAACGAACTGGCACAGAGCGAAGGCGGCAACGACAGGCCCTTCGTCACCACCTGGATCCATCATGGCTTTGTCACGATAAAGGACGAAAAGATGTCCAAATCCCTGGGCAATTTTCTCACCATCCGCGACATCACCGACAAATATCATCCGGAGGAGCTGCGTTTTTTTGTTTTCTCCACCCACTACCGCAATCCCCTGGATTTTTCCGAAAGCGCCATGCAGGACGCCATCTCCGGATTGAACCGTCTCTATGAGTGCATGGCCGACATCGATGCTCTGGGCGACGGAGCCTCGGAGGTTTCCTCCGTTGCCTCCGCCAAAGACAGAAAAAAGCTCGCCGCCGTCGAAACGAGATTCGTCCAGGCCATGGACAACGATTTCAACACGGCACAGGCTCAGGGGGTGTTGTTCGACACCGTCAAGGTGCTCAACAAAATCCGCCGCCAGCTTCCTCCCGAGCCTTCGGCGGGGGATATATCACTGCTCAGGCAATGTGCGGCGACATTGAGAAAACTGGCCGCCATCATGGGGCTGCTCAAAGAAGATGCCGCTTCCTATCTGGCGCAAAAACGTCAAAACCTCCTTGCGGGTCTCGATATCGATGAAGATACTATAACCAGACTCATTGAGGAAAGGTATGCTGCCAGGGCGGCCAAAGACTGGGAGAAGAGCGATCAGATACGCGATCAGCTGCTGGAGAAAAACATCGAGCTCAAGGATAACGCCGACGGCACGACCTGGACTGTAAAACGCTCATACCAATAAAAGGACAGCAATAAAAGCGCAGCAGTAAAAGGACACGATATGAGCAGATTGCCCGCCGTAGCAGACCGTTTTTATCCAGGAGACAAGCAGCAGCTCGACGACATTATCCGAAAACTGCTGAAAAATGCAAAAATCTCTAAAAGAGAAGGCGCCATAGGCGTGGTCTCGCCGCATGCCGGTTATGTCTACTCCGGCCATGTCGCCGCCGAGGTTCTCGGCAGTGTCGACATTCCGCCAACGGTGGTCGTCGTAGGCCCCAACCATCACGGCAGGGGGCCGTCGATTTCCCTCTCACGCCGCGACTGGGAGATGCCATCCGGCGTAGTGCCGATAAACGATGAGCTGTCCGAACTCCTGCTCGAGGCCAACAGCGACATCGCCGCCGACGACATCGCCCACCAGTACGAACACTCTCTGGAGGTCCAGATCCCCTTTCTCCAGGCCCTGCAGGAAAAACTGAGCATCGTTCCCCTGGCCCTCTCCCAGCTGCCCTACCCGACCTGCGAAAAACTTGGCACCTCTCTGGCCGAGGCCATTCGCCACTATGCCAAACCGGTGCTGATGGTGGCCTCAAGCGACATGAGCCACTACGAAACCCGAGAAGTGGCCCAAAAGCATGACACCATGGCCCTGGACAGGCTTAAAAAACTCGATCCCGAAGGGCTTTATACCACTGTGTTGGAAAACAGGATATCCATGTGCGGCATCGTCGCCGTAACCGTGGTGTTAAAGGCTTCCCTGCTTCTGGGGGCAGACAAGGCCGAAATTCTGCAGTACACCGATTCAGGGGAAATATCGGGAGATACCGACCAAGTGGTCGGCTACGCCGGTGCGGTCATTTCCAAAAAGTGAGCAACCGGCTGCCGGCAGTAAAGGCTGGTTTTCCCCCAAGACCAGGCAAAAACCAAACCTTTTCAAAGTCATGGTGTCGCGACCGTAGGCAGCAGGGCAAATTCTCTTGACAGCGGCCAAGATTTTTTCTATAAATCTCAGCTCACCATCTCACTGGGGGATGGTCTAATGGCAAGACAGCGGACTCTGACTCCGCTTATCGGGGTTCGAATCCCTGTCCCCCAGCCAGAGTATATTCAAGCACTTACACCCATTCCGGAGTAAGTGCTTTTTTCGTTTTCGGGGTGTTTGTACAACCCCTGTACAACCTTCGACACTATTCATTCTTTCGTTTCCGGAAACAATATATCCCCATACTGCTCATCAGCCTCCATCGCCAGCCGCTCAACTGCCCCGGCAAGAGAACAGCCCCATGCCCTGGACAGCTTTTGTCACGCCGGGCAAGCGTTGATACAAATGTATCAGCAGGAGATAACACCGAAGAAACAATCACATCAGAGGAAATCAAAGAAATCAAACGTTCCAAGGACGGAAGCTGGAACCGCTACCGCCTGCAAGGCCCTTTCTGAGCAGATAAACGATGGTGCTGCCTATGGGGATAGGGTGAGCGGAGATGTGTTGAGAAGCAGGGTTGTAAATCAGGGACAAGAGAGACCTGATAAATTGCAGCAGAAATTCACACTTAACCTGACACACAATTTGTTGTCAAGTCTCGACCTGGTCGGGCAATCATTTGCTGAAGGTTTTCATGGATTATCTCTGATCTTGAATTGCGTTTTTATTGTTAGGCCTCAGACCAGCACAGGCTTCGATGTGCAGTAGACATCTCAATACTGCTGAGGCCTGCATACAGTTTCATATTAGTCTTGCCAATATATATTCTTCCTTAGCAGGATTCAAACCAACTGAATTATTCAATCACTTTGACGCTTACTGCAACGGTCCCTTTATCAGTATCGGCGATTTTTGAAAATGCCAAACGTGTAAGATCAATTATTCTGCCTTTGATAAAAGGACCTCTGTCATTAATTCTTACAGCCACCGACTTGTCATTATTAACATTTGTGACCAAAACTTTTGTACCAAAAGGCAAGGTTTTGTGAGCTGCTGTCATAGCCAGGTTATTGAACGTCTCTCCACTTGCCGTTCTTCGAAACTGAAATTTTAGGGCATAGAATGATGCTCTTCCGGTTTCTGCATATCCAACTAATTCTGGATGAGACACATAGTCCCGGTAAGGGGCACAACCATACACACCTCCAATGATCATTACCGATAGCGCCAGTACCAGGCTCCGAAATATGATTATTCCTTGTACAGCTTTAGCGATCGCTACGGTAATGGCTTATATACCACCCAAAGGGTTCTTCATCATAAAAGACGCAAGTTATTATTTATGATCACGACAAAATTTGCATGTAGCAGCTCTTAACAAAATACATGTGATTTAGAGATCTATTTTGTCGAGCAACCTCATTCTTTTTGCATCAAATCGACGGTTTTTCTCCCTGACCTTTTCGTGAAATTTCGCATAGGATTTATCAACTTTCTCTTTTAATTTCGATCTCTTTTTATATATTTTTTCACGTTTATCCTCTTGTGCCGACTCGCGCGCAAACTCATTCCTGGCTTGGGATAATTCTCTGTGAAGTTCTTCCTCCAGTTTGATAATTTCCTGATCATGTTCCTTACTGAGCTGGTTTAATTCCCGTATTATCTCCTGTTGATCTTTTCCTTTTTCCCAGCCTTTACCTTTACCTTTTTCTTGATCTTTCCCTCTGCCGTATCCTTCTCTGCCCCGTTCTCCCTCTCGGCGATTTTCATAACGACCTTCATATCCCCGTTTTGAAAGATCGATACCTGTATTCTCTTTTACAATTCTCTTTCCATCCTCGATCGCCTGGTCAACAACCTCTCGAAGAATATCCTCAACAATGTAATCAAGAGATTCATTATTCGCAGAATACACAACCTGAGACATACAGAAGAAAAAAATTGCCGCTAATAATGTTCTCATAATGTTCTCCGTGTTAAACTCAAAAATCTCATTTGTTCTGTGTTAAGTACCTAATTATTATATTTTTTAGATAGTCTGATTTAGCTTTTCAAAAACTGACAAGATGCTATTGAAGGTCCTATTTTAATCTATTGTAAGTGCTCCTCAAACAAGATCGGAAGAG
>JBEPWT010000089.1:0-11749 GCA_041642275.1 Desulfopila sp. | reverse complement strand
CGTTGTCTTTCTCCATGGTGCATCGAGCAATGCCCTGCAGTGGCGGCACTCAATTTTTGCCGATATGCCTAAACGATATCGTCTCATTGCCCTGGACCGCCCGGGACTGGGCCATAGCCAGCGGCATGGACCCATGTCGCTGCTCGAACAGACCCGGCTGATCCATAAAACCATCGTCAGTCTCGAGCTGGAGCGTCCCATACTTGTCGCTCACTCCCTCGCCGGGGCTATCGGCGCACGGCTGCTCAGTGATTATCCGTCGCAGTATCGCGGTCTGGTGCTCGTCGCCGGGGTGGTCTATCCGGTCGGAACCGGCGCATCCTGGTACACCAGGCTGGCCACCACCCCGGTGCTTGGCCATATATTCCGCTATGCCATTATCCCCGTCTTTGCACCCTCCATAGCACCGTCGCTGGTAGCGACCACCTTTGCACCCAATCCGGTGCCCGACGACTACGCCGATTCGACCTGCCTCGATTTGCTCTTCATGCCGGACCGGTTTCTCGCCAACGCCTCCGACCTGAACCAGATCCGTCCCTTTCTCGATGAGTCGTATCCCTTATTCCGGGCGATAAGCGCCCCTGTCGGCATGCTCTATGGCGCTGACGACCAGGTTATCTACCAGTTTTCCCACGCCGGAGGATTTGTCTACCAGGTTCCTCATGCCGCATCGATCATGATCCCTGAAACGGGACACCATCCCCATTATTTCCGAGCTGATCTCCTTGTTCAGGAGCTGGAGAGGATCCGGAGTCTGCATTGAGGCTTCCCGGGGCGCCTCCCTCAGGCGATGCACGAAATTTCGGGGCTAAATCGAGGCCTCCGGTTTCTCCGGCATGGCGCAGCACGGTGTGCCGCTTGTATTCACAATTCAGTAGATGCAGCATATGGCAATGACATCGGCACCAAACAATAGTAGTATTTTTGTAGTATTTTTTCCTTGGTAAGGAAACATCGGTTCCGCTAGAATACAAACCGATTTGAAGGTCGATGGCAATTTGTCAAAAAAGAGGTTTGCGCTAATTCGACAGAGAGCCAACTCAAAATATGAGGTGATATTATGGAAATGAAAATGTGCGATCTGCCGGGCGTCGGCAAAAAGGTCTCCATGCGGACTGCGGAGGATGACAAACTTGTGGTGATCATACATCATACCGGAAAGCGCGACCTCTATTTCTTCAAGGAAAGCGATGAAGATGAGGCCGACTATTTCATATCGCTGACGAGCGAGGAGACGCGGGAGTTGGGTGCTCAGCTTCTGGGGGCAACCTATCAGCCTGTTGACGATGAGAAAATGAGAATATTCCAGAAACAGCTGGTTATGGAATGGATTAAGCTCAAAGCCAAATCTCCCGTTGTCGGCAAGCAGATTGCCGAGTCCCGGATTCGCACGCACACCGGCGCTTCAATCATTGCCGTGATGCATGGCGATGAAATGACCGTCAGTCCCGACGTGGATTTTGTGCTGCAGCCGGATGATACTGTTATGGTGGCGGGTAAGAAAAGCCAGATCGCCAATTTTGAAAAGATGGCTGCCGGTGAAATCGAAGGTGAATCTTGATGGGAGACGTCTATTTTCCTGTGATGCTCATAGCCGGGGGCGTTTTCATCCTGCTGTTTCTGGTAGGTTTCTTCGGCATGAAGTTCCGGATTCCCGGGGTGGTCCTCTATATTCTTCTTGGGACAATCCTGAGCGGGTACTTCTCCGGCAATGAGTTGCTGTATTTGGCCGGTGAAGTCGGTATTGTTCTGCTCTTTTTCATGCTGGGAATGGAGTTTCCCATACGTCGTCTGGCGACAATTGCTGGAAAGGTCGCACCGGCGGGTACACTGGATATTTTCCTGAATCTGTTTTTGACCATGCTGATATGCATGCTTTTCGGGCTGGACTGGATCACCGCCTTTCTTATAGGAGGTGTTGTCTATGCCACAAGTTCGTCCATTACCGCCAAGATTATTGAAAGTTCCAAACGCATGGCTAATCCGGAATCTGAATTTATTCTCGCTCTTTTGATTTTCGAGGATATCGTCGCCCCCGTGGCTGTTGCTGTTCTTGTGGGGCTAACTGCGGGCAAGACCCTGACCGGTTTCGCCTTTGGCTTGATTATCTTCAAAATTGTTGCTCTGGTCGTCGGTGCGGTGCTCATCGGCCATATGCTTTTCAGCCGGCTGGGCAATTTTGTCGATAGATATATCAGCAAGGATGTTTTTATTTTACTGGTGGTCGGTATTGCCCTGGCCTATGGCGGTTTGGCCTTAATGTTGGGCCTCTCCGAGGTTCTCGGCGCTTTTCTGGCCGGTATTATCCTCGCTGAGGTACGCCGTACCGAGCATCTGGGAAATGTTGTTCTGCCCATTCGTGATTTGCTGCTGCCGCTCTTTTTCTTCTATTTTGGCACAACCATCGTATTCGGTGAAGAAGTGCCCTTGCCCGCCTTGCTGATAACTCTTGTGGTCTGGTCCATTGTTGCCAAAATCATGGTCGGCTATTTCGGCGGCCGGATGTACGGACTTTCGGACAAGGTAGCGCTTCGCGCCGGCCTTTCCTTTACACAACGGGGCGAATTTTCGGTAATCATAGCCGCTATGGCCACTGATACCATACGTCTTTTCAGTGGAATATTTATTCTTTCCTCCGCCATGATCGGCATTCTGCTTTTTGAACTGGCACCGAAGATCACCAATAGGCTCTACCCGAAAAAAAGGAGTCAAAAAAAGTATAAGGTTCCCGAGGCGAGCCCTTCCGAATCCGACTGACCTCTGCCTCTTTATTTTTTACCCAAGAAGAGACCCTTCGGCCGTGTCGTTGACAAGATTCCAGACATGGACATACTTTTTTATAAAGATATTAGAAACACAATCGTAGAGCACGTTGTCGATACTTTCTTCGATTCTCCACCGATCAGCCGCGGGTAAGAAACGCATGCAGTCATCGATACGAACATTCGCCGCCGCCGACCTGCCGACCCTTCTTCATGACTGGGTATGTTCTCAGCCTGTAATGGGCCCCAAAGAGCGGCGGGATCAACCTGGATTTTATTATTTCGACTGGATAGAGAGCCGGGATGCCGAGCTAAAACGGCTGGCCCGTCTGCTGGCCGACGGTTATGGCGCCACCACCATTCCTCCGAAAACGGCTTTTTTCCCAACCAGGGAGCCGTTGTTCCGCTTTGCCACAGATGGACATGTTGTGCCGGAAAAAAAGGAGCAGGAGAAAGATTTTCTGCTGGTAGGGGTGCATCCCTGCGATCTGGCCGCCCTGAGTCTGCTCGACAGGGCCTATGGCTATCCGCCGGCCGACGGACGCTGGCGGCAACGCCGCCGTTTGGCAACCATCGTCGGTATTGACTGCCTTCCCGATGACTATTGCTTCTGCACCTCCATGGGAACATCTGCAAGCCGCGACGGTTGCGATCTTTTTCTGACCCCTATTGACGGCGGTTTCCTGGCGGAGGTTCATTCATCCAAAGGGCAGGAACTGCTCCAGGGCACGCACACGGAAGAAGCACGGGAAAAAGACCTCTTGGCCGGCGAGGATTTTCTCGGCAAAAAGATAGCCGCCACCGGCCCCCGCCTGCAGACAGGACTGGAGGAGTTCGCCGAAATCCTGGAGAAGACGGATCTGAGCGATGTCTGGGAGCGGACAGCGCAGCGCTGCTACAGCTGCGGATCCTGCAATACGACCTGCCCCACCTGTTTCTGCTTCGATATGGAAGACAGCTTGGAGAGCAACCTCACAAGCGGTGTGCGCTATCGCAGCTGGGGCTCCTGCCAGCTGCTCGATTTCGCTCTCATAGCCGGCGGGACCAACACCCGTGACATCCGCTGCCAGAGAGTGGCGCACCGGTGGCATCGTAAGTTCCTGTACCTCCAGAGGCAGTTCGACCGCCCCTATTGCACGGGCTGCGGCCGCTGCAGCCGTGCCTGCACCGCCGACATCAATATCGTCGATGTCTGCAACGAATTGATAAAACTTGCAAAGGAGAAGAAGTGATGACGGTTTCCGGCCAGACAATGGTCATCGATTATATTCCCGTTCCGGTGTCTGTCCTGCAGGTGATCGACGAGGCCCCGGGCGTGAAAACCTTCTCATTGTCGGCGCCGCAGGATGAGATGGCCTTCGAGGCGGGTCAGTTCGTGCAGATTTCGGTATTTGGATATGGTGAGGCCCCGTTTACCATCTGTTCCTCCCCGGCGCAGCGCCATCATTTCGAAATCTGCGTCTCCGCCGTGGGTCGGGTCAGCAATGCCTTGCACCGGCTTGCAGCCGGTGACCGTGTCGGTATGCGCGGTCCTTTCGGCAACCCCTTTCCCCTGGAAAGGGCCCGTGGAAAGGATCTGTTTTTTGTCGCCGGAGGCACCGGCATGGCCTGCCTGCGCTCGGTGATAAGCCATTGCCGCGAGCACCGCTCCGATTATGGCCGGCTGATCATTGCCTCCGGCGTCAAAAGCCCGGAGCAGAGGCTGTTTGTCCCGGACCTTCGGCTCTGGCACCAAGACGATCAGACAGAGTTGCATGAGACCGTGGATAAGGCCGACGAAACCTGGCAGGGGAGGGTGGGGGTCGTTGCCGATATAATCAATGAAATAGATTTCAATCCCCGAAATATCATAGCCTTCGTAGTCGGCCCGCCCATCGTCTTCCGGTTTGCCGCCCAAAATTTTCTGGAAAAGGGAGTGGCTGAAGAGAACATCTATTTCTCTTTGGAGAGGCGTTTTCAATGCGGGGTGGGCAAATGCGGTCACTGCCAGATCAATGATCTCTACGTCTGTCAGGATGGCCCGGTATTTTCCTATTCCCAGTTGAAGGCAAGAAGCGAGGCCGTAGAAGCCACCTTGCCGGACAGCTGATATTTTCAAGGAGCTGGTATGCGTTCAAAACCGAGAATCGCCTTTTTCGACTTTGCCTGTTGCGAGGGATGCCAGCTCGTCGTCCTGCGCCTCGGGGAGGAGCTTTTCGAACTGCTCGAGCATGTGGAGGTGGTTTCCTGGCGTGAAGTCATGACCACTGCCTCCGATGAGTATGATATCGCCTTTTGCGAGGGCAGCATCCGCTGGCAGAAGGATATCGAAAGGATAAAAAAAATTCGCGAGACTGCCGGTACCCTGGTATCGCTGGGTACCTGTGCCAGTATCGGCTGTCACAACGCCATCCGCAACGACTGGCCGCTGGACACATTGCGGCAGACGGTCTACGGCGACCCGGAATTTCCACAGGGAATTATCACCGCCCGACCGATCACCGCGGTGGTCGAAGTCGATTATCAGACCTTCGGCTGTCCAGTGAGCGCTCCGGAGTTCGTCAAGGTATTCAAGGCCATCCTCACCGAACAGGAATACTCTCCGCCGAACCGGCCGGTTTGTGTGGAATGCAAGTTGAATGACTATCCCTGCGTCTATGAAAAGAATCAGGTCTGCCTCGGGCCGGTGACCCGGTGCGGCTGCAATGCCGCCTGCACCGGCTACGGCGACGGCTGCCGGAGCTGCCGGGGTCTGATGGACGGGGCCAATCTCGAAGGGGCGGTCAGAGCGCTTATGGCCAATGACATAAAACGCCACCCCATCATGGAACGGGTTGTCTCGACCCATGGCTTGTCTGAAGCGGATATCCTCCAGATGTTCGGCGCCTACAATACCTGGCCGAAAGTTGAACGCAAGGATTACCAATATGAAGATTGAAATCAATCCCATGACCCGTGTCGAGGGACATGCGAAGCTGGATGCATCCGGGGACAAGGTCCGCTTTGCGGTCACCGAAGCGCCGCGGTTTTTCGAGGCGCTGGTCCGCGACCGCAGCTACAGGGATGTTTCTCACATTGCTTCGCGCGTCTGCGGCATCTGTGCCATCAGCCACGCCTGCGCCGCCTTGAAGGCTACCGAAGACGCTTTCGGGATCACCACAGGCCCGAGAATACGGCTTCTCCGGCGCCTGGCCTGTTACGGTGAAGTGCTGAGCAGTCATGCTCTTCATCTTTATTTTTTGGCAGGACCCGATTTTTTCAAAGCATCGAGCGCCTTTGAACTGGCCGCCTCCGATCCGGAAATTCTGCGGCGCGGCAACCGCCTGAAGGAGCTGGGATACGTGCTCTGCGACACAGTGGCGGGGCGCCACACCCATCCGGTGGCCATGCGCCTGAACGGCTTTACCTTTGTCCCCGCCGAGGAAGATTTGACGGCCTTGCTCCACAGGCTGGAAAACGGCCTCCTCGATCTTCAGAAAACCGTCTCCCTCTTTAAAGGGCGCATACCTGAAATGGAGAGGGAGACCGAATACGTCAGCCTTCGCCATCCCCTCCATTACGCCTTTTATGAAGGCGATCTCCACTCCAGCGAGGGCAAGACCGTGCCGGTTGCGGAGTATTCCCGGCAGATCCGGGAAGAGGTGATTTCCTATTCCACCGCCAAATACGCACGCTGGCACAGAGACTCCTATATGGTGGGAGCACTGGCGCGGTTCAACAACAATTCCGACCAGCTCTCCCCGGCGGCCGGAGAAGCCGCAGCTGAACTGGGGCTTGAAGCTCCCTGTTACAATCCCTTCGCCAACACCACGGCCCAGATAGTTGAAATGGTGCACTGTGTTGAAGATTCCATGAATCTCATTGAGCAGATTGTCAGCACCGATCATCCAGCGGAAACCGACGAGCCGGTCATCCCGGTGGCCGGGTGCGGTGTCGGCGCCGTGGAGGCGCCGCGGGGGACCCTTTTTCACGAGTACCACTATGACGGCAGCGGCAAATGCACCTTCGCCAATATGGTCATTCCCACGGCCCAGAATCTGGCCAATCTGGAGGCGGATCTCAATGCCCTGCTGCCCACGCTTGCCGGCCGGGACAAAGAGTCCACCGCCCTGCGGCTGGAAATGCTGGCCCGGGCCTATGATCCGTGCATCTCCTGCTCAAGCCATTGACACAACCGCAAACCTCATGTCCAAGGAGCATAAACATGGCCAGAGAAACAATCGATATTGCCCCTTCCCTAGAGTACCTGTCGATCCTCGACGAAGATGGAGAGGTGGACTCCGATCTGGAACCGGATATCGACGACGACCTCCTCAAAGATATGTACCGCTGCATGCTGCTGTCGCGGCGCTTCGATGAACGCATGCTTTCCCTGCACGGCGAGGGGCGCATGGGAACGTTTGCCCCCATCAAGGGACAGGAGGCCTCCCAGGTGGGAGCGGCGGCGGTATTGCAGGAGAAAGACTGGCTGTTTCCTTCGTTTCGGGAAATGGCCGCGGAGATCTGGCGGGGCAAAAAACTGGAGAACATTCTCCTTGTTTACACCGGCTACAACGAGGGCGGTGAGATCCCCCCGGAAAAACATATCCTGCCGGTATGCATTCCCGTCGGCTCGCATCTTCCCTATGCTGCCGGCATGATGTATGCGGCGAAATTCAAAAAGAGCGAAGAGGTCGGCATGGTTTTCTTCGGGGACGGGGCCACTTCCGAGGGGGATTTCCACGAAGCGATGAATTTTGCAGCTGTCTTTCAGGTACCGCTGGTTTTTGTGTGCCAGAATAACCAGTGGGCGATATCGGTGCCCCGCAGCAGGCAGTCCCGCTCGAAAACCCTGGCCCAGAAGGCTCTGGCCTATGGGATGCCGGGCATCCAGGTGGACGGCAACGATATGCTGGCGGTTTACTCGGCAGCCGGAGAAGCTGTGGAACGGGCGCGTTCGGGAGACGGGCCGACAATGATCGAATGTGTGACTTATAGAATGTCCGTGCATACCACCGCCGATGATCCGCGAAAATATCGCAGCGAAGATGAGGAGGAGCAGTGGAGTGAAAAGGATCCGCTGGATCGTTTCCGCAACTATTTGCAAAAAAAGGAGCTGCTCTCAGACGAGAAGATCTCTTCTCTGGAAGAAGAGGTTGAGAAACAAATCCAGGACGCCGTCGATTCCTGGGAGAAAAGGCAGGAAGAAGCGGCCGGTCCCGCTGCCATGTTCGACCATGTATTTGCCCAACTTCCGTCCTATACCAAGGAACAAAGAGACAGCTTCAAAGAGGAGGGCTCTTCGCATGAGTAAACGAACCATGATCGAGGCCATTAATCTGGCTCTGCATCAGGAAATGGAAAATGACGGCGACGTGATCATCCTCGGTGAGGATGTCGGTGTCGACGGCGGTGTTTTTCGGGTTACCGACGGCCTCCTGGACAGTTATGGCGAAGAGCGGGTCATCGACACTCCGCTGGCGGAGTCGGTCATTGTCGGCGCGGCGGTGGGAATGGCTCTGTACGGCTTGAAGCCGGTGGCCGAAATGCAGTTTTCGGGCTTTTCCTATATGGCTTTTCATCAACTGGAAAGCCATGCAGCCCGCATGCGCGGCCGCAGCCTCGGCGGTTTCACGGTTCCCATGGTGGTTCGCATGCCCTACGGCGGCGGAGTCCGGGCGCTCGAGCATCACTCGGAAAGCAGGGAAGTCTATTATGCCCATACACCGGGGCTGAAAATGGTGATTCCCTCGACGCCGAGAAATGCCAGAAGTCTTCTGGTGAGCGCCATCCGTGATCCCGATCCCGTGGTGTTTTTCGAATCCAAGGCCGTCTACAGGGCCTTTCGCGAGGAGGTGCCCGATGACGAGGAGAGTTTTCCCATAGGCCAGTCACGAAAAGTGCGGGAAGGCGGGGATGTGACCATGGTGACCTATGGGGCCATGCTCCAGCCGGCGCTGGAAGCAGCCGATCAACTGGAGAAGGAAGAAGGCGTCAAGGCGGATGTTATCGACCTGCTGACCATCTCGCCGCTGGATGATTCTCTGTTTACCGAGTCTGCGCGCAACACGGGGCATGCGGTCATTATACATGAGGCGCCAAGAAGCTTCGGGCCGGCGGGGGAAATCATGGCCCGGCTGATCGAAAAATCGTTTTGGTACCTGGAGGCTCCCCTGGAAAGGGTGACCGGTTTTGATGCGCCCATGCCCCTGTATCAGCGGGAAGAGATGTATATACCGGATACGGACAGGATCGTCGCCGCAGTGAAAAAGACATTGAACGCCTGAACATTCCAGGAGAAAATCTATGGACAAGGAATTCAAGCTTCCCGATCCCGGTGAAGGCATCCATGAAGCCGAGGTAGTTGAAATACTGGTATCGGAAGGAGATGAAGTGGAAGAAGGCCAGTCGGTCGTGGTGATGGAAACCGACAAGGCGGCCAATGAAGTGCCCTCTCCGTATACCGGGACCATCAAGGAAATCAAGGTGGAAGAAGGCCAGATGGTGCGGGTCGGCGAGACAGTGATGATTTTTAGCGTCGAGGGCCAAGCCGCCGGTAAAGAAGAAGCGGCGGAAAAAGAGCCAGTGGAGGAAGGGGCCGGGGAAGAAGAGGCTGCGGAAGAAGCTGCAAAAGAGCAGGAAGCAGGCGAAAAGGCGGAAAAGAAGAAAGAGCCGGTCCCTGCTTCACCGGCTACCCGGCGCCTTGCTCGTGAGCTGGATGTCGATCTGGCAGCGGTTTCCGGCAGCGGTCCGCATGGTCGGGTAACCGATGAGGATGTCCGCAAGGCCGCCGAAGAAAAGCCGGAGGAGGAAAAAGCCGCTGAAGATAAAGCGGAGGCGGCGGGCAAAGGGGCCGCTGAAGAAGAGGAAAAAGCAGAGAAGCTGCCCGATTTTTCCAAATGGGGCCCGGTGGAGCGAAAACCCCTGCGTTCGGTACGGCGTACCATAGCCAAACGAACGGCCCTCTCCTGGAAGACGATTCCGCATGTCACCCATGAAGATCAGGCCGACATCACCGATCTCGAACATTTTCGCGCCGATCAGAAGGAAACGATACAGGAGCAGGGGGCGGCGCTCACCTTGACACCCTTCATCCTCAAGGCGGCGGTGGCGGCGCTGAAGGAGCATCCCCGCTTCAATGCCAGCCTCGACTCCGAATCCGAAGAGATACTCTATAAGCACTATTATCATATCGGCGTGGCGGTGGACACCGAAAGAGGACTTCTGGTTCCGGTAATCCGGGACGTGGACCGCAAAAGCCTCTCCCAACTGGCCCTGGAGCTGTACGAACTTGCCGAACGCACCCGCAACGGCGAGGCCAGCCTTGAGGAGATGTCCGGGGCGACATTCACCATAACCAATGTGGGGTCTCTGGGAGGAACGGGATTCACGCCGATCATCAACCATCCGCAGGCGGCGATACTGGGCATGGCCCGTTCGACCTGGAGGCCTGTAGTCCAGGGAGTGCCTCCGAAGCACAAGGTGGTGCCGCGCCTGATGCTGCCGCTGGCTCTGGGGTTCGACCACCGTCTGGCCGATGGCGCCGATGCGGCCCGGTTCATGAACAACATCATCGAATATCTGCGCAGCATCGATAATCTGATGATGCATCTCTAGAAGATCTTCTACAGGAGAACGAGAATGGTAATGGGCGAATTTACTCAGGAAGCGGAAGTCCTGGTTCTGGGAGGCGGACCGGCCGGTTATGCGGCTGCTTTTCGTGCTGCCGATCTGGGTCTTGAAGTTACCATGATCAACAAGGAGGAGAGCCCCGGCGGCGTCTGTCTGAAGCGTGGCTGCATACCTTCCAAGACCCTGCTCTATGCCGCAACTCTTATCCACGATGCCCGTCGAGCCGAAACCATGGGCCTTGCCTTTTCCGGACCGGAGATTGACCTTGACAAGCTGCGGCAGTTCAAGGATGAATCCATTGCCGCCTTGACGGATGGATTAAAGAAATTAATTGATGGCAGGAATATCAACTATATCAACGCCCGGGCGGTTTTCGAAGACAACACGACAATCAGGCTGCTCGACACCGAGTCAGAAATTTCAAGAATTGCCTTCAAACATGTAATAGTGGCCACCGGAGCTCTGCCCATTGCTCTTCCCGGAGTGGAAATCAGAGAAGGAGGAAGGATAATGGATTATCAGGGTGCTCTGGACCTGCCGGATATTCCGGAAAAGCTGCTGGTTGTCGGCGGCGGCTACATAGGCCTGGAACTCGGTTCCGTCTATGCCGCCCTGGGAAGCAGCGTCACGCTTGTGGAAATGAGCGGGGAAATCCTGCCGGGGGCGGACCGCGATCTCGTCGACATTCTGCAAAAACAGATAAAAGAGCAGTTTGAGGATATTCATACCACTACCAGCGTGAAAAACCTCGAAGAAAAAAGTGACCATGTACGGGCTGAATTCGAAGGAGAGATTGAAAACAAAAAACAAAACTTCGACCGTGTGCTCATTGCCATCGGTGTCCGGCCTCAATCGGAGGATATGGGACTGGATAGCACCGAGGTGGAAATGGATGAAAAGGGATTTATCCGTGTGGATGAGCGGGGCCGGACATCGGTTGAAAATATCCTTGCCGCCGGAGATATCAGCGGGGGGGACATGCTGGCCCATGTGGGATTTCACCAGGGGAAAATAGCCGCCGAGACAATTGCCGGCAAAGACTCCGCCTTTGATGCGCGTGCCGTTCCTTTCGTGCTCTATACCGACCCCGAACTCGCCTGGGCCGGACTGAGCGAAAAAGAGGCCCACCGGCAGGAGCTGAATGTGGAAATTGTCAAATACCCCTGGCGCGCATCCGGTCGCGCTGTCGGCATGGGGCACCCAAGGGGTGTCACCAAATGTATCATCGATTCCGATTCGGGTCGGATACTCGGTGTGAGCATTGCCGGCCGGCATGCCGGCGAATTGATCGCCGAAGCCGCGGTGGCCATGGAAATGGGAGCCGTGGCCGAAGATCTGGCCCTGACCATCCATGCCCACCCGACATTTTCGGAAACCCTGGGAGAAGCAGCCCAGCT
>JBEPWT010000088.1:0-11853 GCA_041642275.1 Desulfopila sp. | reverse complement strand
AAGCCAAAAAAGGCGCCACGGTGATCCAGGTCTATTCGCCCCCGGGAAGCATGGTCAGCCCAGGGGACGTCATTCTGCGCAATGAAATCAAACCGACACCGTTTCGGATATTCTCCTCATTCTTTTCTGCCTTTCTCGGGACCATTGCCTTTTCCAGTCTGATGATGGGGTTCTGGTTCTGCCGGACCACCATTTTTGAATGGTTGATGATGGCTCCGGCGACCCTGTTGCTCTTCTGGCCGACTTTTATTACAGACGGGGCGGGTTTGATCATTATGGCGATAATATTTTTCCTGCAGAAGAGGAGAATCAATAAACTCAAATCTGATTACCCCTGAAACTCAGCTTGGCCAATTACAAAGAGACAGGGTGCCCTTTTCACCAATCTGCAGCCAGGACGGCTGCAGTTAAGCCCCCAGGGATGGGTTTATGGCGTCCCGGGAAAAGGGCACCCTGTCTCAAAATATGTTGCTGAACATTAGGGGTAATCAGCGTCCCACCCGGGCGATGCCGGGCCAAATTTCAGCACTAACAAAACAACACAAATACAATGTGTTATGTTTTTGTTAGTTAGAAGGAACTCAAAAAACCTGATATGCCGGTATCGCAGGGCGTTGCCAAATGACGTCAGGATTGATAATCTCGTAAAAAGTCATCGAAGCCGGCGGGATGGGCTCTTGAAAAAGCTCGATCTACAACGACGTAGATCGAGCTTTTTACGAGTCCATCAGGGTTGGTTTTTGCTCTTTTTCAGGCAAGACGAAGTCGAGCAGTTGCCAGACAAGCGAGATTTGCCGCCAACGCCAAGGCGCTGAACAATCCCATGACCTCCAGAGCAGGGATGAGACAAGCAAGAGACTATTTCTGCAGAAAACCGTACTGATAGAGGCCGTCGATGATACCGGCGGCATAGGATTCCGAACTGAAATAGATATTGTTTTTCCCTTTGAGCTTTTCCATCTCCTCGCTGTAGTTGGCGACGACGACGGCCCGGGTCTGGCCCGATATCATATCCTCGTCGCTGTCCGAATCACCGGCGACGAGGATATAGCGCGGTGAAAACTCGTATTTGTGCCGCAGATACTCCACCGCCCGGCCCTTGGAGGCCCGCACCGGCAGTATATCGAGAAACTGGCCGTGGGAATAGATGACATTGCAGCGCAGGCGATACTCGGCGAGCCTTTCGCGGACCTGCTGCAGACGGTTGTCCTTTTCTTCGAGATAATAGCTGATCTTATAGTGGCGCTGCCCCTCCGCCTCCTGGAAGACCAGGAAGTCCAGGGAGGACAGCGCCTCCTTTATGGCTTCGGGCTTCCATTGGAATTCGAGCTGGTTGTGCCAGCCTTTGTCTTTTCGCATGTCGGGCCCGTAATAAATTTCCGTACCCACCGAGCACACCAGGATGTCGGGCACCGGCATCTCATGCTCCGTCATCGCCTCCAGGGTGAGTTCGAGGCTGCGGCCCGTCACCAACCCCCAGGCCAGCTCCTCCTGGTGCGACTCGATCAAGCGGAAGAGCTCCTTCATGCTCTCGTCGTCGCCGACAAGGGTATTGTCTATATCGGTTATCAGCAGACGATGGACTTTGGTGAGCCGCTTGCCGAAGGAGGGTTTGCCGCCGGCACCGGCGACGACTACGGACTCTTCCTCTTCCTCCATGATTTCCGGAAACAGCTCGCGGATCTTGGCGAGATAGCTCTTGCAGTGCGCATGCCACGAGTAATATTTGCGGACGCCGTTGATGGCGTTGTTGGAACAGGTTTCCCAGACGTCCTTGTCGACGAGCAGGGTCCGCAGAGCCGAAGCCAGTGCGTCCGGGTCAGCGACATTGACGAGAATGCCGTTACTGCAGTTTTCGACGATATCCCGGGGGCCGCCCTCCTCGGTTGCGACGATGGGCAGACCGCAGGCGGAAGCCTCGATCAGGGTGATACCGAAGGGTTCGATCAGTGCCGGATTGACGAAGACTCCCCGGGTTTCGGCACAGAGCCGGTAGAGTTCGGGAACCTCGGAGGCAAAATCATGCTTCTTCGGTATCGCCAGTTTGCCGTAGAGATCGTATTTGTCCATCTGCAGCAGCATGTCGGTGAGAACCTGCTGCTCGTTCTCCTCCATTTTCTTGATATTGCTGCGTATGCCGGCGAAAATGGCCAGATTGGCTATGGCCTGCAGGTCCTTGTCGACACCGAAGGCCTGGATGAGGCCGGTGATATTCTTCCGGTGATCCGGCCGGCAGAGGGCCAAAATAAACGGCTTTTCCGGTTTTGCCCAGAAACGGTTGAGCTCGTTGAGTATGGTCAGCCGGGTCTGCTTGACCTCCTCGTTGAGCATTTCGCTGTCTATCTGCGGATCGTAGTAGGGATAAAAGACCTCGAGATCGATGCCCGGCGGAATAACGGCAAAATGACGATGCTTGCCGTGGTCGTAGAGGCCGTACTGTTTATCTACCTCCTGCTGGGTCGAGGTGACGATGAGATCGGCCTTCTGGATAATCTTTTCCTCGCGGTCGATGCGGGTGGACATTTTATAGTGACTGTTGATCCTTTTTTCGCTCAACCCGTCGCCAAGGAGCTTGGCTTGCTTGTTTCGGCCCATGGAATGGCCGGTGAAGATGAAAGGAGCGTCGAAGGCATCGGCCAGCTCCATGGCCACATAGCCGGCGTCGGCATAATGGCCATGAAAGAGATCGGGGGTCAGATCCTGGGATTTTATATAGCGGATGGTATTGTCGATGAATTCTTCGAGATGGGGCCAGAGCAGTTCCTTGCGGATATATTTCTTGCTGCCGCAGCGTATGCGGACGATGCGCACCTTGTCGGAGAGTTCCTCTATGGCTTCTCCATACTCCGGCGCCACCGCCCTGCTCTCGATGCGACGGGTAAAAAGGTCGACCCGGCCTACCTCGCTCTGCTCCCCGAGAGTTTTGGCGAGTTCCAGAACGTACTTGACCTGGCCGCCGGTATCGGCGTCTACACCGAGTTCCGGTGACTCTCCGCGGATAAGGCCGTGAATGCTAAAAAGGAGAACATACAGTTTTTTTGATTCCATTGTCGTCTTCTTGTATTACTGCGGCAGGTTAATAGTTAAAAAGTCCTTTGCCCCCATACCAGCCGGTTCTTCGAGGGGCTCCATAACCCCTTCCCCAAGCCCCGCCGCAGCCGCCCTGAGCGCAGACAGGCGAAGAGATTTACCTCGACGCATGGTTTGGAAAAGGGCAGCGCTTTATTTCCTATCCTATACTCTCCGCCCTCTCATTGCAAAGCTTTGCAGGGTAATGGCTGCAAGTGCCGCGGATATGGTGGAAACAGGGTCGATAGCCGATAAATTTTTGCTGTTTACTATTTTTAACACTTCCGGAGATAAAACAACCCCCTGGACATTTTCAGGTAAAAACGAAATCTCTCCAGGATGGTGCCGCCAGAAAACACGACCAGAGATTCAAGGCCTTACAAAATCGATCCTGCAGTCGCCGGTCTTCGACGAAGAGGTATATCAGGTCTTATCGCCCTGTTCGGTGATATGCCTGGGCAGGCGTTCATCACTGCCGTACATGAAATGTTTCTCCATGTTCTCCGAATACTTCGAGGCCGGCGGGGTCTTGCCCATGGCTTCGGCGACCTCGCGGATATGCATGGGGGCCGAGCCGCAACAGACGCCCTGGTATTTGACGCCGAGCCGGTATGCCTCTTCGGCGAAGGCGCGCACCTCATAACGGTTGCACATCAGCGGGTCGAGCGCCGTCGGAAAAGTGCGACCGTGGGGCGAAGGGCAGGTGCAGCCCCTGTCATCATTGAGATTGAAAAAAGTCGGATTCTCCTCGGTGGTCCGGTAGGGAACGGGCAAAGCAGCCACGTGACAGGCGACATTGCGTCTGATTTCCTTGATATAGGGCATCATGGTCGCCGGTCCGCGAAAACAGTTCATACCTACCACCATGGCGCCCCGCTGCTCCAGCTCTTTACAGGTGTCGACCACCGACCAGTCGTCGCGCAGCAGGTTTTCCGTCATTGGCGCCAGGGTAATGACGGCCGGCAGACCGGTCTTCGCTATGACCTCGAGAGCGCAAAAGGCTTCGGCGGCAAAATAAAAGGTTTCGCCGACGAAGAAATCGACCCCTTCTTCCTGGCCCCAGCCGACCATTTCCTCGAACATGGCCCGGACCTCGTCCTGGGAAGCACGGTCCGCCGGATCCCAGATATTGGAGTTTGATATATTGCCGGCCACCAGACTCGGCTCTTCGCCTTCGCCGACCTCCTCGGCGACCTGTTTGGCGATTCGCAGGGCCGCCCTGTTCAGAGGCTCGAGCAGCTCCTCTTTTTCAATTATTTTCAGCTTCTCCCGGTGGGCGTTATAGGTAAAGGCCTGCATCACATCAGAGCCGGCATGCTGATAATCGCGGTGCAGCCGAATGAGGCTGCCGGGATGCTCCAGGGCCACCTCCGGCACGAACTCCCCCGCCGTCAGATAGCCTCGCCGCTCCATCTCGAACAGATATCCTTCGGCGCAGACAACGCCGTCCTGATCCAGTCTCTCCTGCAAGGTACGCTTCTTGGCTTTCATATCCGCTTAACCTCCTTTTTCTTCGCTTTCCGGCCGATGCTTCGCGCTTTCTATGGCTTTGATGACATACGGGAAGAGGTTTTCAACAATGCGCCGGTATCCCTCTTCGTTGGGATGAATGGTGTCGGCTTGATTGAGCGAGCTTTCCGCGGCCACGTCCTCGAGAAAAAACGGCATGAAGATTACATCGTGCTCTGCCGCCAGCCGTGGATAAATGGCATTGAATCGTGAAGTATAGTCGGCGCCGAGATTCCAGACCATCTTCATGCCGGTAAAAACCGTCACCACCCCCTCGTCGTTGAGTCTTTCCAATATTCTCTCGAGGTTGTCCTCCACCAGGGCCAGATCGATGCCCCGCAGTCCGTCGTTGGCGCCGATTTCCAGAATGACGATATCCGGGTTTTGCGTCAGTATCCAGTCGAGCCGGGAAAGGGTGCCGCTGGTGGTCTCACCGCTTACTCCGGCGTTAACCACGCGGTAGTCGTACCCCTCCTCCGCCAGCCGTTTTTGGAGGAGCGAGGGATAACTCCGCTCCCGGTCGACACCGAGTCCGGCGGTCAAGCTGTCTCCCAGAGCGACGATTTTGCCCCCTGCCGGCTCCTCTTCGGGTGCCTGTCTGCCTGTCGGATTGGTGTCGCCGCTGTCGCATCCCCACAGCATGAGCAGGGCTGCGAGCAGCCAGATAAAAGGAGATCCTGAGTTTTTCATTGCCTCTATCCGCCTCCATGTTCGCGTAAAAAACGGGCCGGTTTCTGCCAGACGATACTCAGTGAACTGAGAAGGCCGACGAGCACCACCAGAACTACCGTGAACAGCGCCAGTGCCGCCGTCGCACCGATAGCGGGTACATGCTCTATTTCAAAGAGATAGCGGCACAGCGCCCAGCTGCCGCCGTGGGCGATCACCAGGGCCACGGCGGCGCTGAAAATACCGATGAAGGTGTTTTCGTAGATGAAAACACGATAGACGAAGGATTTTCTGCCGCCGAGAACTTTATAATAGACCGCCTCGCGTGTCCGTTCAAGCCTGGTGGCCAGGATTGAACTGATCAGAATAAGACCTCCCGCGGCCATGGAAAAGGAGGCGAAAAAATTGATGATGCGCGAGAGTCTGCCCATCAGCACCTCAAGGTCCTCGGCCGTCTCGGAAATATTTATAAAACTTATGTTGGGATATTTGGCCACGATCCGGCTCTGCAGGGGTGCTATCTTCTCCTTGTCCACATTGACGGCGCTGAAAAAGGTCTGCGGCGCCGCAGCCAGAGAGTCGCCCGGGAAGACAAAGTAGAAGAATGGGTAGAGCTCGGATTTGGTCCGGGTGCGGATGCTCACCACCCGTGCCTCGATCTCCACCCCCTGGATATTGAAAAGAAGAACGTCGCCTCTGTCGATATCGCCCATCTCCGCCACGGAATCGAGAAGGGAGACCTGCAGCATCTCGCCGCTGCCGTAATCGTCAAAAAGGCCTTCGCCCTCCAGCAGCTTTTCATCATCGAGCAGGTGGTCCCGGTAGGTGAGATTGAACTCGCGGGCGAAGTTGTCCCTTTTTTTGCGCAGTTCTTCGGCGCGGTCGATGGCCTCACCGTTGATGGCCTGCAGCCGCGCCCGGATTATCGGAAAAAGCGGCGGCTTGTCGTCGAAGAACTCGACGAATCCCTGCCGCTGGTCCGGCTGGATATCCAGGAAGAAAAGGTTCGGCGCATTGGCCGGATAGGACTCGATATAGGTGGCGTGCAGGGTATGTTCCACCAGGTAGATGACAAAAAGAAGCGACAGGGCCGAGGCCAGGGTGATGATCACCGAGCGGCTGGCGTTGCCGGCGCGGGTCATGCTTCTCAGGGCCTGGCGCAGTGACAGGGTTTGTATCTTCAGCCGCAGCACGGCCTTGACCAGCAGATTGGAAACCAGCGAGATCACCGCGATAAAGGCGAAAACGGCGGCGGTAAACAGCAAACCGACGAAGGTGTCCTCAAGCTGAACCGAAATCAGCAAGGTGATGACGACGGCGGCAACAAAGACGGCGAGATAGAAGACGCCGTCCCGCCGGAAATGGGATCTTTCTTTTCTGAAAATGGCCGCCGGTTTGATGTTGCGCAGCCGGTAGAGGGGCAGAAAGGTGAACAGTATCACCACCGTCAGCCCGAGGAATAAACCTTCTCCCAGATCGATCATGCCGACGGAGGGATTATCGTGTACCGGTATGAGCCCGCGGAAAAGCGTTGGCAGAACATTGCCGAGCACCACTCCCGCAGCTATGCCGATCAGGGCGCCGGCGCCACCCAGCCCCAGCACCATGCAAAAATAGTGACGGTAGAGAAAGGCGGCGTCTGCGCCCAGGCTTCTGACCACGGCGATGGTCTTTTCCTTTTGCCGGATAAGGGCGGTAAGACAGCTCTGCATCCCCAGGCCGGCCAGCAGCAGGGTAAAGATGGTGATCAGCGACAGGAAGAAGAGCAGGTTGTCGAAAAAGCGCTTGACGCCGGAGCCTTCCTCGCGGAAGGTAGTAACCCGCTCCTGCCCCTCGACGGCCTGCCGCCGAAGCGCCGCCGTCACCCCCTGCAGATCGCCGTTCTCCGCCAGGGCCAGCAGCATTTCGTACTTGATGCGGCTGCCCTTTCCAACCAGATCGATATCATCCAGATCCTCGGCCGCCACGAAGACCCGCGGGCCGAAACTGAGAATACTGACAGGGCTGTCCGGCTCATGGACGACGGTATCGACGATACGCAGGGCGCCGCTGCCGACCAGCAGCACATCGCCAATCTCGAGATCGAGCCTGGTGAGCACATCTTCGGCGACAATGACGCTGCCGCTTTGCAGCCGGTCCTGCAACCTTTGCCCCGATCCCAGTTCGATCGTGCCGTAGAGGGGAAAATTTTCCTCGATGATCTTGATCTCGGCCAGCAAAGTGGCCTGCTGCCGGGCCTCTCTGACAACGGAATAGAATTCGTGCGTCATCGTCGAGACGATGGTGTCGTCACCATCTTTGAGCGCCTCCACCCGGTCCAACAGCGCCGGCGAAAGAGGATAGTGGGAATGGATGATGATATCGCCGCCGTGCAGCTGCCGTGCATCGCGGAAAACGGATCTGTCGACCCCCTCCTTGAAGCTGCCGAGGGCGGAGATGGTCATAAGCGAAAGAGCGACGCAGAGGACGAAGAGCACGCTGTGCCGCCAGCCGTGGACAAGCTCGCGCAAAAGAAATTTTCTGTTAAAACCCGTTGCCATCATCATCTCTTTCAATTGTCCCTGGAGAAGTACACCATCAGGCCTCCGCCCCGACGAGCGCTGCCGATTGTCTCTCTTTTTCGGTGAGCAGCCTGCCGTCGTGCAGATGCAGAGTCCTTTGCGCCAGCGCGGCGATTTCGGGACTGTGGGTTGCCATCACCAGGGTGGTATTCCACTCTCGCTGCATCTCAAGGAGCAGGTCGACGATCTCCTTGCTGTTTTTTGAGTCGAGATTCCCTGTTGGTTCATCGGCAAAGAGTATGCGGGGGGTGTTGATCAGCGCCCGGCACAGGGCGACCCGCTGTTTTTCACCTCCCGAGAGCTGCTCGGGAAAATTATGGCGCCGCTGCCAGAGGCCGACCCTTTCCAGCAGCCTCCGGGCCTTTTCTTCCGCCTGGTCATCTCGGGCCAGTTCCGCCGGGAACATCACATTCTCGATGGCGTTGAGCGACGGAACCAGATGAAAGGCCTGAAAGACAAAACCGGTGGTCCTGTTCCTGATTTCGGCCAGCTGATCCTCGTCGTAGGAGGTTATATCCAGGCCGGCAAGAAAGATCGTCCCGGAGGTGGGGCTGTCGAGTCCGGCAAGAAGGCTCAAAAGAGTGGTCTTGCCGCTGCCGCTGCTGCCGGAGATAACAACGAACTCGCCCTCCTCAACCTGCAAAGAGACCTGGTCGACCACGGCGATTCTCCGCTCGCCGATGGCATACATTTTAGTTGCTTTCCGTGTTTCCAGTATATTCATGGTTTCTTTTAAGTATTGCTAATTACCTAGTGCCTGTCCAGGAATGAGCAATTTTGTTTTAAATCTAGGCGCTCGATAAATTTAACCACAGGCATATACTTGATATTCCGAGGATTAAATTTTGAGAGCAACCGGTAAGCGAAGCATGAGACTCCGGGAGTTAGGGCAAAAGTGCCATTTATGGACAGACACTACCTAGAAAAATCAGCCTATCACGTATTGGTGGCCTGGAGGTGCTTATCTCACGGGTCTCTGCAGCCTGGACGGCGTAAGCGTTGCCCCCAGGGATGGGTTTATGGCGTCCCGTGAGATAAGCGTCTCCAGGGCAATGAACAGGAAGCTGAGCTTTATGGGCAATCAAGTAAATATTTGGCCGCCTGCCGCTGCGGTATTTCGTCGGTGCCTATTATGATAAGCATAATTTGCCGGATTACGACTCCGCCGGAAATGATCTCTGTTGCAAAAAATGCCGCCCAGCCGTTTCTTGCCGGCCATTTCTGTACTACAGTGATGACAGAGAAAACAGCGGCCCGGAGACAGCCGGCCTGTACATTTATCCACAAAAACTCCATGCCGGCCGTGCCCGTCCGGGCATCTTCGGCATTCACCCTGGACACCGACGGGAAACAATGACAAACATGCGCATTCTGCTTCTTGAAGAGCACAAATCCACCCAGGAACTGCTGCTGCACGGTCTCACCAAAGCAGGCCATTCCGTTGAGATTGTCGACAACGGTCACCAGGGTTTTCTGGAGGCCACCGCCAGATCCTATGATGTCATAATCAGCGACATCTCCATCCCTCACTGGGATGCATTCAAGTTCATAGAAGCCATGGAGGTGGTGCGGCCCCAGCTTCCCATCATCGTTGTAACCTCTGCCATAGCAGACCCCTCTCTTGTGCGGCAGCTGCAGAGTTACAACAGCATTGTCCGGGTACTGAGCAAGCCCGTCGATATCGACACCATCCTCGAGACTCTGGCGCCGCTGCATTCCCAGAAGAACAGCAGGCTCAACAAAATGGCCCGCATCGTCGCCACCCTCGGTCCAGCCTCCTCCTCGGAGAAAATCATCGGCCAGATGATTCTTGCCGGCATGGATGTGGCCAGGCTCAACTTTTCCCACGGCAGCCACGCCGAGCACGAAAAGACCCTGAATATCATACGCAAATCAGAACAGCTCTGGAGGAAACCGGTGGCGGTACTGGTCGATCTCTGTGGTCCAAAAATACGGACAGGCGCCATGGAAAACGGCTCCATCGACCTGAAGCCCGAGGAGTTGATTATCATCCAGGCAGGCAACATCCTCGGCACGGAAAAAAGATTTTCAACCGTCGTCCCGGAAATCATCGGCGATCTGAAGAAAGGGGACCCCATCCTTCTCGACGACGGACTTCTCGAACTGCGGGTCGTCCAGCCCGGAGAGGAGCAGGTACTCTGCGAAATCGTCACCGGCGGCAGACTGTACTCGCACAAGGGCATGAATCTCCCGGAAACCCGGCTGTCGCTGCCGAGCGTCACCGAAAAGGACTGGCGGGATCTGCAGTGGGCCCTGGCCCACCAGGTGGACTATGTCGCACTTTCCTTCGTCCGTTCGGCCCGAGAAATCCAGGACATCAAAAGACATATTGCCGCCTCGGACAGGCCTGAGCTGCGGGTTATCGCCAAGATAGAAAAACCGGAGGCCATACGTAATCTCAACGACATCATAGAAGCATCGGATGCCGTCATGATCGCCCGTGGCGACATGGGAGTCGAGCTTCCCGCCGCCAGGGTGCCGCGCATACAGCAGAAAATAATAGACCTCTGCTGGCGCCGCAACACTCCGGTGATCACCGCTACCCAGATGCTCGACTCGATGACGACTCATTCCCGGCCTACCCGCGCCGAGGTCACCGATGTCAGCGTCGCCATCCAGGAAGGTACCGATGCCGTCATGCTCTCCCAGGAAACGGCACGAGGATCCGACCCGGTAAACGTGGTGAGAACCATGGCCTCGATTATCTGCGAGGAGGAGTCGCACGCCAAGTTGAGCACCAGCCACTTTCAGCAGCTGGCCCGGGAAACCGGCGTCAATCCGGTACTGATTGCGGCGGCTGGCCTGAGCACCACCAGGGCGACCATTCTCTTCGATTTTGAGGGAACGCTTTACCCAACCCTTTCCAAATGGAACCGCAAGGTAACTTCCATCCTCATCACCGGCTCCGTCCAGATAGCCCGACATGCAAGTCTCTATAAAAACATAATACCGCTGCTCATAGACCGGCAGCTCAGACGTTCGGAGCTCCTCGACAGAGCCCTGGAACTTGCCAAAGTCGGCGGCTATGTCCAGACAGGCGACACGGTCGCCGTTATCGAGGGCGAGTACACCAACGAGAAGGGCATCCACCAGATAGGAACACTGCAGCTCATCACGGTTTAGGCCGACATTCGTCTGCTATAGCCTGCCATCCTGGGCCGCTTCTGGACCCGGCATGCCCCAGAGTATCGCTCATCACAAATCTTTTTGGACCGGCGGTCCATCCTCGGCCTGTGAACTGCCGAGCTACGGCGTTTGGGTCATGCTGACGATCTTCAGGCCCAAATAGGTGTTGTTGACGGAGATCAGGCGGTAGGTGACAGGACCGAGGAGGAAGTCTTTCTCCGCCTCGCCTTCGTCGATCATTTTGAGATATCCCTGTTCCGGATCAAGCTCGAGCAGATACAGATCGACTACGATCTTGCCGTTTTCCAGCCCCTTGTAGACCAGAGAGGTACGGCCGACATCGACTCTTTCGTCTCTTTTCAGAACAAGGCGATCCGTTCTTTGGCCAGCGGTTTTGTTGTCACCGCCGGCGGCGGTCGGTCTCTCGGGTGCGCCGTTGATTTCGGAACGCTGCCTGTAGGAGTCGGTGGAGAAATAATAGAGACCGCCAAAGGCCAGCAGCAGAACGATGATGATGGTTATGACGGACAGCCTGCTTTTCCTCTCGGGTGCGGCCATGGCTCTTACCTCGATTTCCGCGGGAGCGGTTTCCACGTGGGGCACGACCGGTATGGCGGAGAAAAATCTCTGCCATACCGGTCGACGTTCTCTGTAGAGTATAGCAGAAAAAAGAGGACAGGGAAAACGCCATCCAGCGGAAGTTTGTGCTATCGGTCAGCCGTCAGCTATTGACACTCACCGATCCGGCGGCCCTGGATGACAGTATTCATGACCATGCCGCCCGCTGCACCGTCCATTTTCATCGTTGACTCCCCTTCGAAGGAGTCGCCATGATAGACCGTTTTACCGGTGCTCTCCATGGTCATGCCCTGCTGTGTGCAGACCATGGTGTAGGTGA
>JBEPWT010000087.1:0-11944 GCA_041642275.1 Desulfopila sp. | reverse complement strand
TGATCTTCGTCGAGGCCCCCATGCTCCATTGGCCGGACAGCATGTTCTGCTATCTCACCGGCGACGAGATCCTCTTCAGCAACGATGCCTTCGGTCAGCACTATGCCTCGGAATTCATGTTCAACGATCTGGTCGATCAGGCTGAATTGTATGCCGAATGTATCAAGTACTACGCCAATATACTCACCCCCTTCAGCCCGATGGTCATCAAGAAAATCAAGGAGGTTCTGGGCTTCAACCTGCCGCTTGAGATGATCTGTACCAGCCATGGGGTGATCTGGAGAGACAATCCGGCGCAAATTGTCGAAAAATACCTGCAGTGGGCCGACAAGTATCAGGAAAACCAGATTACCGTCCTCTACGACACCATGTGGGAGAGCACCCGGGCCATGGCGGAACAGATTGCCGCGGGGATCCGCCGGGCTGATGACCAGATCACGGTCAAACTGTTCAATCTCGCCAATACGGACAAAAACGACATCATCACCGAAATTTTCAAATCCAAAGGCATTCTCATGGGATCGCCGACAATCAACAACGGCATCCTGGTTTCGGTGGCCGGGCTTCTCGAAGAGATAAAGGGTCTGAAGTTCAAGGGCAAAAAAGCGGCCGGCTTCGGTAGTTTCGGCTGGAGCGGCGAATCGGTCAAAATCATCTCGGAAAGACTGGCCGATGCTGGATTTGCAATTGTCGGCGACGGGTTGAAGATTCCCTGGTCCCCCGATGAAAAGCACATGGCCCGCTGCAGGGAGTTCGGCACAAACTTCGCCAGGGCTTTGTAGCCCAGGCGACAGCCGCGAAATCAAAAAACCACCGTCGCCTCATTGACAGCGTGCATGGCCAAGGGCAAAAGCTGGTCTGGATGGCTCGCTCTGGCTGAGTTTTCCGAGCGAGCCGCCCTTCGGCAGGGCTCTTGCCAGTCCGGCAAAGGTTTCCGGAGTGTCATTGTATATAAAAAAACGAATATTGGCGCAAAACAGACAAACGGCTTGTCCGGATATTACCTGAGTGCTAAGATATTCTGGAAGCTTAGTCGACAATATCTGATGATCCGGCGGCAAGCCGGGCATCAGGATACCGCGCCGGAACTGTGCCTTCCTCCTGACCAGGCGAGGTGCGGATCATCGGAGCATGCACCAGTAAAGGAGAAACACCATGGACATTCCCAGCATCGAGGTTAAAAATATCCTCTTTCCCACCGACATGTCGGATAACGCCCGATATGCCTTCGCCTATGCTGTGAGTCTTGCCACTCTCTACAAGGCAAAAATCACCCTGCTCCATGTTCTTCCCCAGGAAGACAAGATCGTCAGTTCCCATATTGCCGGGTATGTGATGAAAGAAAAATGGGAGGAGATCAGGTCTTCACATTACCAGCATACCCGGAAGTCCCTTACCGGGAAAATCAGGCACCACAAGCAGATGCGCGAAGTGCATGATCCCTTTCCCGACGATGCCGGCAGCTCCGGGGAAGCCGATGAAATCGTCATCGAGCAGGGCAAGCCCGCCAAAGTGATCCTCAGCCAGATACACGAGCGGAACTGCGATCTGGTGGTCATGGGCAGCAGGGGTCTTTCGCCCCTGGCCGGGGCAATCACCGGCGGCATAACCGAAGGGGTTCTGCGCAAGTCCCGGGTGCCGGTTCTGGTTGTACGTCTGCCCAAGGATGAATGAGTGCTGGCCGGCCAGCTCCCCGTCCCGCCGGGCTGTGCCGTCCAACCTTCCCGCTCCCGGCCTACCGGAGCCGGCCTTCCCTCTTCCCGGTTGTAGAAGCCATGTTCTCCACCAGCCCGCAATCCCCCAGGATAAGATACATGCAGGGAATGGCCAGCAGTACCAGCACGGTACTTGCCATCAGGCCGAAAGTGGTGCTGACAACCAGCGGGATCAGGATCTGGGCCTGCAGACTCTTCTCAAAGAGCAGGGGCAACAGGCCGGCGATGGTCGTAGTCGACGTCAGAAGCACCGCCCGGAACCTCGCCCGACTGGCTCTGGCTGCGGCCTCATGCAAAGTCAGCCCCTCCCCCCTGGCATTTTTAAGGAAGACGACCAGTAGTATCGAATCGTTGACGACTATCCCCGAAAGGGCGATAAACCCGAGAAGACTGGGCATGCTTATCGGCACTCCCATCAAACCATGTCCCCAGATGACGCCGATCAGGGCGAAGGGAATGGAGAGCATGACGATAAACGGCTCGGTATAGCTGCGGAACTGGAAGCTGAGCAGGAAGAAAATACCGAGAAGACCTATGAGCAGCGCCCGCAGCATTGACATGCGGGTTGTTGTGGTTTCCTTGATGGAGCCGTCCACCGTCAGATTGATATAACCATATTTTTGCTTGAACAGGGGCAGATATTCGTCGTTGAAGGCTCGTATCAACTCACTGGTATTGATCAGACGGGTATCAACATCGCCACGCAGGGTCACGGCGGACATCCCGTCAAGGCGGGCAATTCTCGCCCAGCCTTTTTCAAGCTCCCAGCTGACCACGGTGGCCAGGGGAACCGTCGTCTCATCATTGATGACCAGATTGAAGTTTTCCAGATCCTCCAGGCTGCTTCTGCCCAGCCGGTCCAGCTTGACCTCGATTTCATAGGATTCCGGGCCGATTTGCATGGTATCCGCCTCTATCCCCTGAAAGGCGGTGCGTAACTGCTGACTGATTTCCTCGACACCGATACCTATTCCATGTGCTCCCTGCCGCATTTTCAGGCGCAGCTCATATTTTCCCGCGCGCAGGTCATCGGCGAGATTGACGACCCCCTCGAAACGGGAAAACCATGCCTGCAGGTCCATGGCGGCATGCTTGAGCTCGTCCAGGTCCTTGCCGCGCAGCCTGAACTCGATCGGACGCCCCGCCGGACCAAAACCCGGTTCGCTCAGGGTGAGGCTGACCACATCCGGCACCTTGCCTATCTCTTTACGCCACACAGCCAGATAGGCATCGATGCTTGCCGACCGCTTTTCCGCCGTCAGCAGGTCGACGGTAACCGTGGCCACATGGGGACCATTTTCGAAGGCTTCGCTATTGACATTGTATTGCACATAGGCGTTTTCAACCAGATCTCTTCCCTCCGGCTGCCGTGGTCTGAAAGCATGATTAGTCTTCTCCAGGGCCGCAAGGATGTGATCCACCACCTCTTCGGTTTGCGCCAGCGGCGTGCCCGGCGTCATCAGGAGGCGCGCCATAACGACATCGCCCTCGAGTTCAGGAAATCCCTGAAACTTGATCTTGCCGGAAGCAACCATTGCCACTGAAACAACGAAAAGTCCGATAATCGAGGCGATGAACAGATACCTCCAGCGCAGGAGAACATCGACGGTTTCGCCCAGCAAACGGTGGCGCACCCACTCAAAGCCGGTCTCGAAACGTCTTCTCAACCTGTTTTCACTGTTCTGCCGGAAATGGTGCATGGCATGATTGAGATGGGCGGGCAGAATACAGAAGGCCTCGACCAGGCTCACCGCCAGCACCAGAATCAGCATCATCGGCACGACTCGCAGGACGTCGCCTATCTGCCCCTCAATAAAGGCGAGCGGCCCCAGAACAAAGAGGGTGGTGCCAAATGATGAAAGGATTCCCGGGGCAACTTCTTTGACACCGGCAACGGCGGCAGAAAGCGGAGCCTCGCCCTGCATCCTTTTGGTCATGATATTTTCAGTGATGACAATGGCATCATCCATCAGCAGGCCGATCGCCATCAACATGCCGACCATGGTGAACATATTGATGCTGAGCCCCAGATGCGGCACGAGAACAAAAGCGCCCAGGAAGGAAACCGGCAAGCCCAGAATCACCCAGAAAGAAACCCGGACATTGAAGAACAGCCACATCACCAGGAAAACCAGCAGCAGCCCCTGCACCCCATTGCTGACGAGCATGTTCAAACGATCAACGAGAATACTCGTCTGGTCCTGAGTGAGGACCAATTCCATTTCCGGGTGCAGTTGAGCTTCTTTGGCCACAAATGCCTTGACCTCGGCGGCCAGTCGTATGGCGTCTTCGGATGTGGCTTTTTCTATTGCCAGAAGGGCCTGGCGGTTGCCGTTCATCATCACCTTGTCTTCTGCGGCCTCGAAGGTGTCTTCAACGACGGCAATATCGCCAAGGAGCACTTCGCCGCCTTCAGGCGTGGCGACGATGACAAGCCGCTCAAGCGAGTCCGCGGTGCGGCGCTGATCGACATAGCGCAGCAGGATGTCCCTCTGGTCCGTTTCGACAACTCCCAGGGGAATATCCCTGCTCTGTGCGGCAATCTGCCGAACCACATCGGCCGCACTTATCCCCAGACGGCGCAGCGCCGCCTCGGAAAGAGAAACCCGAAACTGGCGTTCGGAGAATCCCTTGATCGCCACCAGAGCAATGCCTGTCTCCTGCATGCGCTCTTTCAGGTTCAGGGCATAACTCTTCAGATCCGCCGGGCTCAAGGGGCCGGAGACAAGCAGGGAGATAACCGGATCGGTACGCCCGAGTTCGGTGATGACCGGCTCCTCCACTTCTTCGGGAAAATCATCGATGGCGTCGATCTGCGTCTCGATATCATCCTTGAAAACCTGAAAGTCTCCGTCAGGGGCCATTTCCAGCACAATCACGGCGACACCCTCTCTGGCGTCGGCGCGAATCTCTTCGATGAAGGTGACACTGTCCATGGCATCCTCCACTCTCCGGCAGATACCATCGGCCACTTCCTGGGCCGTAGCCCCTGGATATGCTATCCGTATCTCCACTTCGCCGGGCGCAAAATCGGGCTGGGTTTCACGCAGAACGCGAGGAACCGAGAGAATGCCGGCGACAAGAAACGCCAGCATCAGGAGGTTGGCGGCGGTGGGATGCCCCGCAAAAAAGCGAATCATCCTTCTTGCCTCATGCCCTGACTTGAAGCGAGCAGATGCTGCAGCAGGGTATCATCGACAACCGGTGCGACCTTCATTCCTCTGATCGCCGGAGAAGGATCGGAAACCACTATTGTCTCACCGCCCGTCAGACCGGAGCCTATGACGGCCACATCGCCCTGGAGATAGTCGACGGCTACCTCTTTGCCCGCAAGCCGGTTCTGTTCATCAACAACGAAGACCTCTCCGCCATGGAGGGCGGATCTGGGCACAACGACGGTACCGGGTCGTACGGGCGCCTGAAATTCGATGCGGCAGAACATGCCGGCAACCAGAGGCGGCCGAACTCCGGGAATGGCCTTTTTGTAAGGATCGGCAACGGAGACAACTACTTTCATTTCCCGGGTCCTGCTGTCCATGTTCTCCCTCAGCCTTTCCATGTTTCCCTGCCAGCGCGCCGACCAGTCGCCGCTCTGCAGACTGACGAAGACCTTGACGTCGTCAAAAAGCTTCTCAAATGTGCCTGTCCTCATCCCCGGCAGCAGACGGTCATCCCTTTCCTTTCCCAGAAGATGGCGCAATTCTTCAATGCCGAGCAGTGCCTCCACCTCGGTCACCGCCGTTCCTTGAGCTTGAAACAGAAGCTGCCCGGCCTTGACAAACTGGCCGGCACTCAAGCCGACCTCGCCCAGACGACAGTCATACGGCGCCTCTATCGTGGTTTTTTCAAGATCCCTGGCGGCCTGGTCAAGGTCATAGTGGAGAACGTCCAGGGTTGAATTGAGCGCCTTTTTCTTCACCGGAATCAAGGCGAGATCGTTTCTCAACTGCTGCACCTGTTTTTTCTGCAGAAGAAAGTTTCGCTTCTCCCGATCGACCTCGTCCTGGGAGATGGCATCCCGTTGCAGCGCTGTTTTCTTACGGTTGAGCAGTTTTTCGGAAATATTGAGCGAGCGCTCCTCAATTGTCAGTAATTTTGAGATATTGCTTTCATCTTCTCCCAGTTCGTTAAGCCCTGCTTCGGTTTCCTCTATCCTGGCCTCCAGTCTCGCCACGGCCAGTCGATACTCCGTCGGGTCTATCTCCGCCAGCAGGCTTCCCGCTGTTATCATCTCTCCGGGTTTGAGACGATCATCGACGAAGACGAGAGTGCCCCCCACCTCCGCAACCGCCTCCCACACCAGCGCCGGAGCGGCCACGCCATAGCCCGTCGCCCGAGGCACAAAGTCTGTGACGGGCACGTTGATAACCCGTAATGTCCGCACAGCCTCCTCGACCTCCTTGCCGACAAGCGCTGGACGGTTGGCCACCAGCAAAAACGCTATAAACGCCGCCGCCAAAAGGGGAACGACGGCAAGCACTCTCTTTTTAGATATCCTCATGGGCTTTCCCCGTTGTCGATCCTTGATATAATACGGCTGCCAGCGGCGGGCCTGTCGACGACGATACTGCGCTCAAGTATCGGCCAGGTCTTTTCCGCATGGGCAACAACGTCGATATCGATTCCGACAACATTCCCCAGAACCGCTGCGGGCATAAGCGCGCCCAAAAAGAGCGTCGCCCCGGTGCCGGGACTGATATCTGGATGAATTGAGCCTTCCCGCACACCTTCTTCGAATATCCTTTCTATCTCTTCCAGATACCCTGTCACAATATCGTGAACTCTTTTTTTCCTGGCCGGATGACCGGCATACAGGCCATCGGAAAACAGGACATTGGGGATCGCCCTGTTCTCACGCAGCAAATATGCATGCCGCATCAATAAAGACCTCAGTCGTTGAGGAGCAGAGAGCGACTCCTTTCTCGCTTTCCTGACATTTTCAGACAGCCGCTTCCCAATACAATCGAGAACCGCATCAAGGACCTCGTCTTTCCCCCCGAAATGCCGGTATATCGCCGAGGGCACAATGCCGACTCGTCCTGCCATAGCCGTGATGCTGAGGTGATGCACCCCTTCCGCACCGATCAGGTCCAGGGCGGCTTCGAGTATTTGCTCTCTGCGCAGGGAGGTCTCTGTCTTTGTTGCCCGCATGAAATACACCGCATAAAGTGAATTGTGAATCACATTTCACTATCGCACCCTGTTTTTCAGATGTCAAGGAAAGATCTTGGAGATTATGGGTGCACGAGAAGAAGACATCTCTCTGCAGGCAAATTCGGCAATGTTTTAGTAATGAGCATGGCCGGCGGGGCCGCACTCAAGACTGACGCCATACAAAAATTTATTGGTCGCGCCGGCCCCTGCTACTGCTCCGGTTTTTCTTCATCATCGTTGTTTCGCCTGCCGGGGCATCTCTTTTTCTTTCTTTTGGTGAGCTTGTTCTTATCCACAAGAATGATTCTTCCGCCATTGTGACAGAGATCGAAGCCCGTTTTACCAATAAAATAGATGGATCTCTTGGGGAGTTTCAACAGCTGGACAAGATCACCAAATAGATCCTTGGCCTGTGGCGAATGTTTCGATATTTTTTTTGTATGAATAAAGACATTGCCCTTTCCCGTATGGTACCTGGAAATCATTGCCGCAGAGCGCATTGCTGTCTCTGTTGTATACATTCCATCAATATACAAGTGCAGGTTACTGTACTTCTGCCTCATGGCAATGGTTGCGGCCTCATTCATCATAGATCCAGCTGGTGGTATTGATCTCAACCTCCTGCAAATCCGCCGGCTTTTTCTGCACGACAGGCAAATGTCCGTCTGGAAACGGCTCCACCCTTGGCATTCGGTGTCTGATCTTGAGGTGCTGCCTCTACACTATTATACCTTACGGGACGGCAATATTCAAAATCGCCTGGCGGCAAGGCGGTCAAGATCACGGACAACAGGAGCGGCAATGGGCAACTCAATGAGCACCTGCCTCAAGGTGTTTTTTTTCTGATCAGGTAGATGCCGTCGCGAAGGGTGAGGAAGAGTTTCTCCGCCCTGTCGTCGGCGTTCACCTCTTGGTTGAAAAGGGCCATGGCCTTGCTGTCCTCGTCTTCGGGTTCAAAAACCCTGCCGTACCACAGGGCATTGTCAGCGACAATGAGGCCGCCTGGGCGCAGCATCCTCATCGATTCGTGGTAATAGTCCAGGTAGCCGGGCTTGTCGGCATCGATGAAGACAAGATCGGTTTCCCCGGCCGGCAGGGATTTGAGAACATCGATGGCCTCGCCCCGCCGCAGCTCGATCTTGCTGCCGTGGGGACTCCTGTCGAAAAAGGCCTGGGCGATGTCGGCGTTGGCACCATTATGTTCGATGGTCAGTACCCTGCCGTCGGGCGCAAGCGGTTCGGCCATGGCCAGCGCGGAATAACCGGTAAACGTGCCGATATCAACCACGTTCCGCACCCCGGCAAGGGCGACGAGCAGCTGCAGGAAGCGCCCTTCAACCCGGCCGGTGAGCATGCCGGGATAGCGGGTTTTTTTGTGGGTGTAGCTCTCAATCTCTTCAAGAAGGGGGGACATGGGCGAGGTGTGGTCTGCGGCATACTGCTCGGCTTCCCATGCCACCATGTCCATGAACGAATGGATGGCCTTGCCGGCGCCTTGCTGTCCGTCTGCGTTGTCAGCATTGTTTCTTCTCATTTTTTCCTCTCAGCTCTGCCGGCAAAATGTTTCAGCCTTGATGAGCAGCGGGTCTTGCACTCTCAGCTGCCGCCGGACCCATCCTTGGCCAGCACCTTGTATACGGCGGCGAAATCCTTTCTGCCAAGTCCCTGCTTTTCAGCAAGGCCGTAGAGTTCTTTTATGGAGTTCAAGGCCGGCAGGGCAACTCCGTTCTTATAGGCGGCATCGGCGGCAAGGTGGAGATCCTTTCGCATCCAACACAGGGGAAAATGTTCTTCAAAATTATTCTCGCTGATGAGCGAATGCTTTGTCTTGATAAAAGGAGCGGTAACCGGGGCATCGAGTAAAACCGTGGCAACATCATCCTTGCTGAAGCCAAAGGCCTCGCCCAGCACAAGTGTTTCGCTGTATGCCGCCATGGTGCAGCCCAGCATCAGGTTGAAGAGCATTTTCATGGAAGAGCCCATGCCGGCATCGCCCAGATGTACGCTTTTCTTGCCCATACAGTCAAAATACGGCCGGCATTTGTCGACATCCCCGCTTTCGCCTCCCAACAGAAAGACCAGCTCGCCGCTGGCGGCAGGACCCTTGGTGCCGGTAACCGGGGCATCGAGGTAGCCTACGCTCCGGGCCGCCGCCATACCAGCCATCTGCCGGGCGAATTCCGGATCGACCGTTGTGCAGTTTATCCAGAGAGCGCCCTTGGGCATGGCCTGGAGGAAGCCGCCTTCTCCGGTTGCCACCTCCTTGACCGCATCCGGCGTGGACAGCATGGTGAAAAGAACATCCACGGCGGCTGCCAGCTCTGCGGGAGATTCGGCCCACTCTGCGCCTTTATCCAGCAGGGGCTGGGCTTTCTCCCGGGTACGGTTGCTGATGGTGAGGACATTCCCCGCCGCCAACAGGTTCATGGCCATGCGGCTTCCCATGATGCCCATGCCGATAAATCCGATCTTCATATTTCCTCCTTTTGAGTATGGCTGAAGGAATGTCAGCTGTGCGTATCACCGAAAAAGCCGGTCGACACGTACATTATTTATGCTGATTACCAATAAAACTCAGCCTGGCCTCTAGCAAGGGGGCCGGATTGCTCATTTCACGGGTGTCTGCAGCCTGGACGGCTGCAGCCAAGCCCCCATGGACGGGTTTATGGCGTCCCGTGAAATGAGCAATCCGGTCCCTCAGGAGACGTAGCTGAGTTTCATACGTAATCAGTTTATTTATTGAATTTCTTGCCTATCTCAAAGCCCTGGCCGATGACTTTGTCCAGAGACCAGTACTCCCGGACACCAGAGCCGAAGACAAAGGGGGCAATTTTATCCATCATCGGCTGACCTTTCTGATTTACTGCCTCTTCATCCACCTTGATATCCATGATCTCGCCGACAAACTGCGTGTGCAGGCCGATTTCCTGGACATGAATAACCTTGCATTCGATAATGAGAGGAAATTCCTCGACATAGGGGGCATCAACCACAGTCGATCGAGTCGGAGTCAGGCCGGTGTCCTCGAATTTGTTGGTGTTTTTTCCGGAGGCCATTCCGAAATAATCGGCTTCGGCCACATATTTTTCTGAAGGAACGCTGATAGTGTAGGCCTTGCGCTTTATGATCGAATCATAGGTATAGGTGGCTTTGCGAAGGGAGACTGTCACCGCTGCCGGTTTTGAACAGCAAATGCCGCCCCAGGCAATGGTCATGACGTTGGGTCTGCCGTCCCCGTCGTAACTGCCCACGCACCAGACTGGATTGGGGTAGGCCAGGGTGCCTGTTCCTATTGATGTTTTCATTGTTTTGCCTCCTATCTTAGAGAGTGAATGAATTATCGACCCTTGTATTGGATTCTACTCCTTCATGCCCCTTTTGCAATGTTTCCAGGCAGCCAGACCACCAGACAGACTGTGGCCGTCTCTCTTCTCCCTGAAGTTTTTTCGGTCGATCCGGGAGAACACCGGGCCGAGGCGGTACGGAGACAGCTTGACAGGTCCATGATTGCTCATAGTTTCTCTGTAACCCATTTTGGTCATAGCCCTGCATGAAAAATGAGGAGGATACCGTCAAGGCACATACAGCGGAGGTACTATGATAGAGTTTGCAAAACCGATAGCCCAATGGTGTGCGGCAAGTATAGAACTGCTTGGCATCTTCATTCTCGTGGCAATCGCCTTCCAGGCTATCTTTTTCGGGGTGATCCGTCTTGTCAAGCAGGAGAAAACGGAAACTGTATTCCATCAGGTGCGCCAACGTCTGGGACAGGGAATCCTGCTCGGCCTTGAATTTCTCGTTGCGGCAGACATCATTCATACAGTCGCCGTTGAGTTGACATTCAGAACGGTTGGCGTACTGGCGATTATCGTGCTCATACGTACCTTTCTCAGCTTCACACTAGAGGTCGAACTGACGGGCCGCTGGCCCTGGCAAAAAAAGGCACAGGAGCCCCCCGCGGCATAAAGGCATGAAGGGAGACTCCAATCAGATACACTTCCAGCGACCCGGCAGCCAGGGTACTGATGTAATTTTTCCTCTTGAATACGGGAGACAGATTGATTTTCACAAAACACCGTGAAAAAAAATCAGTCCCCTCAGTCTTTCCACAAAAAATTACATCTGTCTCCCGGACAACGAAGATCATAGCTGAGGAGTATACGTAATCAGATACATTTTAGCCAGTTTTGCATAAATACTGTTCGCGCAAGTTAGGAAGATCTGTTATAGGGCCTTATGGGGCAAAAAATATGCCGCTCCTCCATGCTCAAGACCTGCCCGGTCATGAAAACACAACGGAACCCACCTGAAATGAAAAAATTTATAGCCGTGTATATCGACCTTGAAAATGTTGCGGGAATTCTTGATCTCGATGTTATGCTTCAGGACATTATCCTGGAAGACAGCAAGGAAGAGTCAGAAGATTACATCTTTGCGGTGAAGTTTGCCTGCGGACACACCGCTTCCATAACCAAACTCAGAGACCAGCTGGTTAACTATAATTTTGAAATACGCGAGGCTCCCCACGTAACCGGCAAGAAAAATCGTGCGGATCTGATAATCAGCCTCGATGCATTTGAAAAACTGTATGTCGAAAAGCCTTCCATAGATCGTTTCGTCTTTGTCACGCGTGATTCAGATTTTTCTGTCATCATGGATATTTTGAGAAAACATGGGAAGGAAGTCTGGCTGATCACCCAGGAAGGAGACGAGCAGCGGCCTATTTTCAGAAACTGCACAGATAATATCATTATTATTCCACGCAAAAAACTGCCGCCGCAAACAGCAAAAGCAGCCCCTCCCAAAACGGAACCTTCTTTAAAAGACGGCCCCCCTGTCCCAAATCACGATATTATTGCAGATGAAAATAAAGATGTTATTGCAAGAGAATTATTCATGAAAGTCCTGGCCCGTCTTGAACCGAGCGAAAAACATCTTTTAAATGGAATTGCCAATAAAATGAGGCAACTCGACAAATCATTCAAGATACGAAATACCAGCTATAAAAAGATGACCACGCTGGCCAAGGAATTTGAAGAAAAAGGATGGTTCAAGACGAAGAAAAACAAGGATGG
>JBEPWT010000086.1:0-11984 GCA_041642275.1 Desulfopila sp. | reverse complement strand
GCCGCCTGTCACCTCGGGGTCTTGTCGAAGCCTTTGGCGTCTAACTGGCACTGCTTGAAATCGATTTTTTCCTTGCAGTTTTTGCAGGTATGTTCGCGATCGAATTCGTCGGAGAAAATTTCCACCTCCGTACCACAATGATTGCACTTGCAGGTAAACGACTCCAAATCTCGCAAGGATTCAAATCCGGGGCAATGGCTAAATGGGGTGTTCATCTTCCGTCTCCTCTTTCTGGGTGAATGTCGACCACTTGAGCAAATGTCTCTGCCAGCGGTGTGATTTTGTCAGCCTACATGGTAATTCTATAAATATATAGTGCCTAAAGTCAAGGACCGCAGCTTCGGCACACCGAAAACGGCCGGCGCAACCTGCGGCCGTACCACCGGCCATCTTAGCCTCTTGTCGACAGCAAAGCCCGGAAACACTGTCGCCGGCATCCCCCCCGTTCCAGGCGTTCTCCACCCGGGCCAGATTTGGCATCCCGAAGATACGACCGCAGCCAGAGACAAACGTTCATGGCGGGGAGTACCGCTGTTCCTGGCAGCCCACTCTCCATGCAACTACAGCCCGCGGATACTCCGCAGACACTACCCTTCCGGTAAGCCGGGCCTTCCTCCCAGCCCGTACCCCCTGGTCACAGATTAGGAAAGCGTGAGCAAACTGTTATTATTATATTTGATATCGTATACTTATTGAAGCAGCAGGAGCATCGGCGTATACTGGCACTACTTACTTGAAAGGGGCAGTATCTTCACTTCGGCTGTCAACAGGACCGGATTGCGTTGACGGAAAACACACTTGCATATCGTCATGGTTTCAGAACACAGCAGGCAACAAATCCATTCATGCCATGAGCACTGATTCACCGGCAATACAGGCCGTTCTCTGGGACATCGACAACACGCTCATACACAGCAGCCCCCTCCATCACCGGATTGTCGCCGACTGGTGCAGACAAAGAGGCTACCCGCTGATGTCGGGGGAATTCGAGGTACTGCAGGATAAATCACTGGCGCAGCAGTATGGCCTGCTCAGGCAGATGTTCGCCTTTGACGATGATATACAAACCTTTACCGGCCAGTGCATTCACCACTACCGCCGGGCGCTGCGCTGGGACATGCGCAGGAAGGCTCCGCTGGAGACGTTTAAACGCATAGAAGCTCTGGGCATTCCCCAGGTCTGCGTCGCCGACGGCGAATTAGAACTGGTGACGGCAAATCTCAGGGTGCTGGAGATTGAGGATGAAATAAAATTTTTCATAAGCGGCGCAGATGTGCGAGGGGGCAAACCGCACCCGGAACCCTATGAACAGGCCCTAAGCCGCCTTGGTCTGCCGCCGGAATCCTGTCTGGCCGTGGAAGATTCTCTCACCGGTGTCGAATCCGCTGCGGCCGCGGGAATCGCCACCATTGCCTGGCCCCTGCCCGGTGCCGACATCGCCCGCTTCCACCGGGCCGATCTCGTTATCGCTTTTCTCGGTGATTTTCCCTGGGGGCTTCTGCGTCGGCAGCAAAGCAGGACATTCTTCTTCACCTGATACTGACGCTGCTCTGGGGCTCGACACTATGGACATACATCACGACAACAGCCTGAACCTCTGCGCTGTTGCCAAAAACAGACCACAACATTTGAGGAGAGAGTAATGAGGAAAAAACAGCGAAAATTGGTTCAGGCGGCAACCTTCGCCGCCGCCATCGGCATCGCCATCCCGGCCATGGCCGCCACCGAGATCCAATGGTGGCATGCCATGGGCGGCGTCAACGGCGAGCGGGTCCACAAGATCGCCGACGATTTCAACGCCGGCCAGGATGAATATACGGTGGTGCCGGTCTACAAGGGCAACTACACCGAAACCATGACCGCGGCAATCGCCGCCTTTCGCGCCAAGAAACATCCCCATATCGTTCAGGTTTTCGAGGTCGGTACGGCGACGATGATGGCCGCCGAAGGCGCGGTCTACCCCATCGAGCAGGTCATGGAGGACGCCGGCATGAAGCTCGACAAATCCAACTATCTGCCGGCGGTCATCTCTTACTACCAGACGCCCGAAGGCCAGCTGCTGTCCATGCCCTTCAACAGCTCCACGCCGGTGCTCTGGTATAACAAGGACGCCTTCGCAAAGGCCGGCATTGCCGAGGTGCCTGCAACCTGGCCGCAGATGGAAGAAGCCTCGAAAAAGCTGATCGGCGCCGGCTACAAATGCGGTTTTTCCTTTGGCTGGCAGAGCTGGGTGATGGTGGAAAACTTCAGCGCCTGGCATAATATGCCGGTGGGCACCCTGGAAAACGGCTTTGCCGGTCTCTCCACCGAGTTTGTTTTCAACAACGATACCGTCAAGCGGGCGATGAGCGATATCGCCTCCTGGCAGCAGGAGAATATCTTCGAATACGGCGGCCGCAGGGGCGACAGCCTGCCGCTGTTCACCAACGGCCAATGCGGCATGTGGCTGAACTCCTCCGCCTATTACGGCGGCATCAAGAAGCAGGCGGAATTCGACTTCGGCCAGGCAATGCTGCCCCACTACCCCGACGTCATCGACCAGCCCCAGAACTCCATCATCGGCGGCGCCACTCTCTGGGTCTTGAAAGGACATGAGCAAAAGACCTATAAGGGCGTCGCCCGCTTCATGGAACACCTTTCCTCCGCCGAGGTACAGGCCTGGTGGCACCAGGAGACCGGCTACGTGCCCATCACCACCGCCGCCTACACACTCAGCCAGGAGCAGGGTTTCTACCAGGACAATCCGGGCACCGACACAGCTATCAAGCAGCTGAGCCTGAACACCCCCACCCCCAACTCCCGCGGTGTCCGTTTCGGCAACTTCGTCCAGATCCGAGATATCATCAACGAAGAAATGGAGGCCATCTGGAACGGACAGAAAAATGCCTCCGAAGCCATGGACGATGCCGTCCGCCGCGGCAACGAACTGCTGCGCAAGTTCGAAAAAGCCAATAGCTGACAACCTCGCTGGCCTGCATATTCCCTCGATGCGCATGGTCCCATTTTTTCCTGGGAATATGCAGGCCAGCCGCCTCAATGGCAGCCGCGGCGAAGACTGCGGCGCCATAGCCATTATGCTGAAACGGGTTCACTTCAACGCCTCTTTTCTCTGCTATCTGCTGGTTGCGCCGCAGATTGCAATCACCCTGGTCTTTTTCATCTGGCCGGCCAGTCAGGCGCTCTATCAATCCTTCCTGATCGAGGATGCCTTCGGGCTGAGCACCGAATTCGTCTGGTTCGACAACTTTGCCGCGCTGTTTGGCAGCGACCACTATCTGAAGACCTTCGTCCGCACGGCGGGATTCTCCCTGGCCGTCACCCTGCTGTCCATGAGCCTGGCCCTGCTTTTTGCCGCCATGGCCGACAGGACCGTGCGCACGGCCACCACCTATAGAACACTGTTGGTATGGCCCTATGCCGTGGCGCCGGCGGTCGCCGGAGCCCTGTGGATGTTCATGTTCGACCCCACCCTGGGCATCCTCGCCTACATGCTCGACGGCCTCGACTACGACTGGAACCACCGTCTCAACGGCGGCCAGGCCATGGCCCTGATCATCTTTGCCGCCGCCTGGAAGCAGATAAGCTACAACTTTCTCTTTTTCCTTGCCGGCATGCAGGCCATCCCCCGTTCTCTCATCGAGGCCAGCGCCATCGACGGCGCCGGCCCCTGGCGGAGATTCTGGACCATAATTTTTCCTCTGATCTCGCCGACCACCTTTTTTCTGATGATCATGAACGTCGTCTACGCCTTCTTCGACACCTTCGGCATCGTTCACGCCGTGACCAAGGGGGGGCCAGCCCAGGCCACGGAAATACTGGTCTACAAGGTCTACAAAGACGGCTTCATAGGCCTTGATCTCGGCAGTTCGGCGGCCCAGTCGGTCATTTTGATGATAATCGTCATAGGCCTGACGGTTATCCAGTTCCGTTATATCGAGCGACGGGTGGAGTATTGACATGGTAGAACAGCGGCCGCTCACCTCCTTTTTCACCCACCTGGTGCTTATCTGCGGCGTCGTCCTGGTGGCTTTTCCCATCTGGGTGACCTTTGTCGCCGCCAGCCACGACGCTTACCGCATGACCCAGATTCCTCTGCCGCTGCTGCCCGGAGGCCACTTCTTTGAAAATCTTCACGATGCCCTGACCCGCGGCGTCGGCAACGCCAGAGAACAGTCCGTGGGACTGATGCTGATCAACAGCCTGATCATGGCCCTGATAATAGCCCTGGGCAAAATCGCCATCTCCCTGCTCTCGGCCTTTGCCATCGTCTACTTTCGTTTTCCGCTGCGGATGACCTTCTTCTGGCTGATCTTCATCACCCTGATGCTGCCGGTGGAGGTACGCATCCTGCCCACCTTTGCCGTGGTCGCCAATCTCGGCATGCTCGACAGCTACTTCGGCCTGACCATACCGCTGATAGCCTCGGCAACGGCTACCTTCATGTTCCGGCAGGTCTTTCTCACCGTCCCGGATGAACTGCTCGAGGCCGCACGCATGGACGGCGCCGGGCCCTTCCGGTTTTTCAAGGATATCCTCCTGCCGGTGTCGCGCACCAATATCGCCGCCCTGTTCGTCATCCTGTTCATATACGGCTGGAACCAGTACCTCTGGCCGCTGCTGATCACCACCGACAAGGATATGTATACCATCGTCATGGGCATCAAGCAGATGCTGGAAGCGGCCGAAGAGGCGCCGGAGTGGCACCTGATCATGATGACCACCCTGCTGGCCATGCTGCCGCCGGTGCTGGTGGTTGTCACCATGCAGAAAATGTTTATCAGAGGTCTTACCGAAACGGAGAAATAGCGTGTCTGCAGTTCATCTTGAAAACCTCGTCAAAATTTATGATACCACCACGGTGGTGCACGGCGTTAACGCCAGTTTCAACCCTGGCGAGTTCGTGGTCATCGTCGGCCCTTCCGGCTGCGGCAAATCGACGATTCTCCGCATGATCGCCGGACTTGAGGACATTTCCGACGGCCGGATCCGCATCAACGGCGAGGTGGTCAACGGGGTCGAACCCAAGGACCGGCGTATCGCCATGGTCTTCCAGAACTACGCTCTGTATCCACACATGAGCGTTTTCAATAATATGGCCTACGGGCTTAAACTGCGCGGACACGACAAAAAGGAGATCAGGCGCAGGGTCGATGAAGCCGCCCGTATGCTCCAGCTGGAAAACCTCCTGGAGCGCAAACCGCGCCAGCTCTCCGGCGGCCAGCGCCAGCGGGTGGCCATGGGCCGCGCCCTGGTGCGCAAGCCCGGGGTGTTTCTCTTTGATGAGCCGCTTTCCAATCTCGACGCCAAACTGCGGCACCAGATGCGGGTAGAACTCAAACGTCTGCACCGGCAGTTGAAAACCACCATGATCTATGTCACCCACGATCAGGTCGAAGCCATGACGCTGGCCGACAGAATCGTCGTCCTCAACGGCGGCAGAATAGAGCAGGTAGGCAGTCCCGAGGAAATCTACAGCCAGCCGGTATCGACCTTCGTCGGCGGCTTCATCGGCTCTCCGCCCATGAATTTCCTCAGGGCAACCATCGACGGCTCACGGCTCGTCTTGGCCAACGGCCACCAGCTGGCGCTTACCGCAGCCGACCGGCCGCAGGGCCCGGTTATCGTCGGCATCCGCCCGGAAAACGTCGATCTGTCGCCGGAGCCGCATAACGGGTTGCGTCTCAAAATCGACTTTATCGAAAAACTCGGCTCAGGCCAACTGTTCTACAGCCATATAGGCGACGACAGCTTTGTGGTTTCGAAAAGCGGCATTACGCCGGTTTTCGCCGATACCTACTGGGCCGCCGTTGCCGAGGACGATCTCCATTTCTTCGCCGTCGATACCGGCAAAAGGCTGCGTTTTGTCTCGCAACACATGGCTCAAGGTTAAAGTCATCGGCTCCTTTACCTAGCCCACGGCCTTGCCGACGATCTCCTTGTCGAAATAATTGGTGGCCATGCCGCCATCGACGACGATGGTCTGCGCCGTTATCGCCGAAGCGCGGTCGGATAACAGAAAGACGGCGGCGTCGGCCGCCTCCTGCGTTGTCACCGCCTTTTTCCTGAGAATGGCTTTTTCAGCGTAAAGATAGCTGTCAACGTAGCCGGGAATACCGGCCGAAGCCGATGTTTTCAAGAGCCCCGGAGCAACGGCATTGAAGCGCACGCTGGAAAAGGAGGAAAAGCTTTTGGCCAGAAAACACAGCGACGAATCGAGCGCCGCCTTGACCGGAGCCATATAGCCGTAATTTTCCGCCGCCATCTTCGTCGTCGAGATGGAGATGGTCACCACCGAGGCCTCCGGGGCAAGCAGCTCTTTAAAATTATTGGCAATGGAGATCAAAGAGAAACAGGAGATATTGACGGCCTGAAGGAAATCCTGCCGCCGGGTTTGGTGAAAAGGCTTGAAGCCCTCCGAGTAGTTGGCGAAGGCAATGGAATGGACGATGCCGTCGACAAGAGCTTCGCCGAGATGCTTCTCTATTTCCTGCCGGAGCCGGACAATATTGTCCTCCTCCTCGACGTCGCAGACAAACACGGCACAGTCGGGAAAGAGCTTTCCCGCCGTTTGTCGGCGTTCTTCCGAGCGGACGACATGCAGCACCTCAGCCCCGGCGGCGATGAGTTCTCTGGCGATGAAATAGGCAACGGATTTTTTGTTGGCCAGTCCGAAGACCACAATACGTTTATTCTCAAAGGTAATGAAGCTCATTGGTACATTTTCCCGTCTGTTTTCCGTTTTTCATTTTTTCTCATCGCCATGATTGGGTATTTGCCTACGAGAGGGCTCATCGAACAGGTCGCTGCAGCGGCGATTTTTCCGGTTGAGGGGCTACGGTATCCCAGAATACAACGGCGGGGCGACGGATACAAGAAAACAATGGCGATTTCGTAATCTATTGTTCGGCGGGAAAAGAGACAAACTCACCCTTGGATTTTTCGGGAAACAGGTTACAATAAATATATGGAAAATACATGCGAAGTCTGCGGCGGCAGCGGTCAGATTGGTCATTTTCCCGGAGTCAGCCGGTTTGTCATCTGCTGGGAGGAATGCCCCGAATGCCTGGGAACCGGTCTCCGGCAATATGGCGATACCGCTGCGAAAAGTGAGCGCCGCCCTCCCGCCCGGGACACCGCCAAAGCAGACGACGACCCGCAGTCGTAAAAGGTCCCCAAAAAAAATGTCCTCCCTCATACCCACGTATTCACCGCAGGAAGAGCTGGCCAACACCATCACCCATGGTCTTGGCGCTCTTCTCTCGCTCGGCGCTCTTGTTTTTCTGGTGGTTTTCTCCTCACTGAACGGCGACGCCTATCATATCGTCAGCAGCTCTATATTCGGTGGCAGTCTGCTGCTGCTCTACTCCATGTCGACCTGCTATCACTGGGTGCAAAGGCCGCGCTGGAAGAAGATTTTCAGAGCCCTCGACCACTCATCCATCTTCCTGCTCATCGCCGGCACCTATACGCCCTTTACTCTGGTTTCCCTTCATGGCAGCTGGGGCTGGTCGCTGTTCGGTTTGGTTTGGGGGCTTGCCTTTTTCGGGGTTGTGCTTGAGACGGTGACCGGACAAAAGCTGAAGAGAGTGTCGCTCAGCCTCTACATCATCATGGGCTGGCTTATCGTCATCGCCGTCAAGCCTCTTCTTGCAAACGTGCCCTTCGGCGGAATGGTGCTTCTCGTCGGCGGCGGTCTCTGTTACACCTTTGGCATCATCTTCTATGTCTGGCAGTCGCTGGCCTTCAATCATGCCATATGGCATCTTTTCGTCCTGGCAGGCAGCCTCCTGCACTTTTTCGCTGTTTTTTTCTATGTCCTTGCCTAGCTCGTGTCTGTCGAATTCTTCCTCGTTTGTCCGCCGCTGCCATGAAAGAGGCCATCCTCGACCATATCTACCGGGCCTTTGAGCGCTGGTCATCACACGCGGCCTTTGCCTGCCGGCCCGGCTGCGCCAGCTGCTGCACCGACAACGTCACTCTTACCGCCCTGGAAGCCAGGCGGATAGCACGGTATTGCCACAAACAAAAGCCTCCGGGCTGGCTTTTGGGAAAACTCGGTCAACGCCAGCCGGCGGTCCGCCCTTCGCAGACCACCAATGAATACGTGCAGGCGATACTGGCCGGCGAGGAAGACCGGCAGGAACCTCAGGAGGTGTGCGGCTCCTGTCTGTTTCTCGAATCCGGCCTCTGCGGCATCTATCCGGTGCGGCCCTTCAGCTGCCGCTGCTTTGCCTCGACCGCGGCCTGCAGACCGCAGGGATCCGCCACCGTACCCGATGCCCACCTCTATGGCGCCATGGCTGTGATGCAGATCATTGAGCACCTCGGCCAATTCGACTCCTGGGGAAATATGATAGACCTCCTGGCGGTTACGGCCGGCGATGATCGTGCCGAGGTGCTGCAACAGCACCTGCGCCGGGCCAGGCCCTTGCCCGGCTTTGCTGTTCCCGAAGAACATGGCGGCAGCGTCGCCCCGCTCCTGCAGGCGCTGTTCACTGCCCGGATCGGCACAAAAACCATCGAGCAGATCCTTAACGGCCGCTAGCAGCAAAGCCCCCTCTCGCTCCCTCCGTTGTCCGACCCCTCCCCTGCCGAGGCCAGATTTGATTTGAATTACAGCCCCAGAAATGTATAACTAGTAAAGTGCTGTCGAAGCTGCAGCCTCACTCAATGTCGGAATTGTGTATGCCAATGATCATTAAAAGAGATTTTCTTTCTCTTTTCTCCTTGAAAAGCGCCCTGGTGTTTGTCGTTTCGGCGACGGCCGTTTTTCTGCTCACCGTCGTGCTCATTCTCCGCTACCAGCATCAGCAGGTGTCCTCCAGGCAGGATCACCACACCGAGACCCTGCGTGATGACATCAACCGGCACCTTGAAATAAATTACAGCGAAACCTGCAGGGCTTTGGCCCTGCAGGAAGAGGTTCGAGCCCTGTTCATCGCCCCCGGCGTGGAAACCACGACCGAGGCCACCGATCTTCTCAACTCAACCAGAGAAATACTCGACGCCAGCCTGATCTATGTCCAGGACAGCAGCGGACTGGTTATCGCCTCCTCGCTCTCGAAAAGCGGCGAAAGCCTCTACGGCAACAACTACCGTTTCCGACCCTATTTTATCGAGGCCCTCAAGGGTGAAGACTCCATATACGGAGCTCTCGGCGTAACCACCGGTGAACGCGGCATCTACTTCGGCAGTCCGGTAATTAACGACACGGAAAAGATCGCCGGCGTAGCCGTCATCAAAGGCGGACTCGCAGACATCGACCGGATCCTCAGTACCAGCGCCGCTGATATCGGTCCAACCGCCATTCTCTCAGGCGATGGCATTGTCTTTGCCGCCTCCAAGGAATCGTGGCTCTACCATGCCGGCCACCCTCTCTCCCCTGAGAAGCGGCAGCAGATCAGGGAATCGGAACAGTTTGCGGAAATGCCCCTGATGCAACTGCCCTTCAGCCTCAACGATGAGGAGGTTGTCTACAGGGGGAAAAAATATCTGGTGCAGTCCCGGCCCATACGGTTGCCCGACTGGTCGGTGGTCACACTCGTGCCGGTCAGCTCTCCCTGGTACGCCGTTGTTTTCGTCTGTCTGCTTTTCATCATCCCCGTGTTCTTCCTGACCTTGAAGGTCAAACACTACTACAACGAAATCAGATATAAAGACAAAATAAGCAAACAAAACGTCCACCTCCTCAAGCTCAACGAGGAGATGAAAAAGGAAATCGAGGAGAGGAAACAGACCGAGAAGGAACTCACACGCGTCAGCCAGCAGGAACTGCAGTACAGGCTTCTCTTCGAGCAGTCCAGGGACGCCATGACCATCGTTGCCGAGGATGGAACGATTCTCGAGGCCAACCGGGCCTTTCTCCTTCTGATGGAAATCAGCCGCGAGGAGCTTGTCGACAGGCACCCCAAGGATTTCTGGGTCGACGGGCAGGAGCGGCGCATCTGGTTTACTCTTCTCAAAGAGCAGGGCTCCATCGTCGACTACCAGTGCAAACACCGTACCCAGAGCGGCAAAATCCTCGATCTCACCCTGACCACCAACGCCACCTCCACTCGTGACGGCAAAATCGTCTACCTCACCATTCTCCGCGATATATCGCAACAGCTCGAAGACCAGCGCCGGCTTATCGAGGCCAAGACGGAAGCGGAACAGGCCAATATCGCCAAGAGTAATTTTTTGGCCAACATGAGCCATGAGATCCGCACGCCGATGAACGGCATCATCGGCATGACCAATATCGTCCTGGAAAGCGATCTGCAAAAAGAGCAGCGCAGCTATCTGGAAATGGTCCGCTCTTCCGCCGACAGACTGCTCGATATTATCAATAACATTCTCGATTTTTCCAAGATCGAGGCGGGAAGACTCGAACTCGAAGAAGTGGAATTCTCCCTTAGAGGCAAGCTTGATGAGCTCCTCTCCCTGCTCTCCATAAAGGCCCGAAACAACAATGTGGCCTTGAGCGCCACGGCGGCCGAGGACATGCCGGACAAGGTCGTCGGCGACCCGACCAGGCTCATGCAGGTGCTCATCAATCTCACCAATAATGCCATCAAATTCTCCCGGGACGGATCGGTCAGCGTCCAGATGAAACTGCAGCAGAGGCTGTCGGCAAGCCGCGGGCTCTTTCACTTCAGGGTCCAGGACACCGGTATCGGTGTCTCGGCCGACAAACAGCATACCATCTTCGAGTCGTTTTCCCAGGCGGATACCTCAACCACCAGGGAATACGGAGGAACAGGGCTCGGACTGACCATCTCGGCCCAGCTCTGCCGGCTGATGGGCGGCGAAATCGGCATTGAAAGCGAAGCAAATCAGGGTTCCGTTTTCTGGTTCACCGCCGTTTTCGCTTTGCCTGAAAAGATCCGGGAAAAGCAGGAACTGCAGCATGGAATGACCATCAGCAGCGAACTGACACGGGAGGAAATTTTCAAAGACATACGCATCCTCCTCGCCGAAGACGACTATATCAACCGGACCCTGGCCCTGGCCGTGCTTGAAAAAGCCAAACTCAAGGTTACCGCCGTCGCCAACGGCGCCGAAGCGGTCTCTGAGTGGCAGCGCCTGCCCTATGATCTCATCCTTATGGATATTCAGATGCCGGAAATGGACGGCTACCGGGCCACAAGCCTTATCCGCCAGAGAGAAAAGAGTCTCGGCCTGCATACGCCGATCATAGCCATGACCGCCCATGCCATCAAAGGCGACAGGGAAAAATGCCTGCAGGCCGGCATGGACGACTATGTCACCAAACCGATCAACACCACCGAACTCTACACCGTCATCGAACGTCACCTTCTCTACCGGGTGCTGATCGTTGACTATAACGATGCCGATCTCGAGGTTGCCGGTCGGCTTTTTACAGAAATCGGCTGGCAGGTTACCCTGGCAAAGACGGCCACCCAGTGTGTCTGGGAGTGCGCCAACTCCTCCTTCGACCTGATACTCGTTGATATGGCCACCGAGCAAATCGATATCAACGCCATTGCCGCCATCATTGAAGAGCAGCGTACAACCACCGGCAAATCCACCCACCTCATCGCCATGGCTGCAGAATTCAGCCAGGAGCAGCTGCGCCGGTGCGCCGCCGCCGGCATCGAAGACCATCTGCAAAAGCCGTTGAATCAGGAGGTCGTGACGAATATGTTAAACACCATGAAGCTGAGGCTTTAGCCTGAACATTTCATGAAAAAGGGGTGCTGCCCCTGTGAGCGGGTCAATTCTTTTCACCGTGCCGGCAGCCGGGGCAGCTGCAGTGGGGCCCCCGGGGCCCGGTGTATGGCATCCCGGCAAAAGAGTCATTCCATCGCAACAGGATGGTGCTGTACTTGAAGGGTGAGCAGGTTTTTTTTCATGAAATATGAGATTGGCAGACGGCCGGCGAAAACTCGTCTGCCGCATCGCTGTCCTGTCTGGGCAAAATCGATTCCCCGGCAGCGGAACTATGGTTCGTTTTTAAGCTTTCGCAGAAACTCGCCATAGCC
>JBEPWT010000085.1:0-12070 GCA_041642275.1 Desulfopila sp. | reverse complement strand
AAGTCCTTGGTTATCAGGGTGCCGGGGTGTTCCGGATCGAAGGCGTTTTTTACCCTGATGGGGATATTTTCGACTTCCAGCGGTTTTGACGCCTTCGGATGTATGGCTTCCATACCGACGTCGGCCAGCTGGTCGGCGACATCATAGTTGGTGTTGCAGACCGGTCGGGTGTTCTCCTCGCCCATGATCAGCGGGTCGCCGGAGCAGAGGTGATACTCCTTATGGATGATCGCCTCGCTGGCGCCGAGCAGTACCGCGACTTTGGAAAAGGTCACCTCCGAATAGCCGCGGTCGAATTCACGCATGATGCCTTCGGTGCCTTTGGTATAGCCCGTGGCAAAACAGATGGTCGAGAAAGGGTCGATATTGGCGAAACTGTTTTTTATGCGTTCGTCGATGGTAAGCTGGCGGCTGTCGTCCCAGCCGCTGAGATCGACATAGGTGGTATCGTATCCGTGGTTCTTGAGGATATTGGCGGAATTGAACGCCGAGTGCATTTCTCCAAGCGATGCCAGCAGTTCCCGCGCCGCCAGCAGCAGTTCCTTCCGGGTGACGTAGCCGGAGGCAAGGACGTTATCCATGCTCCGTAGAATATTGATTGACTGGTCGATGCGGTCGCCGATGAAATTATTGGCTTCGTCGAGGTCGAGCCCGACATCGACGAAGCGCCTGTTTATGGCATAGAGCTGCTCACGCAGAGCCAGCATCTTGATCGGGTAGTTTTCCTGGTCTTTAAACAGCCGGTAGATTCCCGGCTGGCCGGTTTTCTTGTGTTCGAGGAGACCGTTGGTGATTCCGGCGTAGGCGGATACCACATAAATGCGGCCGTAGATGTCATCGGGAGGATGGAGAATGACGTTTTTGATTATCTCCGGAAACCGGGACATGGAGGTACCGCCAATTTTTTCAACGCGGAGCTCGAGGCTTTTCATGGGTGTACCTGGTACAGGGTAAGGGTCGTACCGGCTGGGCAAAGATGAAGGAAAAAGCCGGCATCAGTGAAAACGAGACACTAGGTAAAGGGGCAAATGTACAGTATCGCCGGAAATTCGGCAAGTGGACGGCGGCTCTTTTTTCTTCGGCGAAAAATGAGATTGACCATAGTCGGCAGTGGCAAAGATGTAACCGGCATGCTTGCTGATCAAGGCTGCTAAGCCTGGAATGCATACAAAGCCGTTGTCAGAACAGGCCCTGTTCATCAGGCCGGAGTCATCAGCCTTTACTGGAACAGGCTCATTGTTTGTCGTCCGGCTCATCATCGTCGGGCGTATCAAGGTCGACCACCTTGACATTGCTGCTCAGCGGAACATCGACACAGCGAGACCTGTAGATCATCTCCATTTCGCGGAAGGCGTCATCGAGTTTTTCTCCATCGTCGAGTTCCCGGGTATCCTCTGAATAGCCGGATAAGTCATCATTCATTGCCGCTGCCTCGTTGCTGTGGTTCTATCATATTCGCTGTTCGTATTCGACAGATTGTATAGAGTCGGGCACAGAAAAGCAAGGGACCATTTTTTCAGAACCGGTGCTTTCGCTTCCGGAGGTGATCAGGACGGAACTTTGGCGATTTTACTTTGGATCTTCGCCGCCAGAGGACATTTGCCGCAGCATTTGCCTTTCTTGACATATTTTTCGCAGCATTTCTTCTTGGCTTTCTTTTTCTTTTTGCCCATGGCGGAACCTGGTTGTGTAGTGGCTGAAAAAAACACTGATCTTGTGGTCGAACAGTGTATGAAAAACGCTCGTTTTTCCGCAGTAAAAATTGTATCGCCGGCGTGTTGCCGGCAAAGTGCAAAAGGCGATCACAAAAGGTGAAATACCTCCGCCGGCGCCGGCATATGTCCATCACTGGGAAAATGAGGCCATTGTCCTGACAATAGAAAACATGATAATCATTCCCATTGGTTTCTCCAGTAGAAATTGAGGAATATCAAACGAAGATTGTGCAAGGAAAGGTATTGAATTTCATAGGCAATTAAAAAAAGAGCAAATACTCGCCGGAGAATTGATTTCAGCACGGCGGTGTTTTACACTGCAGATACGCTGTTTAAGCAATGACGATTACCAGCATAAAGGAGACCATGCCAATGGATACCTACAGTGAGGCCCATCTTTTTGTGGCGGCGATACGGATTCTCGAGCACCGCCAGAAGCGTCCGCCGATACTCGAAGACGTCTGCGAGATGATTGGCATCTCCACGGAAGCGGGCCATGCCCTCTGCAGAAAGATGCAGACGATCGGTGCGGTGGAGACCGTGGATGGTCCCTATTCGCTGAAACTGTCGGTGGCCGACCATCTGCAGCTGGAAAAAATGCCCCGCGGCCAGCAGCAGGCTACGCTTGCCAAGGAACTCGAGGAATTTCAGGCGAAGAAAACCAAAGCCGACAGAAAGACAGCCGACATCTATGCCGAATTCGAGAAAAAGAAGCGCGACATGCTCACGGATATCGAGGAAAAATTCAAAAAGGAGATGAACAGGCACAAAAAGGGTTGAACCCCTCCGGATCGGGTGCCGGCAAAGAATTTTTTCCTGGAGAAATACCATACCCTGCGATAGGCTGAAATATACCCGTACCGCCGGCTCAGCCGGCCTCCCGTTCTGCCGGCCGGCAGACATGATCGGCACTGACCGTAACGGTTTTTGATTTATGGATCCCATAACTTTGATCGCCCTGGCCTCGGCGGCCGGTTTCGTCTTCAAGAAAATGTCCGGCGCCGATAGCCGCAGGAAGAACGCTCTCAGCAAGTCCCTGCCGAGACGCTCACGCATCACCCCGGGAAGGCTTGAGAAAACAGGGTCGGGGATCAGCCTGGACGAGATAGAGGAACTGCCGGAGTACCTCTTCATCAAAAAGCTCATTGATGCCCGCTTCCCCATCGTTTTCGTCACCGGCGGCGCCGGTACCGGCAAAAGCACCTTCATCAACTGGCTCATGCACCACTACTCGGGAGGCGTTCTTTTGGCAGCACCCACGGCGATCGCCGCCACCAATATCGAGGGCAAGACCCTCCATTCGCTGTTCCAGCTGCCGTTGCAGTGGATTAACCAGAGGGCCATCAAAGACGCTCCACACCGGCAGGATATCCGCAACGCCAGGCTGCTGGTCATCGACGAGATATCGATGGTCAACGCCAATCTTCTCGACGGCGTCAGCGCTTTTCTTCGTAAAAACAGGGAGGTTGATAAACCCTTCGGCGGTCTGCCGGTGGTTATGGTCGGTGATCTGTTTCAGCTTCCGCCGGTCATCAAACCGGGGCTTATGGAATTTTTCGACAGATTCTATGAGGGCAGGACCAAATTCTATGCTTCGCGCGCTCTGGTGGAAACGTCGATCACCTATTATGCCGTGGAACTGACCAGGACCTTCAGGCAATCGGACAAGTTCTTTGTCGACATCCTCTCAGATATCCGCGAGGGGCGAAATCTGCAGCGGACGCTGGAGGTTATCAACTCGACCTGCGCCATTACCGACTCGCCCCCGGAAGGAGCGGTCTGGCTGGCGCCGCGAAGATCGGAAGTAGAGAGGGCCAACCGACAAAGGCTGTGGCAGCTGCGGGGGCGGCTGCATCGTCTTGAGGGACAGATGAGCGGTGATTACAGGGCAGCCGAGGAGAGCCTGCCGTCACCGATGATGCTTGATGTCAAAGCCGGATCACAGGTGATGTTCACCCAGAACGACCCCATTGGCAGATGGGTGAACGGTACGGTGGGCAGCATCGAAAGCATCGGCGAGGAAATCATTGTCAGGACCCGGCCCTACGGCAAGAGGGTAAAGGTGGCCAGGAGCAAATGGCACAACTTCAGATATTACTGGAACCGCAAAAGCCAGAGTATTGAAAAAGAGGAGACCGGCAGTTACCGCCAGTATCCGCTGACATTGGCCTGGGCGGTAACTATCCATAAAAGCCAGGGGAAGACCATCGACAAGGTGCATCTTGACCTCGGGCGGGGAATTTTCGCCTTCGGTCAGACCTACGTCGCCTTGAGCCGTTGCCGGGAACTCGGCGGCCTGACCCTGTCACGGAAATTGACCGAGGACGACATCCGGGTGGATCGGGAATCGCAGTTGTTCAACGATCATCTCCACGACCTTATGGAAAAACTTCCCCGGGAAAAGATGCTCGAGGCATTGTCGGCCGAGGATCCGCGGCAATGATGAGCGACCGTGCCGCAGGCCGCAGAGGGCCCACTGTGGTCACCGTCTGAGCTTCAACGCCGTCTTCTTTAAAAAGGTGGGCGGTCAGTTGAACCGTTTCACTCACTTCCAGCTGCTGAAACCCCTTTGTCGTCGAGAACGGCATGAAAAACATCTTCGGCCATTTGCCGCTGTATTTGCCAAGAGGAGGGAGGAATTGCAGACCGCCGGCGATGAGAAAGGCATGCAAATTGCGTTTCTCCTTTTACCCGTGTGGGACGAGTGCCGTGGTCGAGTGCGGAGGCAGTTATGCTGTCACCGTCGAAAACCGTAAAATCGGATGTCGGCCATGGACGAAATTGGAATACCGAACCTTGCCCTGCCGGAAGACGGAGACTACCATCTGATTATGGAAAGAATATCTATTGGCAGGGCGGGACATCGCCGTTTTTTGTGCCTGCTGCTTTGCCTTTTCATGATCACGGGAACCATGGCCCCAGCCGCAGATTTGCCGGGACTGGCACCGGATCCGGCGATTCGGGAGATGGCCCGGAGCGAGGAGCTTTCTTTCGCCGAACTTGCCGAACTTTCGCTGCGGGTATCCGGTGTCGATGGAGCCGATATCCACTCCTCCCTCCGTCGGCTCGAACAGATTCATTCCAGACTCCAGGCCCGGCTTGCCGACGAACAGGATCTCTACCACAAGGGCAAACGACTGTTGACGCTGCTCCACCAGGAGATGCTATCCGTTTATGATGAAAACCAGTCGAGGATGGATGTATTGCTGACAGAAGGCAGGCACAACTGTGTTTCCAGCGGCGTCTTGTATATGATCATGGCAACAGGCCTCGGTCTCGAGGTGCAGGGGGTCATCGTTCCGGATCATGTCTTTGTCTCGGTAATGACCCCGCAGGGCCGAGTCGATGTGGAAACGACAACGGAATATGGCTTTGATCCCGGCACAGTCAGAAATTTTACCGATGCCTTCAGGGAAATGACCGGCTTTCGCTATCTGCCGCCCGGCGACTACGAAAAACGGGAAATCACCGGTAAAAAACGGTACCTGGGCCTCATCTACCAAAACCGCATCGCCTTGCTGCAGCGCCAGGATGATCACCGGGCCGCCGCGGCCCTGGCCGTCGACCGCTATATCCTTGACCCCAAGAGCCGGGAGGGACTGGTCGGGTTGCTGCGGAATTATATCAACGTTCTTGCCGGTAAAAAGCGGTATGCGAAGGCGCTGACCATCATTGACCAGGGGATAAAGCGCTTCGGTCTGAGGGAGGAAATGTCGGATGTCGCCTCGGCAATCACTGTAAACGCCGTGCTCAGCCACATCGAAGAGGGCAGCTACGATACGGCCAGCCGCCTGCTGGCAGACTATGCGCACCTGGTTCAGGCCGCAAAGGTATCGGATTTGAACACACTGCTCCTGATGAAGGAAATGCAGGCCGACGAAGACAAAGAGTTATTCACCCGCTTTATGGAAAAGGTGGACAGGGCCGTAGACAGCGACCGACTTACCCCTGAAGATGCCGAGGAGCTGTATGTCCGGCTCTATGCCGGAGAAATGAACCGGTTGCTGCGGCAGGGCAATCTGCGCGAACCTCTTTTTCTGCTGCGGGCGGCCGACGAGGGTCTTAAAGAGAACCGGAAATTTCAGCAATTGCTCGAGACCGCCAGAAAAAACGGAGTTGTTCACTACCACAATGCCGCCGTCTCCCTGATGGCGGAAACCCGATTCCAGGAAGCCCTGGAAGTCGTCGAAGAAGGGCTGGTCCACATTCCCGGCAGTGCCACGCTTGAAAACGACCGCCGGCGTCTTCAAGAAATCATCGGTTTGCGATAAAGGCAATGGGAGTGGTGATGCTCCGCTGCCCGTTTTCCCGGAGGGAGAGGTGGTGACGTAAAGACTGGGCCGTGGGTGGTGTTTGGCCGCACCCGTCTCTATACCCTTCTGAAAAAGCACGATCTTTCCAAGAGCAGGCAGGGTTGCGGATAGTCGCGGTGCCGGTTCTGCTTTCTGCGGCCCGTCAGCAAATGGTCGGTATCAGTAGAGCCTGGTGAAGGCCGAGGCTTTGAAGACGGCTATAACCCTGCTTCCCGGACGGACGTCGAGTTCCTCCACCGAGCGCGGCACGATTTCGGCTATGAGCGTCTGCCCCCCGCAATCGAGCTCCACGCCCACCAGCCAGTCGGTCTCGTAGGTGCGGCGAACGACACAGGGCAGCATATTGCGGGCGCTGGTGGCTTCCGGATGCTTTTTGAAAAGCAGGATATCGCGGCTGTTCAAGGCGAACCGTCCGGGGGCGGGCTCCGAGGTTTTCACCAGTATCAGCTCCACTGTGCCCCAGCGATAGCTGAGCAGCCTGCCGCTGTCCTCCGCCGATTCCAAAGTGAAAAGATTCATGTAGCCCTTGCCGCCGTGGCCGAGGCTCTTTCTAGCGAGGTCCTCCGTGGCCATGGGCTGTTGAGTACCGCCCTCCTTCATGACCACCACCTGCTCGGTCATCAGCCGCATTTCATTCAGGCTGTGACTTATGAACAGCAGCGGAATGGAATACTGCGAGAACACCTTCTGGAGGTAGGGGATTATCTGGTACTTCAATGTTTCGTCGACCCCGGTCAGTGGTTCGTCCAGCAGGATGAGCCGCGGGCAGGCGAGAATCGTCCGTCCCAGTGCCACTCGCTGGCGCTCGCCCCCGGAGAGCTTGCCGACGGTGCGGTCGAGCAGCTGATCGAGCTGCAGCATGGCGATGAGCTGGTCCGGGTCTATGGTCCGTTCGTCGGCGGGGGTGCGCTTGCGGCCGTAGAACAGGTTCTTGCGTACGTTCATGTGCGGAAAGAGATGGGCGTGCTGGAAAACGATGCCTATTCTTCTTTTCTCCGGCGGCAGGTTGATGCCCTCGCGGCTGTCGAAGAGAGTCGTGCCGTTGAGTCGTATCGAGCCCTCGTCCGGGGGCAGCAGGCCGGCGATCATATTCATCAGGGTCGATTTGCCGCTGCCGCTGGGCCCGAAAACACCGCATCGGTTGCTCGAGAGCGAAAAAGCCGCCCGGCAGCTGAAGTCGCCAAATCTTTTGCTGACATCGACGTGCAGATCCATGGCGCTATCTCCTGGCCAGGCTGCGGTTGACGGCTTCGCCGATAAACAGCACGACGAAGGACAGGGAGATGGACACCAGGCACAATGACAGAGCCAAGCGGTCGCCTCCGGGGGTGGTGGTGTACTGGTAGATGGCCAGTGGAATAGTCTGGGTGACACCCGGTATATTGCCTGCAAGGATGATGGTTGCGCCGAACTCGCCGAGACTGCGGGCGAACATCAAGGTCATGCCGGCAAGGATGGCCCGGCCGCAGAGAGGTATGACCACGGTGAAAAGGGTATCCCACCATCCGGCCCCCAGCGTTCGCGATGCCAGCAGATACTGGCCGTTAATGTTTTCCATGCCGATTCTGATGGCTCTTACCAGCAGTGGAAAACCGACCACCCCGGAAGCGATCACCGCGCCGCTGAGGGTGAAGATGACGCGTATGTCAAACAGCGCCAGGAACTGCCCCAGCCAGCCGTTGCGGCCAAAGAGAAGCAGCAGCAGATAGCCGGTGACCACCGGCGGCAGTACCAGCGGCAGATTGATGATCCCTTCAACGACGGTTTTGCCCCGAAAGCTGGTCATGGCCAGCATGTAGGCGACAAAAAAGCCAGCCGGCAGGGTGAGCAGCGTCGTGGTTACGGCCACGCGCAGCGACAGGCTGATAGCCTCGATATCGGCAGGTGTGAGAGTGAGCATCGGTCTGTCCTCGTTGCGGTGGTCAGTGTATCGCCTGGAAGCCGAACCGGGCCAACACCTCCAGCGCTTCCGGGCTGCCCATAAAGTTATAGAAGGATCTGGCCGAGTTTTTTGCCGCCCCGGTCCTGGTCAGGGCCAGGGGGTAGGCGACCCGGTCATGGAGCTTTTCCGGTACAACAAAAAGAATACGTGCTGTTTTGGCCAGGGCGGCATCGGTGGCGTAGACGAAGGCGCCGTCCACCTCGCCGCGGTCGGCGTAGAGCAGGGCCTGGCGAACGTCTTTGGCCATCACCAGTTTTCGTGACTGCTCAAGCGTGGCATAAACTCCAGCCGCCTGCATCGCCTGCCGGGCATACTGGCCTGCGGGGACGCTCTGGGGGGCGCCGAGGGCGATGCGTTCAAGCTGGTTGAGTCCTGCAAGATCGACATCCGTGGTCGTGGGCATGCCGATGAAAACCAGACTGTTGCAGGCGAAGATCCGGTCACTGCCCGGTTCGATAAGGTCTTTTTCCAGAAGATAGCGCATCCACCTGGGATTGGCGGAAACATAGATGTCCGCCGGCGCCCCTTGCTCAATCTGTTTTGCCAGACTCCCCGAGGAGGCGAAGTTGGGCCGTATTTTCACCTGTGGCTGCAGGACGGCGAAGCGGCCGAGAATCTCCTTGAAGGCATCGGTCATGCTGGCAGCCACCGAGACGTAGACCGTTTCCGCCTGGACGGGGCAGACGATGAAGCTCTGCAGGAGGAGAAAGAGGAAAATGAGTTTTGCTTTCATACGCTCACCTGTGATTCTGTTGTTCGGGTCAGGTTCTTTCAGGCCGTTGCCGGAGAAGCGTCGGACGCCATGATGATGGTGGATACCGGTGTCCCCGGCTGCAGGTTCGGCCGGAGGAGGCTGGCTGAAGAGATGATCGAGGTAACGGTGCTGCCGCCGGCAAGTTCCATTGTGACTTCCTTGTGTTGCAATGACATAACGCTAGCAAAATATCTTGCCAATGACAATCCACAAAGTGTGCCATGGGACAGAATAACATGGAACCATGGCGTATGTGACCGAAATGGAGAATTTTAACCGAGAGGGCAAAGCAGGCTCCGGCTCGTGTAACGCCTGCCTCATTGCAGAAGATGGGACACTCCTGTCGTTTTCGTTCATTTTCGTAGGCCAGCCGTTGCCGCCCTGGTGGCGCCGCCGGAAAACGCAGCATGGGGGTAGCCGGTCTCGCCGTATTTGCTGGCGGAGGTTTTTGCCTGGAATCAGCGCTCGCCTGGTCCGGTCGGATCCAGGAGAGATCTGCGAAGATATGTAGTCTATAGAGGTTAAGCAAGGGGGCTGGCGCCGGGCAGGGCGGGCGGGTCAGTCCGAGCGAGTCAGTATTTTTTCGATTTTTTGCAACAGCTGCTTTCCGGCAAAAGGTTTTTGAATAAAATGGACGTCTTCGTCGAGCACTCCGTGGTGGGCGATGGCGTTGGCGGTATAGCCCGACATGTACAGGCAGCAAAGCTCTGGAAAATCGGCCACGAGCTTTTCGGCCAGGGTGCGGCCGTTCATTTCCGGCATGATGACGTCGGTGATCAGCAGATCGATATGGCCGCTGTACTGGTAGGCCAGTTGCAGCGCCTCGCCTGGATTTGCCGCCGGCAAAACGCGGTGTCCTTGCCTTTCCAGTATGGTCGTGGTCATGCGCAGCATCATCGGTTCGTCCTCCACCAGGAGAAGAGTCGCCTGCACGCTCTTCCGGGAAGGGGGGTTTTCGGCAGGAAGCATTGAAGATGCGGTGGCATCGATGCGGGGCAGGTATATCTTGAAAGTGGTTCCCAGGCCCTTTTCGCTGTAGACCATGATGAAGCCGTTATTCTGTTTGACTATGCCATAAACCGTGGCAAGGCCGAGTCCTGTACCTTTGCCCACCTCCTTGGTGGTGAAAAACGGCTCGAAGACATTGGCAAGCGTATCCTGGTCCATGCCCTGGCCGTTGTCGCTGACGGCCAGCAATACATAGTCGCCGGCGACGGCTCCGGCATGCATGGCGCAGTAAGTCTCATCGATGATGGTGTTTTCCGTTTCGATGACAATGGCACCCATGTTGCTGCCGATGGCGTCCCGGGCATTGACGCAGAGATTGGCCACTATCTGATCGATCTGCGCCGGATCCATCTCTATCAAGCCGAGACCGCCGGCCGGCCGCCATACCAGATTAATGTCTTCGCCGATGAGCCGCCGCAGCATGTTCAACATGCCCTCGAGGGTTTTGTTGCAGTCGAGAATCTGCGGTGCAATTGTCTGTTTGCGGGCAAAGGCGAGCAGCTGTCGGGTTAAATCCGAGGAGCGTCGCGCCGCCTGCTGGATCTCCATGAAGGCCTCCGAGACAACTTCTTGGTTTTCAATTTCCTCGGAAGCCATTTCCGCATAGCCCTGGATAACTCCCAGCATATTGTTGAAATCATGGGCGACACCACCGGCAAGGCGGCCTATGGATTCCATTTTCTGGGCCATGTGCAGCTGCTTTTCCAGGGTCTGCCGTCTTTTCTGCTCTTTTTTGAGGATGAGGATCTGGCTGATCATGCTGGCATAAATCTCCAGGGGACGGACGGTTTCCGAAGTCGGCTGTCTGCCTGATCTGCTCTCACCGGCGGTTATGATGCCAAGCAGTTCGCCGTTTTCGTCGCTGAGCCGGACAAAGAGGATGTCCTCCGGATGCCAGCCGGCGTCGACGATAGAGGAATAATCCTGGCCGAAGGCGGTGGTCCATTGGCCAAGAACGCTATTGTTGCTTTCAGGGATGGAGCAGCTGAATTGGCCGAGCATTTTTCCCCGGGAAAACAATTGGTCGTACTCCTTACTGGGCAGAGAATGTTTTTTGAGTCTGAGGAGCTGATCTTCGGCTATGCCGTCGTGGCCGATGATCTCGGGTAGGGGCGAATCGTCCCTGAAAAGCGAGATGAGGACGCGTCTGTATTCGGAAAAACTGACAATGGCCTTGCAGATTCTCTTGAACAGGGTGTGTTCATCCTCAAGGGAGATCATCGAGGCCGCTGAAAGACTGAACTGCTCCATTTGACTGGCATTGCGCGCCAGTTTGGCCTCGCTTTTCCGCAGCGCCTCTTCGGAGCGCTTCCGCTCGGTGATATCGAGGGCGGAAAAGGTTGCTCCCAGGGACATGTCGGAGGGATCTATGGGGGTGGAACTGAGCAGCACCTCGATTATTTCTCCATCCTTTTTCTTCCAGCGCGTCTCCACGGTCCCCGTACCCATCAACTGTATCTGCGTGTATTTTTCCCGGCCGACAAAATCATACTCGCCGCTGTCAACATAGAGAAAGCTCGAGTTCCTGCCGACGATTTCTGTTGCCTGGTAGCCGGTCATATCGGAGAGACGCTGGTTGACATCGGTTATAACCCGGTCGCGCACCACGCCGATGCCCACGGGGGCGCTTCTGAAAATGCTTTTGACCCGCTTCTGGCTTTGATGGAGGGCTTTTTGGGCCTGTTTCTGTTCGGCGATAAACCGTGCCTGCTGAATATTCTGATAGGCCGTTGTGGAGAGCTGTCTGCTGAGGGTGTAGAGCATTTGGGCGATCTTCTCGAACCTCTTCCTGCTCATGACGGGAACCCGACGGTAGGCCGCAAGTGCCTTTTCCCTGTCGATGCCGAGTTCCGCGACGTAGTCGAGCATCTCTTCTTCGGTCTGGTCTGTATCGCGCACCTGACCTATCAGCCAGTTGGCGATGTGATGATTGCCGACGACGATGCCGGCGCCGGCATCGAGCAGACCGCCGCTGAGGCATTTCTGTATGGTGGGACCGTGGGTGCAGGCTTTGCCGATGACGGTGTCGGAGTGCATGCAGTTGATTCTTCCCTGCGCGTTGCCGCGGATGAGATCGGCGCAGAAAGTACAGAAATTGCTCGGCCGGGTTACGGGTGTACCGTCGGTACGGGTAATAATGGAGGCTACCTGGCAGGCATCGGCGAATTCATCCTGGAGCCGCTGCAGGTCTTCCAGGGCGAAGAGCTGCTCAATGGCGAGTTCCTTGCTGTCCAGCGGGCTCACCAACGTTGCTATACGACTTTTCAATGCCTCCTCAGCCTGCTTCCTGGCCGATATGTCGGTGGTGAACCCCTGGAAGTAGAGGATCTTGCCGTTT
>JBEPWT010000084.1:0-12121 GCA_041642275.1 Desulfopila sp. | reverse complement strand
CTCCTGAGGGACCGGATTGCTCATTTCACGGGACGCCATAAATGCTTATACTGTTGTATGTGATTACGCATACTCCTCAGCTGTGATCTCGATGTCCGGGAGACACAAGCAGTCTTCTGGCTGCCGGGCCACCGGCAGCACATGCGATCTGGCTGAGTCACGCACTGGAGGTAACATATATGAGAGACGGTATTCTTTCCCCCCTGCTCAGGCAGGTTCTGCTTTTTTCAGCAATAGTGTTTGCGGCAAGCGGTCTTTTTAGCGCTGCCGCAGCTGATTCCCGGCAGTCCTCGGCGACACAGAAAGCACTTTTTGCCGGAGGCTGCTTCTGGTGCATGGAAAAACCATTTGAACAGCTTGACGGTGTCATTTCGGTGGTTTCCGGCTACGCCGACGGCACCGCGGCCAATCCGACATACCAGGACTACGCCGACAGCGGCCATATTGAGGTTGTAGAGATAACCTATGACCCGGAAAAAATAGATTATGCTCAACTGCTCGATACCTTCTGGCGGCAGATCGACCCGACGGACGACGGCGGACAGTTTGTCGACAGAGGCCATGAATATACCAGCGCCATCTTCTACTACGACGAGGAGCAGAAAAGGCTGGCCGAACAATCAAAAAACCAGCTGGCCCAGAGCAACATCTTTGACGAACCGATTGTCACTCCGATCAAACCGGCAAAGGAGTTCTGGCGGGCGGAGGAGTACCACCAGGACTATTACAAAAAAAATCCGCTCCGGTACGGTTTTTATCGCTCGGGTTCGGGAAGGGACACCTTCCTGGAAAATCATTGGCAAGGGGTGCAACAGGCCTTTCCGGCTGAAAACTCCGGCAACAATGACCAAAGCCTCAAAGAACGTCTGACGCCGCTGCAATATAAGGTGACCCAGGAAGACGGCACCGAGCCCCCTTTCAACAACACATACTGGGACAATAAGGAGGCGGGTATTTATGTCGATATTGTCTCCGGGGAGCCCCTGTTCAGCTCAAAGGACAAATACGACTCGAAAACGGGCTGGCCGAGCTTCACCAGGCCGCTGGTGGAAGAGAATATCGTCGAGCGCTCCGATATGACCTGGCTGATGGTGCGGACCGAGGTTCGCAGCAAGAAGGCCGACTCGCATCTTGGACACGTTTTCGAGGACGGCCCGGCGCCAACCGGACTGCGCTATTGCCTCAACTCGGCGGCACTGAGATTTATTCCGGTAGATAAACTGGCAGAGGAAGGCTATGGTCAATTTGCCGACATGTTTGAATAAGCCTTCTTGCAGACCGGCAACAGGCAGCAGATAACTATCAGCAGATAACTATCAGCAGATAACTGCATAGGCCGTATGACTCTCCGGTGTGCTTTGATAATCTCGTAAAAAGTTATCGAAGTCGACGGGATGGGCTCTGGAAGAAGCTCGATCTACAACGACGCAGATCGAGCTTTTTATAAGCCCATCATGCTTTTAGAATGTTATCACATCATAGCCCTTTTCGATAAAGGCGCCCATGGAGGGATGATTGGCCATGTCGCCCACCAGAGGAACCCCCTCTTTTTCTATCTCTTCGGCAACGCCCAGTTTGTTCGAGCAGGCCCGGCAGGCGCCAAGGATAATCTTCGCCTCACGGGCCCTGGTATAGGCGGAGTGAAGAAAATGGCCGGGAACCGCCATTTCCGGAATGAGTGTCACCGCATCCCCTTCAACGACGATCTCGCCGCCGAGGCCCCTCTCATGCAGGTCCAGACCATTGAGCAGCACGTGAATGAAACAGAGGGAGTCGCCCCGAAAGGCAAAAAGAATTATTTTCTTTGTGTCCATGACATGCCTCCTGAAGAATTATGACCGGCGGCTTCCCAGCCGGAGAAAATTACCGGCCATATCCAATATATGGCTGTGATATTTTGTTTTCCGCACGCCCCGGTATCAGCCCAAAATCCCGGTTTTCGGATAGAAACTACAGAGCGATGATTTTTTTGAGGTGACCGCTGAGCCGGACAAAATCGAGGGGCTTTTCAATATATCCCACCGGATTATTGGGCTCGAGCAGTTTCATGCTGGTTTTTGTAACATAGCCAGAAACGATGATGACTTTGACGTCATCGTCTATTTCCTTGAGACGGTTTAAGGCCTCGACACCGTTCATATTGGGCATGTTGATATCGAGAAGCACGCACACAATCTCTTCTCTGTACCGCTGATAGAGACTGACCGCCTCAGCACCGTCATGGGCATGAATTGCCCGCAAACCAAGGTGCTCAAGCAATTTGTCAGCAACTATCAGGCATACCTTTTCATCATCTGCGACGAGCACAGCAGGCCGATACGGCATTTTCTTGGTACCAGATAAATAGTCTTTTTCCTTCTCCTGTAAAACCTGCGAATTTTTTTGTGAAAAAGACGCCTGCGCCCCCCTCCCGCTTCATCCCTGGGCGGACGGGCAGCCCGATTTTACCGGTTTAGCCATTCATTATCGAGTGGTTACCATGCTTTTAAAGGAATAGCAATAACCATTTCCAAAACCGTCCTCCTGCCATTCTACAGCAGGGAGTAGCACGGCAGATACCCAATACAACAACTGGGGGTGGCCAGGTTCACGGCCCTACAGATCAAAAGCGGCAGATCCGGTCGCTGCCGGGTCTGCCCACGCCAAATGAGATGATCTCGTAAAAAGTCATCACGTCGCCATTCACCTGACCAACATTATGGATTGCGGCCTGCGCCACAATGACAGACAATGACCTTGCGGCAGCAAGCCTTTTTGTCTTCCGTCTTCTGCCTGCCTGAGGCATATGGTTCAATACGGAAGAACCCTATTTTTTCAGCTTCACCGGCTGCGGCGTCTCTTTCAAGGTAAAGACAACCCTATCCGGACCGTCCATGGTCCCGCCTCCTGCCAGCTTTACGGCCATTCCTTCCTCTACCCCATCGCCTGCGACCCCCTCCAGCAATCCGAAAACAGAGCCGGCAACACCGGGGAACTCGACCTGCACCACAACCTGCTCCTTTTCCAGCAGGCGGCCCTGACGATCTTCAAAAACCACCGTGAAGGACCTGATACGACCACTACCGGGGTCGATCTCTCTTGCATCGGTCTCAGGATCGAGCATATCCAGGGTTTCCTCATCGAACATGGCCGGGGGAATCACCACTTCGTCCCGCGCCGCGCAGTAGGTACCGTTTATCTTCCCCTTGCCGAGATCGGCATAGAACTTCGAGCCGGCAATACCGGCGGTATAGCGGTATGACAACGGGATCTTGCCCAGCTTCTGCGCCATGGACAAAACATCCATCTCCACCGGTTTGATCTGTTTGATGTCGAGCTTGATCTTGCCCTCGCCCAGCGGCGCAAAATATTTGATGTCGAGAATGTCGCCGCTGCGTTTGGCCTTCAGTTTCCACACCGCCTTGACCCGCATGCCGATTTCCACATCTTCGGGTTCGATATCGCCGAGCTTGTGCACCAACCCCATATCTTCATTTATGCCGTCAAGAGCAATGACTGCAAAAATATTGACCTTGCCTTTGGCCAGGGGCGAACTGTCCCAGTTGATATGAGAGATGGTGAAGGTCTTGACGACGCCGGTATCACCAATATCGAAATAATTCGTCACCGGCGCCAGATCGCCTATCTCCGAAAACGACCGTGCCGGGACCATCATGCGATTGGTGCGGGTATCGAGGCTGCCGCGAATCTTCCCCTTTTTCAGGCCATCGAGGTAGGTGGAAATGGCAAAGCCGTTATCCCAGGCATAGCGAAGGTCCGGAGTATCGGCTATATTCGCCACTTCATCCACCGACTTGATGGGCGTACCCGGCAGGTCCTCGCGCTTCATATCATTCCAGCGGGAGGAAGTGATTGGGGAGGCGCCGTCGGCGCCCATCACCACCACTGTGCCGGCCTGCATCAAATCGCCCCAGGCCTGAGCCACTCCGCGGCGCAGCCTTCTTTGCAGCTGCCGTTTGCCGGCCTGACCGCTGAGCTGGAAGTAGAGTTCGGCTATTTTCATAAGCCCCGTGGCGGCAATCGGATTGCCCACGCCCAGGGCGCCGCCGGAGGGACAGATGGGATGGCTGCCCTCGGGCTGCAGGTTGCCCGATTCGAACAGCTCCCTCACCGTCCGGCCGGTCTTGTCCAGCAGCAAGGCGTTGAGATGATGCAGGGCCTTGTAATCGAAGGGATCGTAGGGCTCGAAGAAGTCGATGTCCCGCACAGGATCGACAATGCCGGCCATTGCGTAGGCGTCCCGCGCCGCCATGGCCACATAATCGGGATAACAGAGGTCGCGGGTACACCAGTAGGCGGTCTCCAGTCGAAAGCCCACGCCTTCTATGAACACCGGCGCCTTTTTCAAGGCCCGGGCGATCCGCTCGTTGGCGAGAATGATGGCCACGGCGGCATCGGAGGTGGGACTGATGTCGAACCGCTTCACCGGCCAGGAGAGCAGCGGCGAATTCAAGACATCGTCGGCGCTGATATCTACGGCGGTCTGGGCCGCCGGGTGGTTAAGGGCGTTGCGTTTAATCATTGCCGAAATTTCAGCGAGTTCTCTTTCGCTGTAGCCGTAGACGTGCATGAAGCGGGCCATCTCCAGGGCGAAGATATGAATCAGCGTCAATTCCAGCGGCTGCTCGGTAACCCGGTCGAAAATGGTCACAAACGCCCCTGCCGGATGGGGAAAACAGGAAGACATCTTTTCTTCGGCCACCACCATGCAGGTGTTGTATTTACCCGAGGCAACATGCATCCAACCGTGTATCGGGCTCATGACGCCGGTCGCGCCGCCGATGAAGTGCCGCATATAGGGTTTGTCGACACCGCCGGCACCGGCAATCAGATGTTCTCCTTTCATATGAATGCCGTCAAAGGCATCGGGGGCGGTGCCCAGGGTTACGGCGTCTATGTCATCTCTCTCAAGACCGGCATCTTCCAGGGCCATGCGCACCGCCTCGGCCGCCAGCTCGCCCGGCGTCTCCTGTGCCCGGCGCATGAATTTGGTCATCCCTACCCCTATTACAGCTACGCGATTACTCATGACGACCTCCTCTCATTGTCCAGAATGGCGACGACGCAGGAATCGGTGGGAATCCCCCGCCAGGCATGCACCAGTACGCGATCCACCGCTGTCTGGCAGGGACCGGCTTCGCCGCGAAGTTGCGTGAATGCCTCATAGAGACGGGCACCGCCTGTTGCCTCGAACAGATCGCCGCCTCCCAGCGCCCCGCCATTGGGGTTGACCACCGGCCTCTGGGTGCCGTGAACACCAAGGGCCTCAAGGTGCATCAACTGGCGGTGGGCATACACATCGGAAACGAAGAAGGCGTCGATCTCCTCATAGGGGGAGACGACGCTGGCCTCCTCATAGGCTCGCCTGGAGGCGACTGCCGTACCGGCTGAAAAACTATGATCCCGGCGCTCGAGTATGGAGTTGCCGGACCCCCAGCCGATACCGGCAAGATAGGCGGGGCTTCTCGCGTATTTTTTCGCCGCTTCGTCGCTGCCCACTACAGCGATGACGGCACCGTCGGCATACCCGGCCACCATGAGTTCGGTCAGGGGCAGCGCCACCGGCCGGGCATCGAGGATATCGTCGATGGTGAAGTTGTCGCCGTAGGGTGAGGTGATGCTGCTGATGGCTGCACCACGGTTGCTGACCACGACTTCAGCCACCTCCTCGATGGTGTATTCGCTTTCCATCAGGAAGGAGTTGAGCTCCAGCCCCGCCAGCCAGTGCGGCGAGACGCCGAAGCGGTTGTAGACCGGATCGAAGGCGAAGCGGGTCATTTCATCCTTGGTGAGCACATTCGAGGCCTTGCTGTACGATTCGACGACAAGAATATCGAAACGGCCCGTTTCGATCTGCATGGCCGCCGAGGCCACGGCATGCATGAAATCACCGGGTATGGTATAGACCGGTTTCCGCACCATGCCCAGCTGATCGGGGACATATTCGTCGGCGATGGAATAGCCCGACGGAAAATCTTCTTCTGCCGACACGGCGCCATCAATCAGATCGATGGTGACGCCCGCATCCCTGTATGCCATCTTTGCAGCCTTGGCAATCATCTCACGGTACGACAATCCTGTCGATGTGGGAGTAAAGCCGCAGATGCCCATCCCTAACACTGCAACGCCCATAACTCAGCCCTCATTCCCGGTATTTGCCCAATTCATCATACCCGCGCTCACATTCTTGAGTACAGCGCTCCGGAAAAGCCGCTCGAGGATGAACCGGTTTCGGATACCTGCCGTATCGAGAGCCCTGAAAACATCAGGATCCCTCCTGTTTTCATAAAAATCGCCACGCTCCTTCGCACATCTTTTTCTGCGGAGATGACGCTCCCCTGACGGTGAACGCCTGTCCGCACAACAATTTCGCTGGTATAATTATTTCTTATAGATTAATATTAACTAATATCAAAAATCAACCAATGTCAATTGGATTCTGCTCGCACTCTTGCATTCCGCACCATTTATGAATATCGGCACACTTATCAGGAAACATCGAAAAAAGAAGAAGATGACACTGAAAGACGTGGCGGAGAAGGCGTCGATCTCCGAGGGTTTTCTCAGTCAGGTGGAAAATGATGTCAACTCCCCCTCCGTCAATACCCTGATCCGCATCTGCAACGCCTTAGACGTTGAGGCTGGCGATCTGTTGACCCAGGTTTCGAAGAAGAAACGGATCGTCATTATCAAAAAATCGGACTGGGACGATGTCGATCTCTCCTATACCGGTTTTGCCACTCAACGGTTCTTTGCTCCGGATGACAGGAAGGTCATCGATTCCTCCGTGCTTGTGATAGAACCCGGCAAATCGATTCCGGTCCGGAAAAACATCAAGGCCGGGCAGGAAGTACTCTGTGTGTTGAAGGGAGAGGTGGAACTCGTGCTGGGAGAGGAGACCCATGCCCTCACCGAAGGCGATGCCGCCCATTTCTGGGCGAATACCGAGAGGCAGAAAATAATCAACAACAACAGCGCGGTGAGTTTCGTCCTGTGGGTGGGCACACTCTAGAAGCATGCCCGGCAAGTGAATTGGCAATGACGCTTTTTGTACCAGCCGTCCCTTTCACAAGTCCACCTTTTTTGGGTATGATATGAGCAAAACGCTGCCTGCGCAAAGACAGAAAAAAAGACATCCTTTCCAAACGAGGAACAAACACGAGAAGACAGCGGGCACGCCGGCAACAAGCGAAAAAAAAGACTGAGCCAGAAAAACTGGCGCCAGGGTTCCATTCCAGAGGGGGAGGCAATTGACATGCAACCATTATGGACTCCATCGAAAAGGCGGGTTGAAGGGTCGAATATGTACAGGTTCATGCAGACCGTCAACACCAGACATGATCAGTCTTTTTCCGATTACAACGAACTCTATCAATGGTCGGTGGACAATCCGGCGCTGTTCTGGCAGACGATCTGGGATTTTATCCCCATCATTGCCTCCCGCCAGTATGAAAAAGTGCTGAAGAACCCGGACTCGATGCGGGACGCCGCCTGGTTTGCCGGCAGCAGGCTCAACTTCGCCGAAAATCTTCTCCGTTTCCGCGATGAGCGGACCGCTCTGGTTTTCCGGGGAGAGGACAGGCTCAGAATACGCATGAGCTACGAAGAGCTGTACCGCTGTGTTGCCCGCACGGCATCATCTCTAAAGGAACTGGGAGTTTCAGCCGGAGACAGAGTGGTGGGCTTCATGCCCAACCGGCACGAGACGGTCATAGCCATGCTTGCGGCGGCAAGCATCGGCTGTTTGTGGTCCTCCTGCTCGCCTGATTTCGGCATCAAGGGCGTACTTGACCGCTTCGGCCAGATACGGCCCAAAGTCCTGTTCACCGGCGACGGTTATTACTTTAAAGGCAAATGGATTGACAGCCTGGGAAAAATCACTGAAATAGCAGAGCAACTCCCGTCGCTGGAACGGATTGTCATTGTTCCCTATCTTGAAGAAAGCACGACCGCGGCGACACTGCCCGGCTCGGTCCTCTTCGAGGATTTTGTCGACAATGAAAGCGAACAAATCGATTTTGTCCAGCTGCCCTTCGATCATCCCCTCTACATCATGTACTCCTCCGGCACCACGGGACTGCCCAAGTGCATGGTCCAGAGCGGCGGCGGCGTGCTCATCCATCAGCTCAAGGAGCTGATTCTGCATACCGACCTGAAAGACGATGACACCATCTTTTATTTTACCACCTGCGGCTGGATGATGTGGAACTGGCTGGTGGCCTCCTTAGGCGTTGGCGCCGCCGTGGTTCTCTACGACGGCAATCCTTTTTACCCGGATGCCGGCAGCCTCTGGCAGATGGCTGAAGACGAGAAAATCACCATCTTCGGCACCAGCGCCGGCTATATCGCCGCGCTGAAGGCCTCCGGCGTCAAACCGCGGCACAACTATGATCTTGCACCGCTGAAGACCATACTCTCCACCGGATCACCGCTGTCAGCGGAGGACTTTTCCTTCATCTACAGCGACATAAAAGAAGATGTGCTCCTGGCCTCCATTTCCGGCGGCTCCGATCTCAACGGCTGCTTCGCCCTCGGCAACCCCATGGCTCCGGTATACAGCGGCGAGCTTCAGTGCCGAGGGCTGGGCATGAAGGTATTCGCCTACGATGAGTCCGGCCAGGCGGTTATCGGCAGGCAGGGTGAGCTGGTCTGTACGGCCCCCTTTCCCTCCATGCCCGTCTATTTCTGGGATGATGAGGACGGCGGCAAATATCATTCCGCCTACTATGACCACTACCCCGGGGTATGGACCCACGGCGACTTCATCGAGGTGACCGAACGCGGCGGGCTGATAATGTATGGCCGCTCTGATGCCACCCTGAATCCCGGCGGGGTGCGTATAGGCACTTCCGAGATCTACCGGATAGTCGAACAGATCGAGGAAATCGAGGACAGTGTCGTCGTCGGCCAGCGATGGGGGAATGACACCAGGGTTATACTCTTTGTCAAGCTCACCCCGGGCTGCGAACTCGATGAGTCCCTGCGCCAGCGAATCAGGACGGATATCCGAAACGGCGCCTCCCCCCGCCATGTTCCGGCCAAAATTCTCGAGGTCCCGGATATACCCTACACCTTGAACATGAAAAAGGTGGAGCTTGCGGTCCAGAAGATTATTCACGGCCAGGAAGTGAAGAACAAAGATGCATTGAAGAACCCGGAAGTTCTCGAATTTTTCGCTGAGAGAGAGGAATTGAAAACATAGCCCCGGCAAAACCACCGCCTGCGCCAAAGACGGAAGAGACAGCCAGCGTGGCTGTTTCCGGCCCACGCTTCAATGGAACACCCCAGGAGTAGATATGAAAACATACGCTCAACTGGACTTCGGCTTGGGAGAGACTGCCAATTTACTGCGTGAATCCGTGCAGGGATTCGTCGGCGACGAAATAGCTCCCCTGGCGGACATGATCGACAAAAACGACGAGTTTCCTCTGGAGCTCTGGCCGAAAATGGGGGAACTGGGCCTGCTGGGCATAACCGTCGACGAGGAATACGGCGGTGCCGGCATGGGCTACCTCGAACATGTCATTGCCATGGAAGAGATCAGCCGGGGGTCGGCTTCCGTCGGGCTTGCCTACGGCGCCCATTCCAACCTCTGTGTCAACCAGATACGCCGCAACGGCAATGAAGAGCAAAAAAGAAAATATCTGCCGAAACTGATCTCCGGGGAGCATATCGGCGCACTGGCCATGAGCGAGGCCGGAGCCGGTTCCGACGTCGTCTCCATGCGCATGACCGCCAACCCGGTCGCCGGCGGTTATGTTCTCAACGGCACCAAGATGTGGATCACCAACGGTCCCCACGCGGATGTGCTGGTGGTCTATGCCAAGACCACACCGAAGATGGTCGACAAGGGAATCACCGCCTTTCTGGTGGAAAAAGAGATGGATGGTTTCTCCACCTCGCCGAAACTCGACAAGCTCGGCATGCGGGGCTCTCCCACCTGCGAACTGGTATTCGACCGCTGTTTCGTCCCCGAGGAAAACGTCCTCGGTATCCTCGACAGAGGGGTGCAGGTGCTGATGTCCGGGCTCGATTACGAACGGCTGGTTCTCGCCGGCGGGCCTCTGGGAATAATGGTCTCCTGTATGGATATCGTCATTCCCTATGTCCATGACCGGGTGCAGTTTGGCCGGCCCATCGGTGAGTTTGAACTTATGCAGGGAAAACTCGCCGATATGTATTCCACCTGGAACGCCTGCCGCTCCTATGTCTACACCGTGGCCAAAGCCGCCGACCGGGGATCGAAAATCCGCAAGGATGCCGCTTCCGTCATTCTCTTTACCGCAGAAAAAGCAACCTGGATGGCCCTTGAGGCGATCCAGTGTCTCGGCGGCAACGGCTATATCAATGACTACCCCACCGGCAGGTTTCTCCGGGATGCCAAACTCTACGAAATCGGCGCCGGCACCTCGGAAATCCGCAGGATGCTCATTGGCAGGGAACTGTTCAGGGATACCATGTAGCCTTTACCCTCCTTCTTTAATTTTTTTTCTGCTGATTACCAATGAATTTCAGCTACGCGTCTGGGGACCGGGTTGCTCATTTCACGGGACGCCATAAACCCGTCCATGGGGGCCCCACTGCAGCCGTCCAGGCTGCAGACACCCGCGAAATGAGCAACCCGGCCCCCTTGCAAGAGGTCAGGCTGAGTTTCATGCGTAATCAATATTTTTTTACGCCGACCGACAAGCGAACTACGGGCCGACCCACCTGTCGCACAGCTCCTCGATTTCGGCGGGAACCATTGCCAGCAGTACGGCCAGGTCGAGGACGGTGAACCGCGCCCGCATCTGATATGCGTTACAGACTGCCAGAAGAAAATCTTCCCGGCTCACGGCCCGGCCGCCTCGGCGAATATCGCTGAAGCGATGGGCGCCGCCGGCCTGCTCGAGACAGTGCTTGAGACGTTCAGGCGGCATGAGGCTGGGGGCGATTGCCGCCTGCAGTCTCCGCCACTGTTCAGGCCGTGCCAGCAAGGAGGCAGCCTGGCGCATCTTCGGCAGTTTTTTCTCATATTCGCCGGCGACGATACCGCTCAAGCGCCCCCAGTATTCTTCGTTTACCCGGGACGGCGGCTCGATGAAGCGGGGCCTGTCGATGGCCAGAATGCGTTGGTACAGGGCGGCCATGAGGATGGAGCTCACCCCCACCTGACGGCCGTGCAGATCGTGGGTATTGCCATCCCGGGCGGCGACGATATCGAGGGTGTGGGAGATGAGATGCTCGCCGCCGGAGGCAGGCGATGAGGTGCCGGTGACGGTCATGGCGATGCTCGAGTAGAGCAGGGCCTTGAAAAGGGCGGCAAAACCCTTTTCCCGGCCTTCTTTCAGATCCTGCGGCCTGTTGAGATACACCGGCTCCAGATCTCTTAGCAGATCCACGGAAAACTGGCAGTAGTACTCATCGAAAAGAAGCTGGTTGAGCTTCCAGTCCGCCGAGCTCACGGGCTTTGCCAGTACATCCCCCAGACCGGAGGTCGTCAGTTCATAGGGGGCCTTGATGATGATGCCGGGATGGGCGATGACCGCCTCCGGCGCCCGGGCATGGAAGAGCACCTTGAGACCGTCGACGGTGGCGGCGACATTGGCGGAGGCGTAGCCGTTCATCGAGGCCGCCGTGGCCACGCTGATATAAGGACTGTCCTCGAGAAATGCCACCCATTTGACCAGATCGTTTATGACGCCGCTGCCGACACTGATATAGAGATCGGCGGCCGCCGTTTCGGCGCGGATGAGATCCCTGGTGGGCTCATCGGCCGCCGGCGTCCCCTCCTCGCCGTCGGGGACCAGAAAAGAGGTGCATTTGATCCCCGCCGACATGAGCGCCTCGAGCACCTCTTTCCCCGCCACCTCGAAGGTCCGCTGATCAGCTACAACCAGACAACCGCGCCCGCCGACATACTCTTTTACCAGGGACGGCAGTTGGGAGAATACTTCTTCGCCATAGAGAAAATGCTTGGTCGGCACCGAATGACACCTGCCGCAATCGCATGCAAAGGATGCTCCGAGAAGATGTGACGCTTCCATGGGCCGGTCTTCCCCCAGGGGTTCAGTTCTCCCAGAAAAATCCCCTGGCAAGCATAGTCGGAAAGCACTTATGCTCTCGGCATATTTCCGTCAGT